>JADFZO010000069.1 GCA_015232465.1 Desulfamplus sp.
TATCCTCATCTTAATATACAGAAATGAAAAGTTCTATTATCAGAATATAATCTGTTTTATTACCCATTTAAAGTTTTATTTTATCAATTTGTAATTTACCATTTTTTTAATTTTTCAGGAGGCTTAAAAGATGAAAAAAAGTTTTATCGTATTATCTCTAATTGCAATCTGCTCTATCTTTTTTGTATTTAACTCTTCTTTTGCTGCTGATATTGAGCTTGCACAAAAATCAACTTTGGAGAAAGTCCTTAAAAAAGGGGAGCTTAGAGTTGGATTTGAGGCTGGATATATGCCATTTGAGATGACTGATCAGAAGGGTAACTTTGTAGGTTTTGATATTGACATTGCAAAGGAGATGGCTAAGGCGATGGGTGTTAAATTTGTCCCTGTAAACACAGCGTGGGACGGAATTATCCCTTCGCTAATTACAGATAAGTTTGACATCATAATGAGTGGTATGACTGTTACTCAAGATAGAAATCTTAAAATAAACTTTGCCGATCCATACATAATTGTTGGTCAGACAATTATTTTGAACAAAAAACATGAAGGAACAATAACATCATATAAAGAGCTAAATGATCCTAAGTTTATTGTAACCTCAAAACTTGGCACAACTGGAGAGTCTGCTGTTAAGGGTAAAATCCCCAAAGCTACCTACAAATCTTTTGAAACAGAGACAGAAGCTGCACTTGAGGTTGTTAATGGAAAGGCTGATGCTTTTGTCTATGATCTGCCATATTGCGTTGTATTCATGGCACAGCAGGGGGCTGGTAAGGCTATATTTTTAGATCAGCCATTCACTTTTGAGCCACTTGCTTGGGCAATAAATAAAGGTGATCCAGATTTTCTCAATTTCTTAAATAACTTTTTAAGACAGCTTAAAAATGATGGAAGATACGACACCATCTACAATAAGTGGATAAAATCAACTGACTGGATCAAAAATGTTCAGTAAAGTTAACCTTAATTAAAATAGCTTTAAAGGTTTGACAACTTTTTTGGTTTCTGTGAAGTTGTCAAACCTATCGCGTGGATAATTTAAAGTAGATAATTTAAATAGGCAACAATACGGAAGGAGTTAATGCCAACAGATGGATTCATCAACATCTCTTCTTCAGAAACAGCAGGCAAGAGCCTACTATATGTGGGTAGCGGTCTTTTTTTTAGTCATATCAATTTTTATAGGAGGGCTGTACTACTGCACACTAAAGATTGATTATACATGGAGGTGGTTTCGTGTCCCTCAATACTTCTTTTATAACGAAGAGGTTTTAATTAAGACAGACTCAGGAGGTGTGGTTGATTCAATCAAAAGCTCTGACGGTAAAACCACAATCCATATAACTGAAGATGGTGGCGAAAAGAAAGATTATTTAATTCCATCAAATAATGATGTCAAAGTATCTGAAGGTGATCTTGTATTTGTTGGAGATACTTTAGCATCTTATAAGCAATGGAAGGTTGGTATTCTTCTGCAAGGTCTTTGGCTTACTCTCTATGTTAGTTTTATAGCTATTATATTTGGTATAGTGCTTGGACTTTTTGCAGGTCTTGCAAGAATCTCATCAAACCCTGCATTTAAATGGCTTGCAATAACTTACATAGAGATTGTTCGAGGCTCGCCTCTTCTGGTTCAGATTTTTATCTGGTATTTTGTACTTGGGACACTTGTAAATACAATGCTTGCTAACTACGGCATCTCTCAAATACCTCCGTTGTGGTTTGGTGTTGCATCACTTGCAACATTTACTGGTGCTTATGTTGCTGAAATTGTGCGATCTGGTATTCAATCGATCCACAGAGGTCAGACAGAAGCCTCTCGATCTCTTGGCATGAGTTATGCTCAGAGCATGTATCATGTTATACTTCCTCAGGCATTTATAAGAATACTTCCCCCGCTTGCTGGTCAATTTATAAGCCTTATAAAAGACTCATCTCTTCTTGGAATAATAGCGATAAGAGAGCTTACAAAGGCAACAAGAGAGGTTGTAACAACAAGCCTACAACCTTTTGAGTTATGGTTTGTCTGTGCCCTTCTCTATCTTGTGTTGACATTCTCTTTATCAATGCTTCTGCAATACCTTGAAAAACGGACAATGTATTCTTAAAAAAAAGAGTTTTTAAAAGCAACAAAATAAATTGGGACTATTTAAATTATGATAGAAGTAACCAACATATATAAAACCTTTATGGTGCCTCATAGAGTGAATGCACTTGTAGATGTCTCTGCCTCTATTGCTAAAGGGGAGGTTGTTGTTGTTATTGGACCGTCAGGGTCAGGTAAAAGCACATTTTTACGTTGTCTAAACAGGCTTGAAACAGCAGAGCAGGGGCATATACTTATTGATGGGGTCGATATTTTAGACCCGAAAACAGATATTAATAAAGTGCGGGCAGAACTTGGCATGGTGTTTCAATCTTTTAACCTTTTCCCCCACAAAACAGTTAGAGAGAATGTAAATCTTGCCCAAAATGTGGTAAGAAAACGCTCCGCTGCTGAGGCTGATGAGATAACTATGAGCCTTCTTACAAAAGTTGGAATTGCTGATAAAAAGGGTGTCTATCCTGATCAGCTCTCAGGGGGGCAGCAGCAGCGAGTGGCAATTGCAAGGGCACTTGCAATGAACCCTAAGGCAATCTTATTTGATGAGCCAACATCAGCCCTTGATCCTGAAATGATAGGCGAAGTTTTAGATGTAATGAAGACTCTTGCAAAAGAGGGAATGACTATGGTGTGTGTTACACATGAGATGGGATTTGCAAGAGAGGTTGCAGATAGAGTTATATTTATGGACGAGGGAAAGATTCTTGAGAGTGGCACACCAGAGCACTTTTTCACAAACCCAAGCCATGATCGAACAAAACTTTTTTTAAAGCAAATTTTATAACTGATTATATTTTCAAAGTTTTTATCAAGGGTTTTTTAAAATGACAGATGAACAGAACAAAGATGCCAATATTGCAGAATTAACAGCTAAGGCAGAGAAGCTTCAGTCTCAAAAAGAGATGCTTTTAAAAGAGATAAATAAAATGGAAGATGCTATGCAGGCAACTGTAAAGATGTATGCAAGGTATCTGCCTCCAATTTTAGACTACATAAAAGATGAAAATAAATCTTTTACAGCATCAGTTAAAGAGCTTAGTGCAGCGATTAAAAGAGGGGAGTCGATAAAAAACACGGAGAGGCTTTTAATACATGTTCAGACTGACATATTAAAAGATGTAAAAGAGCCTACTGACAAAGGTGTTGATAGCTTTTCTTCTTCTGGTGATGCTGATAAATATCATCTTGAAGCAATAAAATTGGGCTATATTGATCTTGTAAATTCGCTTAAAGAGACTGTTGATTCCTCTTACACATCAAAACTTAATCAGATAGCTTTAGCTATTCAGTTAGCAGATAGCTTTGATACCATTACACGCTTAAGAGATGAGCTTTTCTCATTAATACAGCAATATATCTACAATGTCGGTGCTGACAGAGAAAAGATCACCGCATTTGTGACAGAGATTGTAAAAAGGATTCTTCAAATTGAGGCGGGCATCACAAACAGTTATGAGCAGAGCAGTGTCAATGCTCAATCTAATGAGGAGTTTGGGAATCTATTAAACCGTGAAATTGGTGATCTTAAAAACAGTGTTGATGTCTCAGAGCGTCTTGAAGATTTAAAAACCCATGTATCTCAGACACTTGCATCTATTGAGACTGCACTAAAAGAGAAGACAGCAAAAGATAAAGCTGTGAAAATGATGTCTGAAAAGAGCAGAACAGATTTTCAGACTGGCTTTTCAAAGCTAAAAAAAGAGCTGGATCAGGCAATCAAACACTCTAAAGACCTTGAGACTAAACTTAACCAAGACCCATTAACTAAGGCTTATAATCGCCGTGCCTATATCAAACGCATCACCAACGAGATGGAACGTTTTTTAAGGTACAAGACCATATTCTCCATACTTGTTATTGACATAGATTTTTTCAAAAAGGTCAATGATACCTATGGTCATGCAATTGGAGACAAATGTCTTCAAGAGATCACAAGACGTACAACCCCCGTGCTTCGTACAAATGATATGCTTGCCCGATATGGAGGCGAGGAGTTTGTTGTTATAATGCCAGAGACATCAAGTCAGGGTGCGTTTATTGTTGCTGAAAAGATCAGAAAGAGTATTGAGAAGATCGAATTTATTTATAAAACAGATACAATAAGAATGACCGTAAGCATTGGGGTCTCTGAAGTTAAAGATGGAGATAAATCCCACGAGATTGTCTTTGAACGGGCTGATACTGCACTCTACAGGGCTAAAAATGAAGGTCGAAACAGGGTAGTTATTGGATAATGGACAAAAAAAATTGCCACTACCTCTAAAGCTTAAAAATAAAGCGATTAAACTATTTTTTAAAAAATTATGGTCTAACATGGAGCTTTAAAAAAACCATGACAGCATCAGATATTACACCTATTGAAACACTCTTAAAACACCCCACCACTCAAACAGCAGTAGCAGATATAAACAGCGATACCCTTGATAGAAGAGCCTTTATCCCCTACAGGTGCAAGGTTTTTTCAAATAGATTTGTATCCCTTGAAGATCAACCCCAATACCGATTTGCAATAAACCGTGAGGCTGAAAAACAGCTTCCAGATATAATCAATAACAGCATTCAGCGTGTTGTTGCTGGCTTGCCTGATAATAGCGACTCTCAAAGCTATTTTTTTAAAAAGCGTAATATTGGAGTTGTCTTTTCTGGAGGTCCATCACCAGGTGGGCACAATGTTATTGCTGCTATTTTTGATGCTGCTAAAGATGCAAATCCTGAGTCAAAAATTTTTGGATTCATACTTGGTCCAGAGGGCTTGCTTGAAAACAGATATGTTGAGATAACAGCAGAGCTTGTAGATAAATATCGCAACATGGGCGGCTTTACCATGATAAAGACAGGTAGAACAAAAATAGACTCAAAGCAGAAGATGCGTCTATCTAAAGGTACCTGTCAGGAGCTTAATCTTGATGCACTTGTAGTTGTTGGAGGAGATGATTCAAACACAAACGCAGCCTTTCTTGCTCAAGAGCTTAAACCCTATGGAATACAGGTTATTGGCATTCCAAAGACAATTGATGGTGATATTCAGATTCGCACAGAAGATGGTCAGACTTTGTGTGCTATCTCATTTGGGTTTCACTCTGCTGCAAGAGCATTTGCTCAAAATATTAGTAATCTTTGCACTGATGCAAGCTCTGATCTTAAATATTGGCATGTCTGCAAGGTTATGGGAAGGGTTGCAAGCCACCTTGCATTAGAGGCTGCGTTGCAGACCCATGCAAATCTAACGCTAATAGGGGAAGATTTAGCTGATTATGTTGATGCAGAGAGGTTAAAAAGAGCTAAAGAGAGGGGCGAGATTGACTACACTGCCTATGGAATGACGCTTCGCCATCTATCAAGGCTTATATGTGATTCAATTGTAAGGCGTGCTGCAAATGGAAAAAATTACGGAGTTATGATAATTCCAGAGGGTGTTCTTGAGTTTATAAATGAGATTCAGATTTTTATCATAAAGCTAAACACTATTATTGCCCAATATAATCAGATACATGATATTGATTTTCATACTGCATTTCACTCGCTTGATGCTAAACTTGAATATTTACGGCGGCTATCGCGTGGAATTACTGAAAAGCAGGCATCATCTATCTGGAATGCAAGAGATGATGAGCTTTTTAATGATCTGCCATCGTTTTTTCAAGAGGGGCTTTTAGTTGAAAGAGATACGCATGGAAATTTTCAATTTTCTCAGGTAAACACAGAAAAAATCATAATGGATATGGTCAAGGATTATCTTAATATCTTAAAAGAGAAGGGTGAATACAAGGTTGGGATAGATGGGGAACGTTTTTTATACACCATGAAGCGAGCAAATCTTGATCCTGAACTTATTGGCACAACAATTTTTAGAAACTACAAAGATGATTGCAGATTAGACGATAAAAAGGGCTGTTACTATCTTATCAAAAAAAATATAATCTCAGTAAAGACTTTAAAACAGGCAATAGTCAGTGGTGGCATTATAACTGATGATGAGAATGTTCCCCCCTCAATTTTAGATATATTTAAAAAATCTGTCCCAAACTTTAAAACTCAGAGCCACTTTTACGGATACGATGGCAGAGGAAGCAGCCCCACAAAGTTTGACTGCAACTACACCTATAATCTTGGACTTACAGCATTTGCCCTTATTGCAAATGGAGCGACTGGTCAGATGGCTGTTATAAAAAATTTAGAGCACGATTTAGATATGTGGGAGCCGCTTGGAGTTCCAATCGCAAAACTTATGCACCTTGAAGAGAGAAAGGGCAAACTTACCCTTGTGATGGAAAAAAATGTTGTTGATACTAACTCCAACGCATTTCGTATTGTTGAGGCTATGCGTGAGAGATGGCTTGCTGCAGATAATGGTGGTGACCACTATCGCAAGCCAGCACCAGTAAGGTTTCAAGGGAAAAGTGAAGAGGATAAGCCTCTGACTCTTGTTTTAAATTCGATTTAGCTCTTCTTATGTAAATATCTCATTAGGGCTTTATCAAGCTATATCTTAATAAAATTGAGTTGTTATCAATCTTTTCCATCTCTACAAGCTCAAGATTTATATCAAGTTCACCAGATAAAAGACAAAGCCCTTGTCCAAATATCTTAGGAACAAGGGTTATATAGATTTCATCAATTAGGTTTTGAGCTGCAAAAAGGCTATTTATCTTAGAGCCACCTATCAGTGCCACAGATTCAAATCCATCATCTTTAAGCGATTTTAAAATTTGAGTTGGAGATTTATCTGTAAATTCAAGATTATCACTGCCTGCAAATTGATTGCTGTAAAAAGATGGCTCTTTTGTCATAACAATATTTCTTCTGCCTTTTAGCACCTGACCAATGGTCTTAAATGTGCTTGAGCCCATAATAACAGCACCAGCATTTTTTGTTATCTCAACAAACTTTTTTTTATCAGCCGTGCCTGTCCAATCAACTGGCTCCATTGAGTGTTTAGCAATTTTGCCATCAAGAGTCATTGCCATTATTAAAATAACCTTCATCGTGCTCTCCTTAATTTTTCAATTTTTAAAAGTCTGGCATCTTGTTCAATAAAACGTGATAGATAAAGATAGCCATTCCAACACATATTGCACTATCTGCCACATTAAATGCGGGCCAATGGTAATAACCAATGTAGAAATCTAAAAAATCTACAACCTTTCCGTAACGAAATCTATCAATTAGATTGCCAACAGCACCGCCAAAAATTGCTGCTAAACCTGAGGCAAGAAGAGGATAACCATCTGCTGTCTTGATGTAGAACCATAAAATAGCACAAGCTACAACAGAAGAGACAAAGAGAAAAAAGAATTTTCTCACAACAGCTGAATGATCAGCAAAAAGACCAAATGCCCCACCAGGATTTAACACATGGGTAATATTAAAAAATGGGGTAATAGCTACTGTTTCGTGTAACATAAGGGTAGTTGCAATAAGATACTTTGTAAATTGATCCAATATAACCACTGCACCGCTTATAAGTAGTAGCCTTAAAGTTGCTCTATTTTTATATTTTGATTTCAAAACTTCACCTTTTTATTAATCTTATTTCCAAATTTTAATACCCTGTTAAATGGCAGTTGTAGGTTTACATCTATCTTAATTCCTTGAAAATTAGAACCAGATTTATCAGCACTAACTCTGATAAAACTGCCAAGCTCCTTTTTATAGACAAACGGCAGAGTGTTTTGGGGCTTTCCATCAAACTCCATCTTAACAAGAAGCTCTTCCCCTTTTGTGTTAAATCCAAATCTTGCCCACTCATACCTGTAATTTTTTAAAGCCTCTTTTGCCAAATCCAACTGGTTAAACTGCGGCGTATCTTTTGCGATTCCAGCAGTCAGTTTATCACTATCAGATACCTTTATATTTCCCCCTTTACCCGGCGTTGAGTAGAGAAAGCCGTTGTTAAATGTTATATTTCCACCTAAAATAGATATTGGAATCCTGCCGTTTAAAGTTCCATCTCCCTCTGCCTCAAAATTTCCCACCTGCTTTAAAAGTGAAGAGAGCTTTAATCTATCGCAAAATAGGCTGATATTATAATCTCCATTTTTTGATGGAATACGGATAGACTCTGATATAACTTTGCCATCGCACCAGTCAAAAAGGGCATTTTCAATCAAAAGGGAGGGTGAACTATTTGGTGTTGATTCAATAGAATATCGAATGGCTGCATTAGATATTTTTAAATCTTTAATATCAACCCTATCTGCCCTTAAAATTAAGCCAGATAAAGGTTTAATATCAGGATACCCCTTAAAAGATAGAGCACTTTTGATCCCGCTTATATCTATTTTTTTTTCAGGAATTGAGAGCCTGCCGCTATTTAAATCAAGGTTGATGCTGCTTGTTATATTGCCATCATAGAGCGAAAAATTCCCTTCTGATAATATGTTAAAGCTAAAATCTATGTCTGAAAATAGCTCATCTTTTTGCCCATCTTTGCCTTGATAAACCCTTTTTATCAAATCAGGCGTTACAGTTATAGAATTAAGTTTATAGCCAAAACCAGCTTTAATCGTACCATTTTGGGAGATTTGAGCATCTGCTTTGATAGGTAGAGTTGCTAAACCATCAAAGTTTAACTTACCATCAAGGCTAAATTTTTTAGATTTATCTATGTATTTAAATGGCAGATTGCAATCTATTTTATCTAATTTAATGCCTTGACTATCATAAACCAGACCGCCAACTGAGCCTTTTAGCTCTCCTTCTAAAGAGTCCCCATTACTGCTACAATCTATCTGAAAATCTGGTGCAATAGCTCGAAAAAGCTGTTTGCCTGACCCAACAATAAAGGGTTTTTCTTGCCACATCTCTTTGCCCTTTATTTTTACAGCCCATTTTTTATCGCTTTGGCTATTAAAATTGTAAGTAACATTTACTGGTGAGATATTTGGATTTGCAAACCAAAAAGAGCCGTCAGCCCTTATTTGTGGGCTATTTATGTTAAGATTTAAAACCATATTGTTTATCTCTGATTGAATCGGCTCTTTTATGCCAATGTGCGATAAAGTTGCTCTCCATTTTAATAGATCGCCTTGCATTGAGACTATTATATCAGAGCTACCCACAAGTTTTATATCTGATTTAGGTATAAATATTGAGACAAGCTGGTTAATAGCTGACCATGAGATGTTGTGGATATTTACAACCAAAGATTCAATAGTATCTCTAATCTCTGCTGTTATAGATATTTTAGCTTCTTGCCCAAATATAATTGGCGTTATTGATAGGTTTATAGCTGTTGAGCTACTATTTAAATTGCTATTTTGAACCGTGCATATAAGGCTAAATGGAACTGTCAATGTATTGTTACTGCTGCTATTTTTTATTGTTAAAAAAGAGTGGTTTATCTCTATAACCGGCGGCAAAAATTCAAGTATAGCCAAATTATCTATTAGGTTATTTTCTTGTTTCTCTTTTTGGCTATCTTCAGTTGGCTTACTATTTTTTGTTGGAAAATCTTTTAAAACAAATGAGTTGCCTTCAATGTCCCCATTTATCTCAAGCCCTGAAATAGCAAGGCGATCCACCTTTTTTTTCATAAGCGATTTAATAGAGTAGTAGCAAAATAAAGAGTCAACTGAGATTGACTCGCCAGTTGTGATTTTGCCAATACCAACACCTGATATGCCAATATTTTGGACATCTAACTTAAAATTTTTAAGAGCCTCTATTGATGCAGTTTTTTCAAGAATTAGCCTTTGGGCGATTGGCGATATTACATGGGGAAGCAATATAAAAATCAAAATAGATGCAATCGCAAATATAAACAGAGATATTTTTAAGATAGCTCTAACCATAGTGAGTCAATCCAAAATTGTAATTGGGTTATTAAATCAAAAATTCAATAAAAAAATGCTTATAAATTCAGTATAATGTCAAGATAAAAATAGTTTAGCTCTTTTTATGCTTAAATTTTTATTTTTTCCAAACACATTTCTAAACTAATCCTAATACAATCCTAACAAAACCAAATTATAATCCGCACAAAATTAATCACAACAAACTGTGATACTTAGTCAGTTTAAGGTCTAATTAACCTTTAATAATTAGTTTTTTTTAAATACTTTTAAGGATTTATTTTTATTATGGATGCAAACATGAACCCTACAATGCTGCTTTTTACAATCTTGGTGTTGTCTGCAATGGGATTTATTATTGGCAGAAAGCGTTCTTATGCTGTTGCAAGTCAGGCTGGCGGAATAAGCGGGCTACATTCAAGACCCACATATTACGGCTCTTTGACTGCTCTGTGGTGTGCAATACCAGCACTGATTATATTCTCATTTTGGCTCTTATTTGAATCTCGCATAATAACAGACCTTGTTATTGCAAGCCTACCAGATCAGCTTCAAAATCTCCCAGCAGATAGGCTTAACCTTATTATAAATGATATTAGAAATATGGTTAATGGCAACATTGTATCTGCTGACCCTAACCCCTCAATGGTTGCAGCAGCAGAACACTACAAAAAACTCAACTCACTTAGCCACGCATCTTTGAGTGTAATTGTTATTGCCATTGCAATTGGTGCTATGCTTGTAATACAAAAAACCATACACCCAAAACTTAGGGCACGTAACCATGTTGAGCAGGTTATAAAATATATTTTGGTTGCATGTTCAACTATTGCCATATTTACCACCATTGGAATTGTGCTCTCTGTTCTTTATGAGGCAATAAGGTTTTTTAGGATTATCCCTTTAACTGACTTTTTAACTGGTCTTGCGTGGAGTCCTCAGATGGCTATCAGGGTTGATCAGGTTGGCTCTTCTGGCTCGTTTGGTGTTATTCCAGTTTTTATGGGGACAATGTTAATCTCTGCAATTGCAATGTGCGTATCTGTGCCAATAGGTCTTATGTCTGCAATATATCTATCTGAATATGCCAATCGAACATTTAGATCAATTGCCAAGCCTTTGCTTGAGATTCTTGCTGGAATTCCAACTGTAGTTTATGGATTTTTTGCAGCATTGACAGTTGCTCCAATGATACGAGATAGTGGTAGCATTATTGGTTTAGATGTCTCTTCAGAGAGTGCACTTGCTGCTGGTCTTGTTATGGGAATTATGATTATTCCCTTTGTTTCATCGCTATCTGACGATGTTATAAATGCTGTACCTCAATCTTTACGAGATGGTGCTTACGCACTTGGTGCAACAAAATCTGAGACAATTCGTCAAGTTGTTGTGCCAGCAGCACTTCCGGGAATTGTTGGAAGCATTCTTCTTGCAGTCTCAAGGGCAATCGGTGAGACCATGATAGTTGTTATGGCTGCTGGAATGACTGCAAATCTCACATTAAATCCGCTAAAAACAGTTACCACAGTAACAGTGCAGATTGTTGCCCTGCTTGTTGGGGATCAGGAGTTTGACAGCCCTAAAACATTGGCTGCATTTGCATTGGGTCTGATGCTTTTTGTTGTAACTTTAATCTTGAATGTAATCGCTCTTGTGGTGGTTAGAAAATATAGGGAGCAGTATGAATAAAATGGCTAATATTGATATTGTTAATAAGGGGCTTCAAAAGAGATATAGAGCTGAAAAGCGATTTAGGCTTTACGGAATCTGTGCAATTGTTGCAAGTTTGGTCTTTCTTGCATTTCTATTTATCAGCATTGGCGCAAATGGTTATACAGCTTTTCAACAGACATTTGTGCGTCTTACAATCTATTTTGACCCTACGATATTGGGAGAGGCTAATGATAGAGAAAATATCGCATCTGCAAACTTTCCCGGCATTGTGAAAAAATCTCTATCGGAAATGTTTCCAGAGGTTACATCAAGAGGCGATAAAAGGCTACTTAACTCACTAATAAGCTCTGGAGCATCTTATACAGTTAGAGATATGGTTATTAAAAATCCAGAGCTTGTCGGGCAGACTTATCAAGTGTGGGTGCCAGCAGATGATGATGTTGATATGCTTATTAAGGGGCACATTGAAAGAGGCGTTAATGAGTCGGAACGTAGATTAAACGACAAGCAGGTTAGCTGGATTGAAAAATTGGAGAGAGATGGCAACATAGAGAAACGTTTTAACACAATCTTTTTTACTGCTGGAGACTCACGCGAACCAGAGCTTGCTGGTGTGTGGGGTGCTGTGGTGGGGTCATTTTTTACCATGCTGGTAACATTGGCACTATCGTTTCCAATTGGAGTTGCAGCTGCAATTTATCTTGAGGAGTTTGCCAAAAAGAACAGATGGACAGATATTATTGAGGTAAACATTAATAACCTTGCTGCTGTGCCATCTATTGTTTTTGGACTTCTTGGACTTGCAGTATTTTTGAACTTTTTGGGTATGCCACGATCTGCCCCAATTGTTGGCGGATTGGTGATGACCTTGATGACACTTCCTGTAATTATTATTGCAAGTAGGGCTGCACTTAAATCTGTTCCTCCATCAATCAGAGAGGCTGCTTTAGGGGTTGGAGCATCACAGATGCAGATGGTTGTTCACCATGTTCTGCCTCTTGCTCTACCCGGAATGCTCACTGGAGCAATTATTGGCATGGCTCGCGCACTTGGTGAGACAGCCCCTCTTCTTATGATTGGAATGGTTGCATTTATAGTTGATATTCCATCAGGATTTACTGACCCTTCAACTGCCCTGCCTGTTCAAATTTTTCTATGGGCAGATAGCCCTGAGAGGGGTTTCTTAGAAAAAACATCTGCAGCAATTATGGTACTTCTCACCTTTTTGATTGCTATGAATGCTTTGGCAGTCATATTGAGAAAAAAGTTTGAAAAACGGTGGTAGGAAACAGCCCTTTAATTATTTTTAGGGCGATAATTTAAATAATAAAAAAACAGGAGAAAAGTTAAAAATGAGAGGAAAAAAGTTTCTTAAAGGTTTAGGAGTTGCAGCAGCACTCACTTTTGGTGCAATTACATTTAGTGGCAATGCAGTGGCAGATTCAGCAAGGGATTATATTAATGTTGTTGGCTCTTCAACAGTCTATCCATTCTCCACAGTTGTAGCTGAACAGTTTGGTAAAACATCTGGGTTTAAAACACCAAAAATTGAATCCACAGGTACAGGCGGAGGTATGAAGCTTTTTTGTTCAGGTGTTGGGGTTCAACATCCAGACATTGCAAATGCCTCAAGAAGAATGAAAAAATCTGAGTGTGAAACTTGCGAAAAGAATGGCGTTACAGATATCCTTGAAGTTAAAATAGGTTATGATGGTATTGTAATTGCGAACTCAAAAAAGAGTGCCCCTATGAACATAACAAGAAAAGAGCTTTTTCTTGCACTTGCAGCCAATGTACCAGAGCCTGGTGGAGCAGAGTCAGTTGTGCCTAACCCATACAAAACATGGAAAGATGTTAATCCAGCACTGCCTGCTGTAAAGATTGAAGTTCTTGGTCCACCTCCAACTTCAGGCACACGCGATGCTTTTGTTGAGCTTGTAATGGAGGTCGGAGGCTCTTCATTTCCTTGGATTAAGGCTCTTGAAAAGTCAGATAAAGATAAGTTCAAATCTATCTGCCACACAGTAAGAGAAGATGGAGCATACATTGAGGCTGGCGAAAACGATAACCTTATTGTGCAAAAACTTGATGCTAATCCAAATGCCTTTGGTATTTTTGGCTTTAGTTTCCTTGATCAAAATGCAGATAAGATTCAGGGCATACCAGTTGAGGGTGTTACACCTGTGTTTGAATCAATTGCAGATGGTAAATACTCTGTATCTCGTTCACTCTACTTTTACGTTAAAAAAGCCCATGCTGATGTTATTCCTGGCATGAAAGAGTTTCTTAAAGAGTTTTCAAGTGAAAAGGCTTGGGGAAATGATGGCTATTTGAGCGAAAAGGGTCTTATTCCAATGCAAGATGATGAGAGAAAATCGTTTAGTGCAGATGTAGAGGCTCTTAAAAAGCTCTCTTGCGGAGATTTATAGTATACTGTTTAAAGTTAAAGAGAGTTCAGCCCCCTCCTTAGCTCGCCATTGTCTCTAAATAGAGGCAATGGCGAGCGGTCAATTATCCACCCCCCCATAGGAATATACAAAATCCTTTATGAGTGCAAAAATAAAGATGCAGACTACATTAAAAGAGAGAGGTAAAGTGGAAAATAGTAGAGAGTTCATTAACAAAAAAGAGCCTCTTGTTGATAGAGAGAACAGAAAGACAGTGGGACAGCAGATTGTTGATGACCCACGTATGTCATGCAAAAATGTCAATGTATATTATGGAGATAAACATGCAATCCATGATGTAACTCTCGATATTGCCAGAAATGAGGTTATCGCAATGATAGGTCCATCTGGATGTGGAAAATCAACTTTTCTACGATGTTTAAACAGGATGAATGATACTATTGATTTTTGTCATGTAACTGGAGCTATTTTGTTAGATGGAAAAAATATCTATGATAAAGATGTTGATGTTGTGCCCCTAAGGGCACAGGTTGGCATGGTGTTTCAAAAACCAAACCCCTTTCCAAAATCTATCTATGAAAATGTTGCTTATGGTCCTAAAATACACGGTTTAGTTCAAACCAAAGCTGAAACTGACGAGATTGTAGAGACATCGCTTAAAAAAGCAGGGCTGTGGGAAGAGGTAAAAGATCGCCTCAATCAGCCAGGTACGAGTCTTTCAGGCGGTCAGCAACAGAGGCTTTGCATTGCAAGAACAATTGCAGTTGGTCCTGAGGTTATCTTGATGGACGAGCCATGTTCTGCCCTTGATCCTATTGCAACTGCAAGGATTGAAGATTTAATTGATGAGCTTAGGGAGAATTTTTCAATTGCTATTGTAACTCACTCAATGCAGCAGGCATCAAGAGTCTCTCAAAGAACAGCATATTTTCATTTAGGCGATCTTATTGAGGTAGGAAGCACAGATCAGGTGTTTTTAAACCCTTTGCACCAGTTGACTGAGGATTATGTTACGGGGCGTTTTGGATAATTTCTATAAATAAATATTGACAACCTGAGAACTAAATTATATAAACCGCAAAATCTTTTGTGGCGATGTAGCTCAGCTGGTCAGAGCATGCGACTCATATTCGCAGGGTCCGGGGTTCAAATCCCTGCATCGCTACCATAATTACATTCAATATAGTTCAGTAAAAATTCAAAAACCCTTGAGAAATCAAGGGTTTTTTGTTTTTCTACAAATGATAGTCAGTGATTGTAATTTATGGTGGAGGCGGCGGGAGTTGAACCCGTCTTTATCGTAATTTTAAAACTTTTGATACATAAGGCTTTTCCCTAATAATCCCATGATTACAACATGTTATCAAAACAGCATACTTCCAATAAATCCAACCAAGATTAATCAAAACTACCAGTATTCTACCAGAGCAACTATTTACATTAAAATGATTTTCGTCTAAAAAGCCATCAGCTTTTCTTGTAAGAAATTTGTTCCTATAAATAATTGCGTGCTATCATAACCAAGTATCTTATCTGTATTTGATTGTTTTGTAGGTTATGCTGGCTTAAAAATATATTAATGTCTATGCTTTATCGGAATGATATAATTATTTTGTCACTGCATCTCTTGCCAAAATAAAGAATGTAAATAATGAACTATAATTTTTAACACTGTACGGGGTTATTTACAAGAATAAAATTTTTGTCATCAGCAATTCTCATTTTGGAGCTGAGAGCAAAAAGCATTGAAGAGCTGAAAGCCATGCTCAAAGAGCTTGAGAAGCAGATTAAATAAAAAACCACCCTCCCCATTTCTGAATCACTGATTACCACAGATTAAAAGATTCCACAGATTAAAAAATCAGTGAAATCCGTGCAATCAGGTTAATCCGTGATTCAGACAACACAACCAACCCCCAAAAAGCAAAAATGG
>JADFZO010000006.1 GCA_015232465.1 Desulfamplus sp.
AAAATTTAATTAGTTATAAATTAAACTATTTTTAAAGTAATACTAAACTAATCAATTTACTATTTAGAGGAGAGATAGACAAAGATGAAGAGTTCAATAGATGTAATTTCAAAAGATTTAAGAGTGTTATACAAATCAGTCTTTACAGTAGCCCTTGTTATGCTATTTAGCGGCACCGCCTTTGCAGAAGAGGCAGCAATAAATACTGGTGATACAGCATGGATACTTGTTGCAACTGCTTTGGTTATGGTTATGACACCTGCTGGACTGGCACTATTTTATGGTGGAATGTCTCGCTATAAAAACCTTTTGAACACATACGCAATGACATTTATGGCTTACTGTGTTGGTAGCGTTGTATGGGTAGTTTGGGGATACACAATTGCATTTGGTCCTGATATGGGCGGAATATTGGGAGGTTTTGACTACATACTACTTTCTGGGATAACCCCTGCTGCTATTACTGGCACAATCCCAACTTTGGTCTTTGCTCTATTTCAGATGACTTTTGCCTGCATTACAGTTGCACTTGTCATTGGCTCTGTAGTTGATAGAATGAAGTTTTCATCATGGCTTTTATTTATAGTTCTTTGGATTACAGTTGTCTATTGCCCTGTTGCACACTGGGTATGGGGCGGAGGTTGGATGGCTACAATGGGTGCTCTTGATTATGCTGGAGGCAATGTCGTCCATATAAACGCTGGTGTTGCTGGGCTTGTTCTTGCGTTAGTTTTGGGTAAAAGGGTTGGATATGGCTCTGAGGTTATGTTCCCTTCAAGTATAGCTCTTACTGCACTTGGAGCAGGACTCTTGTGGTTTGGGTGGTTTGGATTTAATGCTGGTAGCAGACTTGCGGCTGACGGGGTTGCGGCATCTGCATTTTTAGTAACCAACACTGCTGCTGCTGCTGGAGCAATCGCATGGATGTCTGCTGAGTGGTACCACTCTAAAAAGCCAACTCTACTTGGAATTGCATCTGGTGTTGTGGCTGGACTTGTTGCAATCACCCCGGCATCTGGATTTGTTAATCTTGGCTCATCAATCATAATTGGTCTTATTGCTGGTATTATAGGTTTTATTAGCGTTGCAATCTTAAAACGTAAAATGGGATATGATGACTCTTTAGATGCCTTTGGAGTTCATGGTGTGTGCGGAATATGGGGGGCAATTGCAACTGGAATTTTTGCTGATCCATCAATTACTGCAGGGGCAACTGGTCTTATTTATGGCAATCCTGGACAGGTATGGACACAATTGATCTCAATAGTTGCTACTGCTGCATATAGCGGAGTTGCCACACTGATTGTTATCTATATCACACGTATATTAACCTCTGGTTTGAGGGTGAATAAAGATGATGAAATCACAGGTCTTGATAGCTCAATTCATGGCGAGAGAGCTTTTGAGATATTTTAATTTAGTATGATTTAAACAAAATTCCCTCCCTTTAGCCTTTTTGTAGGGGTGCAACAGAGGCTGCCCCTTACAAAAAGGCAATCTTCTGTTAGCCCCCCCTGCATATTGACTCCTAATTTTAACTGAGTTAAATTACAATATTTTTTATTGCTGATACATTTTAAAATTCAAAAATAGACTACAAATGGTGAGAAGATGAAAAAAGATGGCTATTTTATCCATGAATCGTCATATGTTGATGATGGTGCATCTGTTGGTCAAGGGACATCAATTTGGCATTTCTGCCATATTATTGCTGGGGCTAAAATCGGACAAAATTGCAATTTAGGGCAGAATGTCTCTATATCAAGAGGGGTTGTTATTGGTGATAATGTAAAGATACAGAATAATGTATCTGTGTATGAGGGTACTATTATTGAAGATGATGTTTTTCTTGGTCCATCTTGCGTTCTTACCAATGTTAGCAACCCCCGCTCTCAAATCAACCGCAAATCGCTGTATGAAAAGACCATTATAAAAAAAGGGGCAACTGTGGGGGCAAATGCTACTGTTGTTTGCGGCGTAACTATTGGCAGATATGCTATGATAGCAGCAGGGGCAGTTGTTAGCAAAGATGTGCCAGATTACTGCCTAATGGTTGGAGTGCCAGCCAAAAAGGTCTCTTGGATAAGCCGTCATGGTCACAGGCTTGAGATTAAAGATGGTGATGGAGCTTATAGATGTCCTGAAAGTGCTCTTAAATACCGTCTCAACGATTTTGGAGAGCTATACTGCATTGACTTAGACGAATCTGAACCGCTTCCGTATCATCTTTCAACAGGATCAAAGAGCTATGCCTTTTTTAAATCACGTTAAGAGGCTATTGAGTTTTAAGATTTATATTGATATGTAATGTAATTATTTAAATCAAAAGCAAAAGTTTATAGTGTGTTGAAATCTTAAAATTTATTAAGTAGGCGTTAATAGGAGCGAAAAACAAAAATGAAACAACCTGAAATAGACTATTGGATTACCTGTATGCTGGAGACCTTTGGCAATGTCTCTGACCTTAATGTTACGGTCGGTAAGGCATTGCAGGTTGAATCTTCTGGACAACTCACTGACATTCCAGTTG
Organism: Desulfamplus sp.; assembly: GCA_015232465.1. Taxonomy (GTDB): domain Bacteria; phylum Desulfobacterota; class Desulfobacteria; order Desulfobacterales; family Desulfobacteraceae; genus Desulfamplus. Next base: position 2,531 of record JADFZO010000006.1, read on the forward strand.
TGCCAGAGGTTTTGGAGCTTACTCCTTTTCAGGCAGAGGTCTTTGCCTTAAACCTTATTGGTGGCGACCAACGGCTTCTTGAAGACCTTGTAACTCGAGGCTCATGCGATTTATCCTATTGGCTTGGGAACAAGGCAAGATTTAGAGTAAACATATTTAAGCAAAAAAACCATCTTACAACCATCTTGCGAAAACTTGAGACCACAATTCCAAGTATCCAAAAATTGGGATTGCCCCCAATTTTTCATAAAATGGCTGAGGAGAAAAATGGTCTTATTCTTGTTACAGGATCAACAGGATCAGGAAAGTCAACTACACTTGCAGCCTTATTAAATGAGATTAACGAGAAAAAATCTATCCATGTTGTAACTCTTGAAGACCCTGTTGAGTTTGTCCACCCTCATAAAAAGGCAACTTTTAATCAGCGTGAACTTGGAAACGATTACGACTCATTTGCAACTGGACTTAGGGCTGCACTTCGCCAAGCACCAAAAGTTATACTTGTTGGTGAGATGAGAGATAGAGAGACAATGGAGATTGGTCTTGCTGCTGCTGAGACTGGACACCTTGTTGTGAGCACGCTTCACACTGTTGATGCTGGTCAAACAATCAACAGAATACTTGGTATGTTTGAGCAAGAGGAGCAAGAGCAGATTCGTAACAGACTTTCTGATACTATCAGATTTATTGTGTGTCAACGCCTTTTACCTAAAGTTGGGGGGGGAAGAGTTGCAGCTCTTGAGATTATGGGTATGAACCTTAGAGTTAAAGATGTAATTCTAAATGGCGAATCTGAGGGCAAGACCTACAGCGATATAATCTCCAACAGCACAGCATTTGGTATGCAGACCTTTGATCAGAACATTTTAAATCTATTTAAAGATGGACTAATAACTGAAGAGACAGCTTTTGCATACTGTTCGCAAAAAAATGCCCTCTCACGAGGCTTAGATGTGCTAAAACGACAACGTGGTGAAAAGACAACAGATATTGATGGTCTTACAATTGATTGGAGAAAAGATGAAGAGGAGGCAAAGCCTGAAGGGGCTGAACAGACTCCTTCACCAGAATAATCTCTCTAAAATAACTAATTGAATATAAAGCTCATTTTGTTTTTATCAGCTTCTTTTTATCTTTTATCAGCGTCAAATTTTTATGGCAGTTTAATTGATTTTAAAGATTTAAAATTAACTAAAATAAGGATTAAAATATCATGATTTCAGCATGTCCTCATTGCAGTCAAAATCTTAACCTTTCAGATGCAAATAGAGAGAGAATCGTAACAGCTCTTAGCAAACTACCGCAAGGTCAGACATTAAAATTTAAATGCCCAATCTGTAAAGAGGTAATAGAGCTAAACTCTGATGGTTCAACCTCAACTACAGCAGCGGCTAACCTATCTATGCCTCAACCTCATACTGAATCAGGTTCAGCAAATATTAAAGCAGAGGAAAAAACATCTCCTCAAAAGTATGCTAACGCAATTGCAGTAAATCTTCCTACCCCGCCAAATCCCCCTGATATTTCATGGCTTATGAGTGGATCAAATGCCGATAGCAACCTTGTTGAAAATGTAAAAACAGCTATGGTTATTGTGGCTGATCAATCTATGCAAAACATAATCTCTGAAGCCCTTAAAACTGATTTATATCAGGTATATATCCCGCAAAATATAGAGGAGGCGATAAATAGCCTTAGATTTAAAGATTATGCAATTATTATTTATCACAGCAGATACGAAGATAAGCCTTTGAAAAATCAAGATTTTCATAAGTTTATCCAGCAGATGAGTATGCAAAAGAGGCGATATATTTACTACATACTAATTGGTCCTGAGTTTCGCACACTTTACGATTTAGAGGCATTAGCAACCAGTGCAAATGTTGTTATAAACGACAGAGAGATTAAGTTCTTTTCAACCATATTAACAAAATTAAAATCAGATTATAAAAAGCTCTTTGGTGCATATCTATCAATGCTAAAAGAGCATGGCAAAGGTTAAAAAAAGCCCACAACATGACAGCATATTTTATAAGAAGATTTCTCTTAATCATACCAACATTTTTGGGCATTACCATCATGGTTTTTGCCATTACCCGTTTTGTGCCAGGAGGTCCTGTTGAGAGGATGCTCTCTGCTGCACGCCAGATGCAGACAGAAGGGGGTAGCGGGTTGGGGCATATCGCCTCTTCAGGAGTAGAAAACTCAGGACAGCCTCTATCTGAAGAGCAGATAGAGCAGCTCAAAGAGTATTATGGCTTTGATAAACCAATACTTACAAGCTACTTTTCATGGCTTACCAAAGTTTTACAAGGCGATCTTGGCACATCAACAAGATATTACGATCCTGTATGGGATATGATAAAGGAGAGAATCCCAATCTCTCTATATTTTGGTCTTTTAACAATGCTGATTGTTTATGGGATATCTATCCCTTTAGGGGTTGCAAAGGCTATAAGACATAGAACTGCATTTGATAATTTTACCTCAACTATTATTTTTGTTGGCTATGCCATTCCGGGCTGGGTTGCTGGAGTTGCTCTTTTGGTAGTTTTTGCCTCTCGTATGGATATATTTCCATTAGGCGGTTTTACCTCTGATATGTTTTATGATCTTTCGCCTTTAGATAAGATAAACGATATTGCATTGCATACAGCTCTGCCACTTTTTGCTTATGTTGTTGGCTCATTTTCTGTTATGACTCTTCTTATGAAAAATACCCTTATGGATCAACTATCTGCTGATTATGTAAGAACAGCTATTGCTAAAGGCTTGTCGTTTAAACAGGCTATCTTTCGCCACGCATTGAGAAATAGCCTAATCCCAATTGCCACCAATTTTGGTAATAACATCTCAATTATTTTGACAGGCTCATTTCTAATTGAAAAGGTCTTTAACATAAATGGAATGGGGCTTTTAGGTTATGAATCGGTCGTTGATCGTGATTATCCAGTTGTTATGGGTATTCTTGCTATATCATCACTTCTTTTTATGGTTGGAAATATTCTTTCAGATATTTGCGTTGCGATTGTTGATCCAAGGGTTCGATTTAAGTAAAAATTAAAATAGCAAAAAAAAGCAAAATTGAAGGGGGCAAACAACCAGAATGGCTGAATTTAAACTTGACCAAAAGAGTCTTGAGCTTGTTCTTGATAACCTAAAAGATGGGATTATTGCCCATGATACTAAACGTAAAATTATCTTTTTTAATAAAGCAGCTTCAAAGATAACAGGATACTCAAAAGATGAGGTTATTGGACAAGATTGCCACGATATTTTTGGCTCACCATTTTGTGGGGAGCAGTGCTCTTTTTGCAATGCAAACAACTCTGATAAAGCCCAATTAATCAACCCAAACTTAGACTCTCTTCAGCAAAATAGATACCTTGAATACCCAATCACAATAACAACAAAAGATGGCGAACTTCGTCGTGTTGAGATGAGCCTTACTGGCATTGTGGATCAATCTATTTTAAGGGGTATTGTGGCATCTTTTCGCGATATGACTGAGCATGAGAATTTGGCTGCAACTGCCCAAAAGCTCACCTCTTTTTCTGGCATTGTTGGAAAAGATAAAGAGATGCTCCACCTTTTTCAACAGATACGCGATGTTGCCTCTTACGACTATCCTGTCCATATACATGGAGAGACAGGCACAGGAAAAGAGCGGGTAGCATACGCTCTGCACAATGAGAGCAAAAGAGCAGGTGCACTTTTTGTCCCAGTAAACTGTGGAGCAATCCCTGAAGGTCTTGTTGAGAGCGAGCTTTTTGGTCATGTTAAAGGTGCTTTTTCAGGTGCAATAAGGGAGCGAAAAGGCAGATTTGAGCTTGCCCATAAAGGAACTCTTTTTCTTGATGAGGTTGCAGAGCTTCCAAAGCAGATTCAGGTAAAACTTCTTCGATTTCTTCAAGAGGGGGTTCTTGAGCGTGTTGGGGGCGAAAAGAGCATTAATGTTGATGTGAGGGTAATCAGTGCAACCAACAAAGTTCTTGCCAAAGAGGTGGAGGCTGGAAACTTTAGAAAAGACCTCTACTATCGGCTAAATGTGATCCCAATTGAGCTTCCACCTTTGCGAAAAAGGCTAAATGATATTCCGCTCTTAGTTGACCACTTTTTGAAGCTCGCAAAAAATGATAACAAAGCGGTCAGTGGTGCCCAAATCCCTAACTTCTCAAAAGATGCAATGCGTCTAATGATGGATTACTCGTGGCCCGGAAATGTTCGAGAGCTTCAAAATGCTGTTCAATTTGCAATTGTGAAGTGCAAACAGAGCCAAATTATGCCATCAGACCTCCCAATGGAGCTAAGAAACATAGCAATAGAGCAAAACATTGTGGAATCTAAGCAAGAAGAGGGGAGCAACCCTAAGAGTGATATTGCTCAAGATTATGGAGGTAAACTTGATAAAGAGTCAGTCAAACAAGCACTTGAGATAACAGGGGGAAACAAGGCAAAAGCTGCTCGCTATCTGCGTGTAGGGCGAGCAACCCTTTATAGATTTATAGATAGGTTTCCAGAAATAGCCAATATTGAGATAAATAATCAAATTGACAACAGCTCTTTCATACTTAGTTTTGTGAAGAAAAAATGATGATGTTATCATTTGAAAATTAAAAAAAGACCATCATAAATTTAAGGAGATACGAAATGGCTTTTGAGACAAAAGAAGAGATTCTTCAGAAAATATTGGAAATGACAAAACCTAATTGCCCCCATTGCAATACAGAGATGTCTTTATGGGAGGTGCCTGAAATTAACTTTAGCGATGGTTTAGGGTGGGGCACACCATATATGTTTGTATGTTTTAATGATGATTGCCCCTCTTACAATCAGGGGTGGGATAACCTTAAAGAGAACATGGAGCATTACGCATCTTACAGATGTATCAACTCCCCGGGTAGTAGTAATTTTGAGTATATGCCTGTCTTTAGCCCGTCAGGTGGAAAGGGGCAGATTATCGGAAATGACGAGATAGCGATGAGAGAGTCATTTAAAGAGGCTATGAAGCAGGGTTTTTCACTGCTTACAGACTTTTTTGTTGCTGGAGATTGGGACGAGATAATGAAGGTTCTTTTAAGTCCTGAGTATCCTCCGCGGGTAAGATTAAAGGCTGCCCAAATGGTAGGAGATATTGGAGGCTCTGATGCTGTGGAGCATCTTGTTAACTATAAGTTTCCAAGCAAGCCTCTTCAGGAGGCTGTTGATAGTGCTGTTCAAAAACTCCATGAGAGGCACTACACAAGAGAGTGTCCATACTGTGCTGAGATAATCAAAAAGAGAGCAAGCGTATGCAGGCATTGCCAACGTGAGCTTACAAGCTGTTAAACAAAGCAGCTATAAAAAGACCATTTAACCATTTTTTAACAAAAAGCCCCTTAGAAAAAGGGGCTTTTTGATTTTGATCATTTTTTTAAGCAATAAGCCTATCTTTTATGAGCTTGAGACTTAAACCGTCTTGTTATCATCTCAATAATCTCCTCTGCACTTGTCTCAATTGGTTTATTGCTCACATCTACCATTGAGAATCCGTGTGTAATGTAATATTTTCTTGCCTCTGCTATCTCTTTTTCTATCTCATCTCTTGATGCGTAGTCATAAATATCTGAAGTTCCAAGACTCTCTTGACGCAATCTTCTGTGAGCCATAAGCTGATCAACATTGATGTTTAGGGCAATTATCCGCCTTCTATCTATCTTTTTTAAAACATCTGGCATTGGCACACCAATAACAAGGGGAACATTTGCTGTTTTCCAGCCCATAATTGCCAAATACATGGCAAGAGGAGTCTTTCCCGCCCTTGATAGACCAATCAAGATAATTTCAGCTTGAGTAATATTATCAGGATCAACGCCATCATCATGGGCAAGGGCAAACTCAATTGCAGAGACCTGATCTAAATCAACATTTTGAATCTCCCGATAAAGACCTGGTTTTTCTATTGGCTCACTGTCAAGAAATGTCTGAATCTTAGATAGAACTGGTCCCATAAGATCAATAGTAACAATATTTTGCTCAATCCCCTTTCGAGTTATATATTTTCTTAAATTTTTATTTACAATGGTGTGAACAATAAGACTCTCTGTATTACGAGCCTTCTCAATAATGTCATCTACCTGAATCTCTGATCTGATATGGGGCACTTTCACAACTGTTATATCGTGCTGCGGAAACTGCACTAAAGCACTTTGCACCAAATGAGATGCATTGATCCCCTCTCCGCAAGAGGCTATGTATATCATGTGAAAATTTTCATTGACAATTTTTTCAGTAATACTCATTCTTCTTATCCTTATAAATAGGCTATTTGTGGTTGATTTTTAAATTTTATTTATCTCAAACAGTAGCCAATTTGGCAACTTTTAAAAATTTTTAAAAACTTAAGTGGGGAGAAGAAGAAAGATGACACATCAAGATAGAGGACACTATGCAATGAAACATAAAAATATAGAACAAGATTTACGGATAGCAGCAGCACTTGAAACAGGGGCAATCACAAGCAAAAATGGCAAAAAGACAATCACCTGTGAAGAGTTGCATCTTATCTCTAAAAATTTGGGGATTACACCAAAAGAGGTTGGCATTCAGGCTGATCTTATGGAGCTAAGGCTCAAAGAGTGCCAGCTTGGTCTTTTTGGTTATGAGCCTGATGGGAAAAATTTTAATAAAAAGGTTGAGCTTTCAGATATCCAACTTGCTGATATTCAAGCCATTGCACCTGATGGCAGAACAACCTGTATTAAATGTTGGCAGGCTGCCCAAAAACTTAACATGAGCCGCTTAGATGTTGGTTCAGTGTGCGAAAAGATGGGGATAAAGATTAAAAATTGCCAGCTTGGTGCATTTTAATATCTTTGTTTTATCAATCCATTTTAAACTATTTTACAAATTTTGGAGATTTTCAAAAATTGAACAATTCCGATAACCCTAAAAATAGATCAAAATATACATGCAACGACTATCGTGAAGAGATGATCCTTGCATCTTTAAGGCAGCAGCTTGCTAATCATGATCTATCTCAAGAGGCTAAAGAGTCTTTAATCAAGGAGATAGAGAAGATCGAAAAAGAGATGGGGTTATAAATTCGACAAACAGAGGGGTTTGCTCGACAATATTGTCGAAGCTAACCTTTTTATTTTAATTTTTTACTCTTCTGTGTAATCTTAACTTCCGCAATTATATTTTAAACAAAAGCAATATTAACAGCCACTTACAATAATAAATCTCTATTTTTTAACCTTAATCAAAAATAAGCTACCAAGATGGCACGCAACTTGTAGAAGTGCATTTAACAAGGCAATTGGTCAACATAGAGTCGTTTGATCGATATTAATATTTACACAATACAATTTAAGGAGATTTATTATGAAGAGAGTAAAAAAAGTAGTAGTTTGGGTAGCTTTAGGTTTTATGGTTGCAACCTCTGCAATGGCACAGCCAATAATGGCACAAAAGGGTAAAAACGCAGGATTAGCCAATGGTTTTAACCAGCAGCAGCAACAGCCAATGGCTGAAAACTGCGACATTGCCAATCTTCCGTTTGAAGATGTGAGTGAAGCTGAACAGTCTGAGCTTCTATACATGCGTGAAGAGGAAAAGCTCGCAAGAGATTTGTATCTATCTTTTTACGAAAAGTGGGAAATTAAGATTTTTGAGAACATCGCACGTAGTGAAGATAGCCATATTGGGGCGATTAAGGGGTTGCTGGAAAAATATGGCATTGCTGATCCTATTGTAAATGATGAGTTAGGTGTCTTTGCAAATACAACTCTTCAACAGATTTACAATGATCTGCTTAATGCTGGTAATACCTCATTAATAGATGCACTAAAAGTTGGGGCAGCAGTAGAAGAGCTTGATATAGCTGATCTTGTAACGGCTATTGAGGCATCTGACAATCAAGATATTAAAGCTGTTTATGAAAATCTTATGAAAGGGTCAAAAAACCATCTACGTAGCTATGTTCGCCTATTAGAGGCATACACTCAAGAGGATTATCAGGCAATATATCTAACTGCTGAAGAGGCTGATGCAATAATTAACTCACCAATTGAGCGTGGTGGATATGGCAAAGGTGTTGCACCTAATGGACAAAATAATGATGGAACATGCACACTTCTCTCTTCAGACGCAACAGATAATCTAAATCTAAATATAGCTGGTCGAGGAAATGGTCGTGGTGATGGAAGTGGCACAGGCGGTGGACGCAAGGGAAATGGAGATGGAACTGGCACCTGCAGAGCATAAAAGTTTAATAGAAACCAATTATTAACTGGTTAAAAGAGTAGGCTTTCATTAAATTGAATACCTACTTTTTTATTTTTTTATCAGTACCAAAAGATATGAAGCATAAAGAGGGGATTTTAAGATAATGGATTCATTTTACACTGGCAAAGCCCTACTTTTATCTTTTGTTATATTGACCAACATTGGAGTTTTTGGCTTAAATATTGGCGTAAATAGAGCTTTTGGGGCTGATCTGCTATTTAGCTCAACTGTTGGGTATAACTCAAATCCAGCACTTGAATCAAAAGGCTCACAGCCAACTTTAGAGCACTTAAATATATCTGATCTATCCCCAATGTCAACAGAGTCAAACACAACTGATAATATTAAATCTTCTCTATTTTCAAGCCACACACTCTTATTAGAAGATAGCTTTACCTTTGCTGATAAGTTCAAAGTTGATCTATCCCCATCTGTAAGTTACCAAAATTTTTGGGATATGGCTGATAACCATAGATTTGAGTTTGACATATCAATCTTACCTTTTGGTGCGATAAAGCGATTTAATCCCTATCTCTTTACAAAGGCTCTATTTTATAGAGACTCTTTGATAACAGCAGACCAAAGAGACCAATTTAGCTTTGGAGCAGGGGGCGAAATTGTGCTTAACAGCAGATACAACCTATATTTTGAACATGAATGGCAGCATATCAGCTATCTTGAAGATGCACCTATATTTTTTCGTCAACAGCCCAATTTGCTCTCAAACATCAAAAGTAATAGCAATTTAAATCAACAATGTAGCAGCAACATGGCAAAAGGTAAAAATAGTGGAGCATTAAATAAGATTTACGATGCTAAAAACGATATTAACATGATTTTTAATACCCGCCTTGACATCTTTATCTCTCCTGAGATTCAAGCATCTGTTGGCTTAAAGTATGAGCATCTAACATCTTCTCTTGATGCTGAATCATTTTGGCAGTTGACCCCAGAGATAAAATTTTCATGGGATTTTGCCCCTAAATGGCAATTTGTAATATCTGCACAAGTTGAGCGAAAAAAATACTCTGATATTGAAAATATGGTCAATTTAGAGTGCTCCAAAGTTGCAAGCAGTGTGAGCATTAGAGATGTCAACTATACCAATTTGCTAAATCTAAGGGTTGCACATTACTGGAGTGAAAATATTGAGATTTTTTCCAATTTTTTTATTGAAGATGGAGACTACCCTTTAAACAAAGATTCGTATAATCAAAAGGTGGTAGAGTGCGGTCTATCGTTCTCTTTTTAACAATATTTAGCTTTTTTTTATGGCTACCCCCCTCTTTAAAGGCAGAGGAGAAGAGTGCTGAACTATTTTTAGCACGCATTCTATCTATTGATGCTGTTAAAAATAAGATGGCTCTTGAGCTTGTTGATCTAAATAGCAATAGTGCTAAAGCAGGCGAAACATTTCTCTATAATTTTGAATCTTCTAATGACACATCTAAACAGATAATTAGCTCCATAAAACAGGGAGATTTAATACGAATATGGGGCAACATAGATAGATCACATAGTTTAGAAGGGATAACTTTAATTAAAGGTAAGATTTACCCCTCGTCAAATAGATCGCAAGGGGGCAGCTACGATCCAACTGGTGTTCGCAAACGGATAAAAAGGGGTTTAAATCATCGCTCGCCTTTGCGAGGAAGTGGTTCTGGCGGAGGAAAATAGAAAGAAAAAAATGGAGCAGAGATGGTTCAAGAGGATAAAGAAGATAAAAGAGAGTCCCCGTTGTGGGTCGCAAATGGCGTTGTCTTTATTTTGATGTTTGTGGCAGTGTGTAGCTACTTTTTATGGCAGATGCATCTTGTAAAAGAGTCATTTAGATTTCATGCTGACAGGCACGCTGATATTGTATCAAAAATTGTCGGTTTAAATGCAGCAGCAACAACAGAGGCAAAACGATCCATTGAGAGTATAATCCAAAATCTTCTTGAAAATAGTGCCCGTTTTATCGCCTATCTTGATATGGTTGAGCCTTTCACATCAGAGGAGTTAGCAGCATTTACTAAAGAGAGCGGACTTGCTGGTATAAGTATCATAAGAGGTTGCATTGGTTTAGAGCAAGAGGATAGTTTAGAGAAAAATGGCAAAAATTTTAAACCCTATCTTAAACATTTTGCTGATAGTAACATCTATCTTCTAATCTGGTCTGCTGATGATTATCCTGATTGCATCGCACTTGGAATCAGTGATGAGAAGATATCCTCAATAACTAAAAGTTTGGGGCTGGATAATATTATAAAAGAGGTTGCAACTGTACAGGGTATAAAAAGGGTTAAGGTTGATGGAGCAAAAATAGGTGTTGAGGTTGATTCAAGTGAATTGACCCAATCAATAGAGCAGCTTAAACTCCATTTTTACCTGTTTAGTTTTTTTCTAATTGTGGCTGGAGTTATTCTATCTTTTTTGCTCCATCGCTATCAAAATGCCACTATAAATCGCATTAAAGAGTTTGAGAGGCAGCTTGCCTCAGAGCGAGAAAATGCAACTTTAGGAAAATCTGCTGCTGCAATTGCACACGAAATACGAAACCCTCTAAACTCTTTAAGCATGGGGCTTCAACGTCTTATCCTTGAAAATGGTTGTCAATCTGAGCCTCATATAAAACTTATTAAACAGATGTCAGAGGCTGTTAAACGGGCAAATATGAGCGTTACAGGGCTTTTAAACTATGCTCGTCCAAGAGTGGCTAAAGTAAGACTATTTGAGATTGAGACTTTGACTGTCGATATTTTAAATCTCTACAAAAAAAGGTGCGAAGATCAAAAGATTGAGATAACGCTTGATATTGATTACCACGACACGATAAAAAGCGATCCTGAACTTATGGGTCAAGTTATTGAAAATATAATTAAAAATAGTGTTGAGGCTCAACCTGATGGTGGATTTATCTCTATCTCAATTACGAAAAATTGGTTCCAGAATTTCGATAAAAATCACCTGAAACTAAAATCTGATGTCCAATATCTTGTATTGAGATTTAAAAATGCAAAATGCCCTGTTAAACCTGAAAACTCTGACAAAATTTTTAAGCCATATTTTACAACCCGCCCAGAAGGGACAGGTCTTGGAATGGCAATCGTAAAAAATATCGTAACAGCTCTTGGTGGGAAAATCACAGTTGCAATATCAGAGTCAAGAGAGATTGAGACCTCCATCTATCTGCCAATATGAGCCATTTGCTATTTTATTATGGGTGTTACGAAAAAAGGAGATAAGATGTTAATTTTGATTGTTGATGATGATCCAACCCAGCGAGATATGCTTAAAGGTTTTCTTGAAAATCAAGGTTATTTAACTGCTGTTGCTGCAAATGGGCAAGAGGCTCTAAAAATTTTTCAAACTAAACCAGTTGAGCTTGCCCTGCTTGATAATCGTATGCCAGAGATGAGTGGGGAGGAGCTTCTTGAGAAGATGAAGCTACTTAACCCGCTTGTTAATGTTATTATGATTACAGCTTATGGTGATGTCTCAACTGTCATCAAAACCATGAAACTTGGGGCATTAGAGTTTTTGGAAAAGCCTGTTGATCTATCTGTGCTCCTCTCAAAGATTCAGGAGATTGAGCTTAAAACCTGTCGTGATCAAGATGCAAAAGAGATTGAACAAGATATTGAAAAAAGAAATTTGCCATTAAAAATAGTTGCTAAAAGTGAGAGCATGAAAGAGGTTCTCTCTTTAGTTACAAGGGTGGCTCAAAGTGATTTTCCTGTGTTGGTATCTGGGGAGACTGGAACAGGAAAAGAGCTAATATCAAAGCTGATTCACCTTACAGGCACAAGGGCAAATGAGCCTTTTGTTGATATTAACTGTGCTGCTATTCCTGAAAATCTATTTGAGAGCGAACTTTTTGGGCACACTAAAGGCTCTTTTACTGGTGCTGTAAATAGTCGAAAAGGGGCGTTTGAGATGGCAACAAAAGGGACTCTTTTTATGGATGAGGTTGGAGAGATGCCTTTAACGCTTCAGCCAAAACTTTTAAGGGCAATACAGGAGCAAAAGATTAAAAAAGTTGGGGGCGAGAGCGACTTAAAAGTTGATGTGAGGCTAATTTCAGCAACAAACAGAGATTTAAAACTTATGGTTGAAGCTGGCGAATTTAGAGAAGATTTATATTATAGAATCAATGTCTTAGAGATAAAGATTCCCCCATTAAGAGATAGAAAGGTCGATATTCCAATACTTCTTAACCATTTTGTAGAAAAATATGGCAAAAAGAGGCTATCTTTTTCATCTGATGCTATCAATATGCTCATAAAATATCCATTTCCAGGAAACGTAAGAGAGCTTGAGCATATTGTCCAAAGAACAGTAACCTTTGCACGCACAACAGTTATAACCCCATCTGATCTTCCAGATGAGATAAAACACCACGAAGCAGTAGAAGGAGGCTCAGGCTCTCTTGAAGATAGGCTAATGGCTGTAGAGACTCAAATGATACAATCAGCATTAGAAAAGACAGATTGGGTGCAGACAAAGGCAGCCCAAATTTTAGGAATAAGCGAGCGTGTGCTCAGATATAAGATGAAGCGGGCTAATATCTCAAGGTGAGATATAGATGTTTAACCTTTTTTGATGGGAATGTAGTTTTCAAGAGCCTTTGCAAACTCTTCATCAGTGATATTTTCGATATTTTTCGAGACTTTTTTAAACTCCTCAACAAGTGCTTCAGCTAAAGGGGTGAGCTTTGAGCCTCCGCCTCTTCCACCTTGTTGTGTGATGAGCAAAGAGGCGCCAAGTCGCTTTTCTGTGGATTTCATTCTTGACCATATAGCACGATAACCCATATTTAGTGCTTTAGATGCTGCAAGAAGAGAGCCATGCTCTTTAATTGCATTTAACATCTTAAGCCGTCCAAGCCCAAAAACAACATTACCATCATCATCTTCAATCCATATTTTAGAACGGGCATGAAACATCTTTTTATTCTGCGTCATAGATTTATCCCAATAAATTCAATATATTTTCACTTGTTAATAATAGAGTTGTTACGTAATGGCTACATGATTGCTATATACGCAATAATAATTTATCATAGATTTTTTTTACCTGATATTAGTCTTAAAATCAACTTATCAGGTAAAATTGCCCTACCGTTTATTAAAGATACTGTATTTTTAGTCATCTTTTCATCAGATACTTTCAAAAGGAGTAATTTAATATAAAATATGTTGAAAGCTAATATGCTGTCATTCAACGATGAGGAGGGTTTAATTGTTCCTGAGGGGCTGCCAGCAGTAATTGACACACATGTCCACATTTTTCCAAGTAGAATTTTATCGGCTATTCGAAAATGGTTTGATGCAAATGCATGGCACATCAGGTATCAACTAACATCATCAGAGATATTTGAATTTCTACTATCACGCAAAATAAAACACATTATAGCCCTGCAATACGCCCATAAGCCTGGCATTTCGCAACAATTGAACAGATATATGTCTAAAAAATGTAAAGAATATGAGAATCGTGTTACAGGCATGGCTACAGTATTCCCCGGAGAAGAAAATGCTGAGATAATCTTGCAGGAAGCATTTGATTCTGGACTTGGAGGCGTCAAACTTCACTCTCATGTGCAATGTTTTGATATGAACAGTGAAGATATGAATCTAATTTATGAATGTTGCCAGAGAAATAGTAAACCTATTGTAATGCATGTCGGCAGGGAGCCTAAAAGTGCGGCATACAATTGCGACCCTTATCTGCTTTGCAGTGCTGAAAAATTAGAATGTGTTCTAAAGTCTTTTCCATCTTTAAAAATCTGTGTCCCTCATCTTGGGTTTGATGAGACAGCAGCTTACAGAAAACTAATAGAAAACTATGATAACCTCTGGCTTGACACAACTATGGTCATAACAAATTATTTTTCCATTAAGGAAAAAATCAATCTGGGTAACTATAGGGCAGACAGAATTATGTATGGCTCTGATTTTCCTAACATACCGTACGCATGGGACAGGGAGCTTAACGAGTTGATAAAATTGGCTATATCTGATGATGCTATTGAAAAAATATCCTACAAAAATGCTATCAATTTTTTCAGTCTTAAATTATGAGATTAAATTTAAAAAACCCTTGATTTCTCAGGGGTTTCTGGACTTTCTTAAACTATACTAAATGTAATTGTGGTAGGCACGACCGGACTCGAACCGGTGACTTCTACCTTGTCGAGGTAGCACTCTACCAACTGAGTTACGCACCTATATTTTGCGTAGGGTAAATACCATTGCATCTATTTTGTGTCAAGAGAATAAAGCTCAATTTTTTTGCTCTAATCAATCTATAGCACCCTTTTGGCTCCATCTTCTAAAGAAGTTTGTGAACATAAAAACACTTCACTTAATATTCCAACAGCAACTCCAGTAATAGCAGCAACTATCAGACCCAATTTGTGGGGCAATCCTGATGCAAAAATAGATACTACACCAGATGCTATAACCGCAGCCCACATCGGTTTTGAGACCAAATAGGGGATAACCATTCCAATAAATGTTGCTGGCATTGCAAAATCAAGACCCCACCCTGCAATTTCAGGAAATGCCTTTCCAGCAGTAAGACCAATCAATGTGCATAAATTCCAGTTTGTGTACATAAAAAGCATTGAGCCTAAATTGTAATAGTGCTTATTTGGGGACTCATCGTTTTGATAGTAACGGTTTGCAGCCACAGCAAACGTCTCATCAGTTAGCCCAAATGCTAAAAGCACCTTCCACGATGGACTCAACCCTTTATAAAACGGAACCATAGTTGCACCATAGAGAATATGGCGTAAATTGACAACAAATGTGGTCAACACAACCATTGCCCACCCACTTCCAGCAGAGACTAAACTTATACTTATAAACTGCGAAGAGCCAGCAAAAACAAAGATAGACATGCCCATTGTTGCAGCAAATGATAACCCAGCAGTTGCTGCCAAAGTGCCAAATATAATACCAAATGGAATCGCACCAACAATTAGAGGAAATGTATCTCTTGCTCCTGCAACAAACTGAGAAAATGGAGAGTTATCGTCTAAATTAGCCATTAAAACCTCTATTAATTAAAAATGTGATCTAAAAAAATTATACATGGCTCTTACTTACAGCTTATACTACTCCTGTCAATATTTTTTTAATCTTAACCCCTAAGCCTTGACAATCTAAGATTTTGCTCAATTATTGTTTTCGTTAAGTTTTATTAATAATTTCATAAACAGATAAATTTAAAGTGTAAACTAAATATATCTTTAGGAGAAAAAAATGGGTAACAGACAAGAGACTTGCGAATTCAAAACCGAAGTGCAGCAGCTACTTCACCTTATTATCAACTCACTCTATTCCAATCGTGAGATATTTATCCGCGAACTTATATCAAACGCATCTGATGCAATTGATAAAGCTCGTTTTAAAGAGCAGACTGAGCCAGCTCTTTTTGAAAACGATACCAATTACAATATCAGAATCTCAACTGACCCTGAAAAGAGAATATTTGAGATCTGTGATAATGGAATTGGTATGACTTATGATGAGGTAAATGAAAACATCGGTACAATTGCAAGAAGCGGCACAGCAGCATTCATGGAGGCTATACAAAAATCAAAAGAGCAACACCAGCTATCACCAGAGCTAATTGGTCAGTTTGGAGTGGGATTTTACAGTGCCTTTATTGTGGCTGACAAGATAACCCTAATCACAAAGGCAGCTGGAGCAGAAAAAGGGGTTAAATGGGTATCAGATGGCAAGGGGACATACTCAATTGAAGAGTGTGATAAAGCCTCAAGAGGCACAACAATCACCCTTGAGCTTAAAGAGCATGGCGAAGATGATCAAGATTTTACAGATGAATACACTATCCGTCATGTTGTCAAAAAGCACTCTGATTTTGTAACCTATCCAATTATTATGAATGTGGAGAAAAACGAGCCAATCCCTGAAAATGAGAGAATTAAAGATGCAGATGGAAAGCCAATTGGAGATGGTTATCGAAAGGTTAGAAAAGATGAGACTTTAAACTCAATGAAGGCTATCTGGTCAAAAAGCAAAGATGATGTAACACCAGAGGAGTATGAGGAGTTCTATCGCCACATAAGCCACAATTGGGATAAACCGCTTGAGATAATCCATAAAAGATTTGAAGGGGTTACAGAGTATTATGCTCTGCTATTTATTCCGTCAAAAGCTCCGTTTGATCTATTTCGTCCTGAGCGAAAACATGGTATGCAGCTCTACTGCAAGCGAGTCTTTATAATGGACGACTGCAAAGACCTTCTGCCTGAATATTTGGGCTTTATTCAAGGTGTTGTTGATGCTCCTGATCTTAATTTAAATGTGAGCCGTGAAATTTTGCAAGAGGATAGACTTGTAAGAAATATCAAAAAAAATCTTGTAAAAAAGATTTTTAGCACTTTTGAAGAGATGGATAGAGAAAAGTTTGAATCTTTTTATGATGAGTTTAGTCAGGTGCTTAAAGCTGGAATTCCAACTGATTTTGAAAACAAAGATCGCATAGCCTCTCTTATTAGATACAAAACCACAAAATCAGATGGCAAATATATTACCCTTAACGAATATATAGATAGAATGGCAGAGGGGCAAAATGAGATATATTACATAACAGGCGATAATTTAAATTCGCTCATTAACAGCCCGCTTCTTGAGACTCTAAAGGCAAAAGATTACGAGGTTCTCTTGATGGTTGATCCAGTTGACGAGTGGGTAACTCAATCTCTGCACGAATATAAAGAGAAAAAACTGAAAAGTGCAGAAAAAGGAGAACTTGAGATTGACAAGGTTGATGAGGCTAAAAAGGGCGAATATACAGCTCTGTTTAACTTTATTAAGGAGAAACTTCAAGATAAGGTTAAAGATGTTCAGGTCTCTAATAGGCTCAAAGATTCTGTCTCATGCCTTTCAGCAGATAATTACGGCATGAGTGCATACATGGAAAAAATTTTAAAGGCAACTGGTCAAGATGCTCCAGCTCAAAAGAGATCTCTTGAGCTAAACATAAACCATCCTCTGATTGCCAAAATGAAAAATATATTTGAGACTGATACAACCAATCCAATTTTGAAAGATTACAGCGAGATTCTTCTTGATATTGCCATTGTAAGCGAAGGCGGAAAAGTTGATAATCCAGCAAGATTTAGTCAGCTTATTGGTGATGTTATGGCAAAATCTATCGCATAAACTAATTATGATTCTTGTAGCCGTGCCAATAAATCGCACGGCTACAATGCAAAAAAAACAGATCAAATAAGGCTCTCTATTTTTTTAACACCAAAAAGTATAACCTTCCAAACTGCTTCATATAACCAGCAGCAAGCTCTGAATAGTTTCCATGCCCGTAAAAGTAATCTGCACGCCCAGAGCCTTTAATAGCTCCTCCAGTATCTTGATTTAACACAAAGGCTGAGTAATACTGCCAAGCTATATTATCTTTATTGCTATCCCATGTTGGAATTGTAGTCTGCATAAAGCAGATCGCCCCTTTAGGAAACAGTGCTGTATCGGTTGCAATTGATCTCATTCGAGTAACCTCAACCCCTAAACAGCCAACTGGTCCCCCCTCCCCTTTTCTAAAAAAGACAAAACTTGGATTGTGGTTAAGAACCTCGTCAACTCTTGATGGGTTATCATCAAGCCATTTACGAAGAGATTGCATAGTAACATCTTCTTTTTGCATCTCACCTTTGTCAACCAAATATTTTCCAATTGATCTGTATGGACGACCATTTTTTGCACTATACTGAACCTTTATTATTCCACCCTCTTTTAGCTCTATCCTTCCTGAGCCTTGAATCTCTAAGAAAAACCTATCAATACGGCTATTGACCCATGCAATTGGCTTTGCCTGTTTTTCAAAACTTGGCATTGCATCAATTTGGGATCTTGTGTAGTAAGGGATTAACTCTTTTTTTGAGTTACGCCGAGCACCTGAAGCTGGCGTGCCTCTATATTTTCCGCTAAAACCGCCTCGTGGCACATCTATTAAATCATTGGGTTTGGAGTAGATAGGGTAGATATATTCCCCCCCTTTGACTAAACTCCCCTTTAGCGATGGCTCATAGTAACCAGTAAACAGAACAGAGAGATCAGCCTCTCTTTTTGGCTCTTCATCTCTTCTAACAGTGGTATAGACATTGTAGTGTTTATGGATAAACTGACGAATATCACTGCTTGAGGGGGCTTTATTAAGAAAATCAAGAAATTTTTTTGCAGATAAAAGCATAAATTGCGCATCATATTTATCATCGCCAAAGTAGAATTTTGTCGATTTAGGCACTCTACCATAGTAGGTAATGCTTTGCTTTAAAGCTCGTTTAAGCCCCTCTTTTCCATAAATATCTTTTGCAAAATCAGGGTAGTTACGCTCAGTCAATTTATGAAGGGGATATGTTGGATATTTTCCATCAAAATAGTCAATCGGTTTTTTAAACTCATACTGATCATAGGGTTTCACCCCTCTTTGATATTTAATATCAGATTTTGTTTTTGCATCATCAACTTTAGCTGCTTGAGCTGTTATTTGATCGTTGATTTTATTAGTGGGCTGCTGCACAGTTACAGATTTACTGCAACCACAAAATAGTCCAAATATTGCTATAATTACTACGTAGAGCAGAAAGTATCGTCTGATTTTAAATTTTTTGATCATTTTTCATCTCATATTAAATCTAATTTTTCATATCTTTTAGCTACAAAATCACCACTTTTACCGCCACTTTTGCTTTTAAGGTGAATATCTAAGATAACCATCTCTTTATCGTAAGATTTGCACATATCATAAATTGTAAGAGCAGCAACAGAGACAGCAGTTAATGCCTCCATCTCCACGCCAGTTTTACCTGAAAGTGAAGCCTGAGCCTCAATTTTTATTGAGCTTGACTCAAGATCAGGATAAAAATCTATACCAACATAGGTCAAGTTTAGTTGGTGACACATAGGTATCAATTCTGATGTTTTTTTAGCAGCCATGATTCCAGCAATTCTTGCTGTCTCCAAGACATTTCCCTTTTTTACTGAAGAGGTTGTTATCTTTTCCAAAGTGGTTGGATCCATTTTAATATTGCCAAATGCCACAGCAACACGCTTTGTGCTCTCTTTATCTCCAACATCAACCATTCTTACTCTGCCGTTTTTATCAAGATGGGTAAACTCTGTCATATCTTTAATTTTTCCTTTTTTGGCTTTTTAAAAACTAAACTAAATATATATGGGTAGTGTTACAAATCTGATATTAGACAAATTTATAACACTACCCACAAAAAGATCAAATCAATTGACTTAACTCCTAATTTAACGATGGAGTTTTTAAATTAGAGGCAACCTCTGCATATCTTTTTATCATCAACCATCTCAAGTTTTGTCCGCATAGTTGGCTCACCGCAGATAAAACAAGGCTCAGATGGCTCAATAACTGCTTTTGAAGGCGGAGTCATCTGAACAGTTCTGATGTTAAAAAGGGCATCTGCTGGGGTTAGTAAAATATCTCTGCTTCTTTGGCTATGAAGTTCGTGGAATCGATCTGTCTCCTCTTTAGTTGCTTCGCCTGATCTCACCTTTTGAATAAGTGCAGAGTGCTCCTCATTAGGAGACATCATATTAGGACGCATGGAGAGCCTCACCCCTCTTCCTGAGTTGCGGCTAAATAGCGTTAAAACCATCTTGCCGTGATCTTTGTAGATAAAGTTACCTTTGCCAAATGTGCAGCCAGTAAGAACCTGAACAGCATCAGCAGAACAGGCATCAGTCTCAACAACTGCCACAATCTCCTCGTCTGGGGATCGCTCTTCATTTAGCCTTCTCATAGCCTCTGTGGCTGCTTTATAGCCAATCGAAAGACCAGGGCAGATATGACCATGAAAATCTACGCACTTTTTAAAGCTCTCTGACTCCATAATATCAGCTCTATTTGCACTACAACAGTTACACATAATCTTTACTCTCCTTAACTTTTTATCTCATACAATGTTTTTGGTAGCGTGCATCAATTTTTATACACTCACTTGAAACTTAATACTATTTTTTTAAACTATGTTATATCAACTTAAAATTTACGGTCAACTCCAATTTTTATATTATTTTTATCACTTAAATTGTTTTAAAATCTTAAAGATTTTTATCTGTTTTTTTTATATTCTCTTTATAAACCACCTTCTTGGTGGTAAGTTTTGCCATTTAAATAGACAATCAATTACTATTTATCAACTATTTTGAGCCATCTTACGTTTCATCAAAAAAAATAAAATGGAGATAGAAGTTATGCATCTTCCCCCAATCATCTCAATAGTTAGCAAAAAAAGGGCTGGTAAGACTACGCTGATTGTTAAGTTAATTCCAGAGTTAAAAAATAGAGGGTACAGAGTTGGAACACTTAAACACGACACACACGGGTTTGATATTGATCATGAGGGTAAAGATACATACAAACATAAAGAGGCTGGCTCTGATACTGTTGTAATCTCTTCACCGTGGAAAATATCTATCATAAAAGATGTGAGCCAAGAGATGAGTGTTGATGAGGTTCTTAAAAGCTATTTCTTAGATGTAGATATAGTTATTACAGAAGGGTATAAAAAGGCAAACAAACTGCAAATTGAGGTATTTAGAAAAGGTGCTCATGAATACCCAATGTATAAAAAGGGGGATAAATCGACAACTATCGCGATTGCATCTGACACCCCTTTAGATGTTGATATTCCTATTTATAATATCAATGACATCAAAGCAATAGCTGATCTGATTGAATCAAAGCTGCTTTTAAAGCCTCTTTAGTGTTCACATTAAAAAATGATAACATCTTAGGATCAGCCTTCTGTAACCTATCTTTGTCTATTGTTGTAAGATTAACAGCATTAAAAAAGTTGTAAATACGATAATCTTTAGAGTTAAGAAGAGTCTCAATTTTTGGAAGGCAATGCTTTGAATAAAGGGCACAAAGAGGTTCATAATGCCCATCATAATTGGGAATAACAACATCAGATTCAGGGTTAGAGTCAATTGAGCCAAGAATAAGCTCAATCAATGAGGGTTGAATAAATGGAGCATCACACGGCACAATAAAAGATCGAAAGTTTTTTGCGTGATATAGAGCAGAGTGAATTCCAGTTAGTGAAGAGCGATCTTCATAGATGTCTGTTACTGTTTTAATTTTATCACCAGTTGCAGAGAGATAGTCGCTATACTCTGCTGGATTTTTAGTTACAATCAATATCTCATCAAAATATCGCTCCAAAGTGGTGATTAATCGAGATAAAATTGTCTTGTTACCAACCTTTAAAAATGCCTTGTTAGTTCCGCCCATTCTGGAGTTCAAACCACCTGCAACAACTGCAGCACTAAATTTATCCATAATTTTTACCTCACACAATTTGAACCTTAATAACTTCTCCTGATGCTATTAAGGTTTTCCCCTCTGGAATTGTTGCAATTGCATTTGCCTGTGCCATTGCCTGAAGTCTCCCTTTTTGGCGGAGCGAGTGAAAAATAGGCATAACATCAGATTGAGTTACAACACCAAAAACAAACTGAGTCCAATCACTATCTCGCCCATAAAGCTCTGATTCAAGCATTACTGTTGCAGTTTTAAGACCGGGATTTGGGTAGCCAGCAAGCCTCATAAGTCCAGGAAGAGCTATCTGCAAAAATCCCATTAGATTTGAAGGGGGACCACCAGGAAGTATAAAAACAGGCTTTTGATTTAAAATCCCAAACCCAACCGCCTTTCCAGGACCAATTCTAATTCTGTGAAATATCTGCTTCCAACCCATAGAGAGAAGAATTTTTGCAACCATATCTCTATCACCAGTCCACGCTCCGCCACTTGTGATTATGGCATCTGAAACTTCTAAAGCACTCTTTAAAGTAGAACGTATCTCATCTTCAACATCTTTTACAATAAAAGTTAGGCTCTTCATGCCGTAATCGTGGCAAAAAGCACTTAAGGTAACCATATTGCTTGCATAAAGTTTACCCTCAGATAGAGGCAGACCCGGTGCAATAACCTCATTGCCAGTGGCAATAATGGATACAATAGGCTGTTTAAAGAGTTGAATTTGACTAAATCCAGATGCAGCAAGAAGCCCCGCAAAGCCAGCGGTGATAAACTGATTTGCAGAGACAACAGGCTCGCCTACTTTAACATCTGAGCCTTTTGGTAAAATATTGCGACCAAATTCCGCAACATTTTTTGCAATAACTGTTGAATAGTTATTGCTACGTTGAACATCAACATACTCTTCAGAGAGCACAGCATCTGCTCCGTCAGGTAGCTTTGCACCTGTTAATATTCGGTAAGCCTCGCCAGATTTAAGGCAGAAATTCTCTTTATCTTCAACCTTATCTCCTGCAGCAGCATAACCTTTGAGTTTTAATTTTACTGGGTTATTTTCAGATGCAAAGGTTAAATCCTCAGATTTTACAGCATAACCATCTTTTAACGATGCGTTAATTGATGGAGAATCAACTTTGGCTATCAAATCTTGTGCTGCAATGCGTCCCGTACTTTCAGAGAGTTCAACCATCTCAACTCCAAGCGGAACAATAGCTTCAACTGTCTTTTTTAAGGCTTCATCAAACCCTATGGGTAGCCACTTAACCATTCAAATCTCCTAAAATTTGGGGTTTTTTTTATCTTTTTTTATTATAACTGTTGTGCTAATGTAAAAATCTTAAATCAGACTAAAGGTAATTTAACACCCTATCACACAAAATAATAATAAAAAATTTTTATGATTATGAAGCCAATAAAAGTACTTGTTGTTGATGACTCTGCAATTGTAAGAAAGGTATTTTCTCAAGAGTTATCAAAAGAGAGAGATATTGAGGTTGTTGGAACAGCTCCAGACCCTTATGTTGCACGAGACAAGATTATAAGTCTAAAGCCAGACGTGCTCACACTTGATATTGAGATGCCACGAATGGACGGCATCACATTCTTAAAAAAGCTAATGCAACACTACCCCATGCCTGTTATTATTGTAAGCTCTCTTACGCCTAAAGGGAGCAAACTTGCACTTGAAGCACTCTCAATTGGTGCATTAGAGGTAATATCAAAGCCAAGTGCAGCCTATTCAGTTGGGGATATGAGCATTCAGCTTGCTGAAAAGATACGGGCAGTTTACGGGGTTCGGATTATTGCCCGAAAACCACCAACAGAAGATAGCACTAAAGGCGGAGCTATTAAAGATATAAACTCCAAAGCTCTTGCAGCAACCACAAACAAGCTGATAGCCATAGGTGCATCAACAGGAGGCACAGAGGCTATAAGGCGAGTGATTACCCGTTTTCCTATAACATCACCCGGGGTTCTAATAGTTCAGCACATGCCAGCACAATTTACCACAACATTTGCCGAAAGGATGAACTCTTTGTGCGAAATGGAGGTAAAAGAGGCGGCACATGGAGATACAATATCAAATGGTAAGATTCTTATTGCACCGGGTAATTATCACATGCTCTTAAAAAGAAGCGGTGCACGATACTATGTTGAGGTAAAACAGGGACCCATGGTTCATCA
This sequence comes from Desulfamplus sp., assembly GCA_015232465.1. Classification (GTDB taxonomy): domain Bacteria; phylum Desulfobacterota; class Desulfobacteria; order Desulfobacterales; family Desulfobacteraceae; genus Desulfamplus. The sequence goes on from JADFZO010000006.1 coordinate 26,309, forward strand.
CCAGCGTCCAGCAGTTGATGTGCTGTTTAAATCAGTGGCTAAATATGCAGGGGCAAATGCACTTGGCATAATTTTAACTGGAATGGGGGCTGACGGTGCTGCTGGAATGGCTTCAATGAAAGAAGCTGGCTCAATTAACATTGCACAAGATGAAAAATCGTGCGTTGTTTATGGTATGCCAAGAGAGGCTGTTCGGCTTGGCTGTGTGGATCATGTTGAAGATGTTGATAAGATTGCCAGTTTAGCTCTTAGATGTATAACATCATCATAAACTAAAAATCCTAAGTTACAGATAAAGGGGAATAAACAGACTCAAGATGATAACAGACAATGTTGAGGATTTAGAGTCAATTTTTAACCAGCAAAGTTTTTTAATCAGGCTCAGAGGCGATGAGGAGCTTTTAAAAGAGCTTGTCTCAGCTTTTCCTACGCTCTTATCCAAAGATATAGCAAATTTAAAAAGAGCTTGGGAGCAAAACGATGCTGACAATATAAGGCTTTGTGCCCATACGATTAAAGGCATGAGTAGTAACTTTTCTGCCAACAGGCTTCGTGAGGCTGCTTATCAGATAGAGATGGTATTTAAAGACTATTTAGCAGAATCTAAATCAGGCAAAATATGCGAAGCGAGCTTCACAGAGGCAAATATTGGGCTGCTAAATAGATTAGATCAGGAGATTGAGGCTCTGAAAGCTGTGCTCATAAATATTTTCCCTGAAATCTTCAACAAAGATGATACGCCAACAACAGATGATAGATTAAAAGAGATTGCACAAGAGAGTGGTGCTAAACTTCAAGAGGTTATCAAATACATTGAAGAGCAGATAATCCCCAAATATCCAGAAAGGCTCTCAAACTCTAAAATGATAGATAGTTTTGGACAAGAGTTAAAAAAACTTGCAGATAGGTATCAGATTGCTTTTTTAAGCGATTACAGCCTAAAATACTCTAAGGCAGCAAAGCACTTTGATATTATTGAGATAGAGAGAATTAGAAGAGAGTTGCCATCAATTGTTTATAAGATACAAGAGGCGATAAATAAGAGTTGAATTATACAATGATATTGTATGGCAATGGTCGTAAATTACTTTAAGTCAGTACAATTTAAGTTGATTTAACCTTATTAATTGTTGACAAAGCATAGATTGACGTATATAAGGACTCTCATTTTAGCGGGAATAACTCAGTGGTAGAGTGCGACCTTGCCAAGGTCGAAGTCGCGGGTTCAAATCCCGTTTCCCGCTCCATAATAGGCGGCTTGGCCAAGTGGTAAGGCGACGGCCTGCAAAGCCGTTATTCTCCAGTTCAAATCTGGAAGCCGCCTCCAACAAATAAAAAATATAGTGTTTTTAAAAATATGGTACGTTATCAAGGGGTTATGTCTAAAGACTTAACCCCTTATTTTTTTGTCTTAAATAGCCCAAGAAAACATTAGGATATAGCTATTTATGAAATTTAGACCATGTATTGACATAAAGAACGGTAAGGTTGTTCAGATTGTTGGCAGCACTTTACAAGAGAGTAGAGCTGAAGCACCTGACACGGCAATAACCAACTTTGAAAGCTCTCACGATTCATCATATTTTGCAAAACTTTACAAAAATAATGCAATTTATGGAGGGCATGTTATCTCGCTTGGATCAGGCAACCATGATGCTGTTATATCTGCACTTCACGCATTTGCTGGAGGGTTGCAATTTGGCGGAGGAATCAATCCCGACAATGCTGCTATCTACCTTGATGCTGGGGCAAGTCATGTTATTGTAACCTCATATCTATTTTCTGATGGCGATATTGATATGGATAGAGTTAAACTTTTAGTAAAAAAAATTGGTAAAAAAAATCTTGTTCTTGATTTTAGCTGCCGCAAAAGAGATGAAGAGTATTGGATCGTTACAGATAGATGGCAAAAATTTACAAAGGTCTCTGTAAATCAAAAAAACCTTGAGCAGTTTGCAAAATATTGCGATGAGTTTCTTGTGCATGGAGTTGATGTTGAGGGCAAAATGGCTGGTATTGAATCTTATCTTGTTGAGATTCTTGGCAGATATTCACCAATACCAGTAACTTACGCTGGCGGGGTTAAATCTTTTTCTGATCTTGATCTTGTTAAGCGTATTGGTTGTGATCGAGTTGATCTTACAATTGGCAGTGCTCTTGATATATTTGGAGGCACAATACCATACAAAGAGGTGGTAAAATGGCACAAGTCAAACCAGTAGAGGAAGAGCCATCAGATGATATTTCTCAAACTTTAAGCAGAACTCAAAAGAAAAAGGCTGCCCAAAATCTTCAAAAGTTCGGAGAGTTTCTTGTAACATCAGTCCCAGTCTCTGAAATAGAGGCTCTTGATATTTCAAAAGAGCTTAAAAGTGCCATAAATACAACTAAGCAAATCACAAAGCATGGGGCAAGAAAGCGTCAGCTTCAATATATTGGCGTGCTTATGAGAGAGGCTGATCCTACCCATATCTCTAATATAATTGAAAAACTATCTCTTTATAAGAAGTTTTAATGCTTCTTCCTACCACCACAAAAGAGGTTAGAGCCTTTGGCTGGCAGCAGCTTGATGTTATCCTTATATCAGGAGATACCTACATTGACTCCCCATTTACAGGTGTTGCTGTTATTGGAAAACTGCTTTTAAAACAGGGGTTTAGGGTCGGAATAATCGCACAGCCTGACATTAACTCTGATAAAGATATTTCAAGATTAGGAGAGCCATCGCTATTTTGGGGGATATCATCAGGGGCAGTTGACTCAATGGTCTCTAATTACACAGCACTTAAAAAAAGACGTAAAACAGATGACTACACCCCATCAGGGCTAAATAACAGGCGACCAGATAGGGCAGTGATTGCATATAGCAATCTTGTCAGACGCTATTTTAAAAAAACATGCCCAATTGTGCTTGGAGGAATTGAGGCAAGTTTAAGGCGAATATGCCACTACGATTTTTGGTCAGACTCAATAAGACGCTCAATTCTATTTGATGCAAAGGCTGATTATCTAATCTATGGAATGGGTGAATCTGCGGTTGTTGAGCTTGCCAATGCTCTTAAAAATAGAGATAGCTCATCAATTTATAAAATAAGAGGGCTTTGCTATATCTCGAACACCTCTTTAGCACAAAATAGCTACATAACGCTTCCTCCATATCAGGTTGTGGTGCAAGATAGATTAAAATTTATTGAGAGTTTTCATCTATTTTATAAAAACAACGACCCTTTAACAGCAAAAGGGTTAATTCAAGAGCATGACTCAAGATGTTTAATTCACAATCCTCCCCAATTTTATCCTAACACTCAAGAGATGGACAATATTGCTGCTCTAAAGTTTGAGCGAGAGGTTCATCCGTACTACGAAAAATTGGGCAAAGTAAAGGCTCTTGATACTATCCAATTTTCAATATCTACCCATCGAGGCTGTTATGGAGAGTGCAATTTTTGCTCAATTGCTATCCATGAGGGCAGATGCGTAAGATGGCGAAGTGAAGCCTCAATCATCAATGAGGTAAAAGAGATGACACTTCACCCCAACTTTAAGGGGATAATTTCTGATATTGGGGGACCAACTGCAAATATGTATGGTTTTGAGTGTCAAAAAAAGCTAAAGAGCGGGGCGTGTTTGGATAGACGCTGCATATTTCCAACTGTCTGCAAAAATCTAAAGCCTGATCACTCAAAGCTGATAAATTTACTTAAAAAAATAAGAGAAATTAAAGGGGTTAGACGGCTATTTGTAGCATCTGGCATAAGATGCGATCTTATATTTTCTGATCAAAAATATGGGGATAAATATATTGAAGAGGTTACACTAAACCATGTATCTGGGCAGTTAAAGGTTGCACCTGAGCATATTAAAGCTCATATACTTGAGCTTATGGGCAAATCTGATAGCTCTTATCTTTTAAAGTTTAAAAAGATATTTGACACTCTATCTTTAAAGAGCAATAAAAAACAGTTCTTGACCTACTATTTAATGGCAGCACACCCTGGTTGCACATTTGATGATATGATCGAGCTTAAAAAATTTGTTCACGATAAGCTAAAAATAACACCTGAGCAGATTCAGATTTTTACGCCAACTCCATCAAGCTACTCAACACTCATGTATTACACTGAAATATGCCCATTTACAGAAAAAAAACTCTTTGTTGAAAAGGGGGTTGCTGGTAAAGATAGGCAAAAAGGGGTGATTTTAAAAAAAGGTGTTAAATTGGCGAACAGAAGAGAGGAGTTTTTAAAAAAAGATTGGGATACAGAGCAAAAATAAATCTTAATAACTACAAAGAGGTTCTAAGGGTAAGCCTGCCTTTGGTGTTGAGTATGGGCTCTACAACCATAATGGAATTCACAGATCGCATCTTTTTAGGCAACTACTCCTTAGATGCCTTAGCAGCAGCAACTCCAGCAGCCATAACTGGCTTTTTGTTTGCATCGTTTTTTTTGGGTGTTGCAGGCTATGTTAATGTCTTTATTGCTCAATATACAGGTGCAGGTAACAATGAAGGGGTTGGCTCATCTCTTTGGCAGGGGCTATATTTTGCCATGTTTGGGGGGATTTTCATGGCTCTACTTGCTATCTATGCTACTCCTATCTTTTCTATGATAGGGCATGAGCCTCATATTCAGCAGCTTGAGGTTAGCTATTTTCGTATTCTTTGCTTGGGTGCTGGAGCAAATCTTACTGGTGCAACTCTATCTTGCTTCTATTCTGGCAGAGGGCTTACACGAACTGTTATGTTGATAAATATTGTTGGAACTCTTTTTAATATCCCATTAGATTATGCACTTATAAATGGAAAATGGGGCTTTCCAGAGCTTGGCATTCAAGGTGCTGGACTTGCCACTGTAAGCTCATGGATTTTAATTGCCTCAATATTTGCCATTTTGATATTTAACAAAAAAAATAATAAGAGATTCCATGTGTTTAATAAAAGAGCATTTGATCCAGAACTCTTTATGCGACTTATGAAGTATGGTCTTCCTGGTGGTGCTCAATTTTTCCTTGATATGTTGGTATATACCTTTTTTATCTTGATGATAGGAAGGCTTGGGACAACAGAGCTTGCAGTTACAAATCTTGTTCTATCTATAAATGGACTCTCCTATATGCCGATGTGGGGTTTTGGAATTGGGGTTAGCACGCTTGTAGGTCAAGCAATGGGAAAAAAGATGCCTGATGATGCTGTAAATGCTGCAAAAACAACAACTCACATTGCGTTGGGCTATATTCTATTTTTGATGGTTATATTTTTTTTAATACCAGAGCCTCTGATAAATCTATTTCTTTCAAATAGTCTGACTGAAGCTGATAGGCTGCCATTAATAGAGATGGGAAGTATTTTGCTTAAATTTGTTACTCTATATCTTCTGTTTGACTCTCTGATTATTATCTACACAGCTGTTCTAAAGGGTGCTGGAGACTCTCGTTTTGTTATGTTGAGCATAATTGGGGTTAGTGTTATATTTCTTTTTATTCCGATTTGGGTTGGTATCAACATTTTTGGACTTGGACTCTATTTTTCATGGTCATGTATTACAGCATATCTTGTTGTTCTATTTATTATGGTGATGGCAAGATATAACAACGGTAAATGGAAGGAGATAGCAATTATTGAACATTAAAACTAACAACCAGCTTAATATCGAAAATCAGCTTGAAAAAAAGAGCGTGTGGTACCATCTGCAAGATGCCAATCACATTGTTAAGCATGATAGAAACATAGAGCTTTTAAGAGAAGAGCCTCTATCTATTAATGTTCAAGGCAGAACATACGGCGTGGTTATGAGAACTCCAGGGGAGGAGTTGGCACATTCTGCTGGATTTTGTTTTGCTGAAGGGATTGTTGATAGTTTAGATGACATTCAAGATATAGCCTTGTGCGATGGCGACGACTCTAATGTTGCTGCTGTGATGCTATCTAAGGAGCGTCTTTGCAGGGTATCTCATCTGCTTGAAAAAAAGGGGTATGTTAGCCAGACAAGCTGCGGTATCTGTGGACGTGAAATTATTGATGATCTTACAGCCATTTTAAAGCCTGTTTCACACTCTATTAAAATATCACTTACTGATGTAATGGAGCTTGTAAATATTATGAATAATACCCAGCACTTAAGAAAAAGATGCGGCTCATCACATGGGGCTATGTTATTTAACCGTAATCGACAGACTCTTTCAGTTGCAGAAGATGCAGGCAGACATAATGCTTTGGATAAGGCTATTGGAAAACTATTTCTTCAAGGAGAACTAAACAGAGCTGCTATTGCCCTTATATCATCAAGGGCGAGCTATGAGATGATTCAAAAGTGTGCAAGAGCTGGGATTGAAGTTGTAATCAGTATGTCAAGACCCACATCTTTAGCTTGTGAGTTAGCACAACGGCTTGGAATAACCCTTGCCGATGTCAGAGACAAGGGGTTATCCGTGTTTACATGTAATGAGCGAATTTATGAAAAGTAGGTTAAAAGCTATTTAACCAGATTGCAGATATATTGTTATGCAATCATGTTTAAAATAGTACCTTTCATCTCATCATCAGTCTGAATAGTTTTAACATTTGCACCATAAGCTGACTGATAGCTGATCATGCTTGTAAATTCAGTGGCAAGATCAGTGTTTGACAGCTCTTTTGTGGTACCATCACTCTTTTGAACAAGAGGGCCTTGTGCAGAATTGGTGCTAAGTGAGACCTTAACTCCACCATTATCGCCCTCATTCATTACTGCTCTGCTGCTTTTAAAGTTGTCTGACTCAACGTTTGCAACATTGTTAGCAGTAACAGCAGTTGCTGTTCCAAATGCTCTAAGAGCCTGAACGCTGTTATTAATAGAAGATACCATATCCCCTCCTTTCAGTCAGTTTGATAGTGCTGCACTACAAATTTGCAACATGCTGACTTAGACTTATAATATCGTCAAAACTACTTTACAACCTTAACCATTTTTTTAAAAGCATCACCTTCAGCAGCCTTCATAAGTTCAAAAATTATCATCTCTGTAGAGGTCTCAGCACCGCCAGCTTGAACGATCCTTTTAATTCCAATTTTTTTATTTTTCTCTGTTCTTGATGATACGCAATCAGATACAACTTGAACCTCATAACCAGCACCTAAAAGCTCAACAGATGTCTGATAGACGCAGATGTGAGACTCAATACCAGCAACAAGAACCTGTTTTTTATTAATGGCTTTAAATGACTCCATAAATTTTTCATTGCCGCAGCAACTAAATGATTTCTTAGCAATTGGCTTTACATTTGGCATAAGCTCTTGCATCAGCTTTGTAACCTCTGGAATTGTTGGACCCAATTTTTCAGGAAGCTGCTCTACCCATATTATCGGCACTTCAAGAATTGCTAAACCTTTAATTAGGGTCTGCAAAGATTCAAATAGATCATCTTTTTTATACATCAACTGGGCAAGTTTGCCTTGAACATCAATTACAATTAACACTGTATTCTCTTTTGAAAACATGATCTTTTTCTCCTTATTTTTTTAACATTTAAAAGTAATACCATATTGTATCATAATCAGATACATCTTCGCCAGCCTCATTAAGCCTGAGCAAGTAATCAAGTATTGGAACATCTTGCCCAACATGAGTTGCGATATTTCTTGTGATATTTTTTTCCCAAGGGTGAAACTCATACAATCTTGTTCCATCAGGAAGAATTGAGATCAAATCTCTATGCTGGCGGGCGCGTAGATAATTTTTACCCATTCCAGGAACATTATAAACTGCCTCATCAGTGCGTGCAATACCAGGTAGCAATCTTGCCTCCTCTTTTTGCTCTTGAAGCAGACGAGCGATAGGGACACGGTACTCTAAAGTCTCCTCTTTTCCTTTTGTGTTAAATGTGTAGTATGGCTCAACCCCAATTGATGCAAGATTTCTTCTAAGATAAGCTGCTTCAAATCGTCTTGATACAAAAAATGTGTAAACAAGCTGGTTAAAGACAGATATTGAGCTATCTCTTAGCATCTCTACAGCTTTTACTGTATCTGGTGTAATCTCGTAAGGGTGTTGAATGTGAGTTACAACAGAAATTCGACATCTGCCCAATTTTCTGTATTTATCAAGAATATTGACAAAATTTTTGGTAATTCTCATAGGTGCAGTTACTGGTGTTCTTGTCCCAATACGTATTCGCTCAACAGATGGTATATTTGCAACTCCTGCAAGAATACCCTCAAAATTGGCATCATTCATTCCAAGTGGATCGCCGCCTGTTATTAAAACTTCATGTATAGCAGGGTGATCTTCAATCCACTTAATGGCATCAAGAATCTTCTTTTTAGATGCCATAGCCCCAGACACCATGGCATCTTTTATCTCCCAATTTCTTTGGCAATAGACACATATTTGAGGACAGGTGTTAAATGGTTTAAAAATACAGATAGATGGATAACGCCTTGTTATCAAATCTATTGGAGATGTATCAGCTTCTTTCATAAAATCAAGACAAGATAGCTCCCTATTATCATATTCTGATACCTGCTCAACATAACTTAATGGAGGAAGAACCTGTGCTCTGATTGCCCAATCTCTAACTGCCTCAGGGTCATCGTCCATAAGAGATAGATAGTATGGTGTTATTCCAAACGGAATAGATGATGCTTTTGCCATTCTTAATGAGCGAGCCTGATCTGGTGTGAGATTTACAAGCTGCTCAATTTTATCTGCATTTCGCATCACATTATTATATTGCCATTTCCAGTTATACCAATCATCTAAGGAGGCATTGAGCAATTTTAAAATAGTATCTCGTCTTTTCGCTCTTCTTTGAATAGAGCTATCATCAAGCCCGTTAGAGTATCTATCCATATATTTTGACACCTCTTCTGATAAAGTATCGAGCTGACCGCTTCGCTCTATTGCAGCCTCTCTTCCCTCAAGCTCGCTTTGCACAAGGTGGTAATCTGCAAATCTTGGTCTAAGACCTCTACCGTGCAGACCAATAAAAAGATAGAGAATTTCAGCATAAAATGCAAAAGATAGCTCTGGTCGTGGAATATTTTTGGCAATATCTGATATTGCCTGAGCTACAGAAAATTGAGCCTTCTCTTCAGAACGCAGTGTAAAAATTTGGTTAATAACTTGAGCACAATCTCTAACACGAATAAGCCTTCCTTCGCTTAGAGAGCTAAAATCATTAAAGGTCTCATACTGCATTTTATGAACATACTCTGCAGCTCGTTTACGAAAATCATCAACATTGTCATATTGACGAGCAATATCAAAAATTTCAGGCACGTTTTCTAAAAGATACTCAGGACAATATTTACTTGTGTCTATCATTATACTACTCCTTGTAACGCATTGTTGTAACTCATCTTCTCTATTAAGATACCCATTCAACCATAAGGTTTACTGCTTTAATAACATTATTACACCAGCTCTTAGCAAAATCGTCAGGCAGAGGCTTATCAAGAGGAATAGTCTCACTTGCTGTAAGAGCCTTTGCACCATCAAAGTCAACATAAGCCAAACGGAGCGTAAATTCATCTACTGGACGCTCAAACGCAGAACCAGGAAGCGTTGCAACTCCAGTATCTTGAAGTAACTGTTCGCACAACTTTGAGCTTGTTCTAATTCCACGTCGAGCAAGGCTATCAGCAAACGGTGAAAAATCTGGGAATAGATAGAATGCACCGTCAGGTGGGTGAACTTTTACACCAGCGTCAGAAAGAGTCTTTGTGCACTTTTCTCCAATATGGGCAAGGATTCTGCGAACATGCCAAAGATAACGCTCAATAATAACTCCGCCATTAAAAGCCCTAATAGCTGCATACTGCACTGGGGCACAGACAGATGTGTAGGTCTCGCTTGCTAATGATGCCATAGAAGAGACAAGCCAATCCATATTAGCAGGAAATGTGAATGTCCCAAGCCTCCAGCCACCTGCTCCGCACCATTTTGACAATCCTGAGCTTATAATAGTCCCTTCAGGATAAAACTTAGCAACTGAGATGTGTCTGCCTTGATGGTGAATCTCACCATAAATTTCATCTGAAAGAAGAATGATGTGATATTTGCGGGCAACCTCTGCAACCTCTTGAAGCTCTGTTTCAGTGTAGCTACAACCGTCTGGATTTGCAGGATAGTTTAAAATAAGAATTCTGGGGCGAAAATCATCTCGCTCCTCTGCACAGTAAGCAGCTAAAAGCTCTCCTGTTACCTTCCAGCGATCCTCAAATCGTGTTGGGATAAGTTTTACTTTTCTGCCGATTATATTTGCCTGAGGCACATAAGAGACCCAACATGGAGTTGGCACTATAAGTTCGCCATAGTATGCAAGCTGAAGCAGAAACATCAGCTCTTTTGAGCCAGGTCCTATTATTACGTTATCCTCTGAAAACTCTACACCTGTCTTTTGCCGATGAAAATTGGAGACAGCCCTTCTAAGTTCAGCAAGCCCAATTGTAGGAAGATAATCTTTTTGGTGGGCATTTGCTTTTAGTGCCTCTACTATAGATACAGGAACAGGAAATGGAGATTGTCCTAACCCAAGACGATAAACTATCTTTCCTGCTTGCTGAAGCTCTTTGCTCTTCTCGTTTATGGCTATTGTTGGAGATTGCTCCATGCCCCTTATATTCAAATTTAAACTTACATTCTCTTTGATATACATAAATAGGTTTCTCCTTTTATAAAAAATCTATTGTTGATTGCTAATAAAAAATCCATATTTTAACAATCTTTAAATAGTTATCCCACACTCACAGTTAGATCAAAAGCCTCAAGCCTCTCTTGAACCGTTTTTATCTGCTCTTGGGTTGGTGCTAATATGTTTTGCGGTTTATAATCAATGCCAAACTTTAAATATTTTGATCGCTGAAAATCGTGGTAGGGTAGAAGATTTACCTCTTTAACTCTGCTGTTGCATCTATTATCTTCTAAATCTTCTAAATCTGCAATAAATTTGCCTGTTGCTTCTATGTTTGCTTCATCATCGTTTATGGTTGGTATTAGTGGCATACGTATTATTATCCTCTGTTTTACACTGCTGTTTTGACTTTTTATTAAGATGGCAAGTTGTTTTAAGTTCTCTAAAATAGATTTATTAGATACCCCTGTATATATCTTGTGCTTTTTGTCATCTAACATTTTTAGATCAAACAAAAAAAGATCAGTAAATTGAGCCACCTTTTTTAAAATAGACCATGATGAAAATCCAGTTGTATCAACTGCAGTGTGAATATCAACGCTTTTACACCCCTTTAATAGTTCAATAAGAGCCTCCCACTGCATAAGAGGCTCACCTCCTGAAAATGTAACTCCTCCATCTGACTCTTCATAAAATGCAATATCTTTTTGAACCTCTTTTAAAATATCATCAACACTGCAGATTTTCCCCACCCGCTCCCTTGACTTTGTTGGGCAAACATCAGCACAGATAAGGCTATTGCAACTATTGCACAATGCAAGAATATCCTCATCAGATGGGTAGATTCCATTTTGTTGAACCTTAAGAGCTTTATCAGGGCAGCTATCAACACAGGCAAAGCAGCCAATACATTTTTTAGGGTCATAAATAGTTTTAGGTTTTGGCTCAATCCCCTCTGGATTATGACACCATAAGCAGGATAAAGGGCAGCCTTTGAAAAATATAGTTGTTCTAATGCCCGGTCCATCGTGTATAGCGTATCGCTTAATATCAAAAATAGTGCATGTTTTGTTATTGTGCATCATGTTAATACTGCTCTTTTACTTGATTATTTATATTAATTGTGATTCTGTTTTAATCCAATTTAATCTAAATACTTGCATTGTCTCTTAATTTTCTTATATTTTGCTTTAACAAATTTTAAGAAGGTTACGACTAAGGAATAAGGAGTCCTTAAATTAAATGCCAATTATAGACCCCGAAGTAAAGAAAAAAATATCATCTGATTCAGATTCTAAAGATAGGCAACCGCCTATGTATAAAGTTATTTTACACAATGACGACTATACAACTATGGATTTTGTTGTTGAGATTCTAATCAAGGTTTTTGGTAAATCATTTGAAATTGCAACTCAGATCATGCTAAATGTGCATGAACAGGGAAGGGGTATCTGTGGTATCTACACAAGAGATGTTGCTGAAACTAAAGTCAATACAGTTCACGCACTTGCAAGGGCAAGAGAGTTTCCTCTTAAAAGCACAATCGAAAAAGAATAGTTGAAGGAGAATATGGTTATGATAAGCAAAGAGTTGAGTTCTACACTTGGTTTTGCTGTAAAAGAGGCAAAAAAGAGACGGCATGAGTATGTATCTGTTGAGCATGTTCTTTATGCTATTTTAAATAATGGGGAGGGGTATGCAACTGTTAAAAATTGTGGAGCCAGCCCAGAAATCATAAAGAAAAATCTTGATCTCTTTTTTAATGATAAGATGGAGAGGATAAAAGAGGGAAACGAGTATGTTCTTCAACAGACAATTGGATTTCAAAGGACAATTCAAAGAGCCATAAACCATGCAAGATCAGCATCAAAAAAAGAGGTAACTCTTGGCGATATACTTGCATCAATTTTCCAAGAAAAAGATTCTCATGCAGCATACTACCTTGAGTCAGAAGGGCTTACACGGCTTCAGCTCTTAAAATATATATCTCACAATGAGCGATCAACAACCCATAGCAGCAATGTCAGCTCTCAGCAAAAAGGGGGAGCTAAACCTCAGCATCAAAAGGGGGATAATGGCACATCAGACTCTTCTAATCAGCAGGAGCAGCAGCAAGACCCGCTTGCAATGTTTACAACCAATCTGCTTGAAAAGGCTCGTCAAGGTAAAATCGATCCACTTATTGGTCGAGTAAATGAGCTTGAGCGGGCTATGCAGGTGCTTTGTCGCAGACGAAAAAATAATCCTGTTTTTGTAGGAGATCCTGGTGTTGGTAAAACTGCAATTGCTGAGGGGATTGCACTAAAAGCATCTCAAGGCGATGTTCCAGATTTTTTAAAGTCATCTGAGATGTTTGCACTTGATATGGGTGCTCTTCTTGCTGGCACAAAATATAGAGGTGATTTTGAGCAAAGACTCAAAGATGTTATTGATGCTCTGGAGGCAAAGAAAAATGCCCTTTTATTTATTGATGAGATTCACACAGTTGTTGGGGCTGGTGCAACAAGCAGCGGCTCGTTAGATGCCTCAAATATCTTAAAGCCAGCACTTGCATCTGGAAATTTGCGTTGTGTAGGGTCAACAACTTATGAGGAGTATAAAAATTATTTTGAAAAAGATAGGGCACTTACACGCCGTTTTGAAAAGATAGAGGTTCCTGAACCTTCGGTTGAAGAGACAATTGAGATTTTAAATGGGCTAAAAAAGTGTTATGAAGAGCACCACCAGTTAAACTATATGCCAGAGGCTCTTGAGGCTGCTGCAAAATTATCTGCAAAGCATATAAACGATAGATTTCTGCCAGATAAGGCAATTGATGTAATTGATGAAACAGGCTCACTTATCCGCCTTTCAGGAGATGCAAGACGGAAAAATGTCCTTGCTGGAGATATTGAAAAGACAGTGGCAAAGATGGCAAAAATCCCAGCTTCAACAATTACAGCATCAGATAAGACCAATCTTGAAAATTTAGAAAAAAAACTCTCTCAAGTTATTTTTGGTCAAGATAGTGCAATATCAACACTCTCCACCTGCATCAAACGCTCAAGAGCTGGATTATCTGCACCAAATCGTCCGATTGGCTCATTTTTGTTTACAGGTCCCACAGGAGTTGGGAAGACTGAGGTTGCAAAGCAGCTTGCTGTTAATATGGGGGTAAAATTTTTAAGGTTTGATATGAGCGAATATATGGAGAAGCACACAGTATCAAGGCTTATTGGTGCTCCTCCCGGTTATATTGGCTTTGAGCAGGGCGGAATCTTGACAGATAGCATAAGAAAAAATCCCCACTCAGTATTGCTGCTTGATGAGATAGAAAAAGCCCATCAAGACCTTTTTAACATTTTGCTCCAAGTTATGGATTACGCAACTTTAACAGATAACAATGGAAAATCAGCAGATTTTAGAAATGTGGTTATAATTATGACCTCAAATGCTGGGGCAAGGGAGATGAATTCCAATAGAATAGGATTTGGAGAGCAAAAAGCTGACGATGTCAAATCAAAAGGGGTTAAAGCTGTAGAGAGGCTATTTAGCCCTGAATTTAGAAATCGCCTTGATTCAGTAGTGCAGTTTAGCCCGCTATCTCAAGAGGTTATGGAGATGATTGTTGATAAGGGCATAAAGGAGCTAAGAGAGCTTTTAGTAGATAAAAATATCTCTTTAAAGTATAGCCCAAAGGTGAGAAGTTGGCTTGCACAAAAGGGTTATGATCCAAAGTTTGGTGCAAGACCGCTTGATCGCCTGATTCAGACAAAAATTAAAGATGTTCTGACTGACGAGATTCTGTTTGGTGCTCTTGAAAAAGGTGGCAGTGTTTCAATATCAATTAAAGATGGCGAACTGGCTTTTAAATTTAAAGAGTGATTTGACAAAACCATTTTTTAACAAAATCGCAACTAAAAGAAAAAAATCACAACTAACAGTAGGGACAAGAAAAAAAGATAAATGGCAAATCATTTTTTTCTTGTCCCTACTAAATTTTTTAGAGCTTATAAATTTTAAAAAAAAAGCACTAACATATTTTTTAACAGTTTAAATATAAGTTGAAGAGAAAAAAATAATGATGAATGATCTGAAACCCAAAGAGATAGTAGAAAAACTTGATAGATACATAATTGGTCAGAAAAATGCCAAAAAGTCAGTTGCAATTGCACTTAGAAATCGTTGGAGAAGAAAGCAAGTTACTGAAGATTTGCGAGATGAGATTGCACCTAAAAATATAATACTAATTGGCTCAACTGGTGTTGGAAAAACTGAAATTGCAAGACGGCTTGCAAATCTTACAAACTCTCCATTTTACAAGGTAGAGGCATCAAAATTTACAGAGGTTGGATATGTTGGGCGAGATGTGGAGTCAATGATACGTGATCTTGTGGAGTTGACCGTTAATAATGTAAAGGCAAAGCAGCAAGATGCAGTTCAAGAAAAGGCAGCATCAATAGCTGAGGAGCGAGTTCTTGATCTTTTATTGCCAGGGTCAGATCCAAAACCAAATGGCTCTTCTGAAGAGGCATCTAACGAGCAATCATTACCTTTTACAGTTGACTCTTCTGATTTATCTGATTTTATGGAAAAGATGCTATCTTCTGATGATAGTGTTAGCAGTGGCTCTTCAAACGATGATCAAAACAAGATAGATATTGTTACTACAAAATCAGATAAAAATAGCTCATCAACCCGTGAAAAGCTCCGTAAAATGCTTAAAGTTGGAAAGTTGGATAACCGCCTTGTTGATATGGACGTTCCATCAAAAGCTATGCCAATGATTGAGATTTTTACAAATGCTGGCATGGAGGAGATGGGAATCAACATGAAAGATATGTTGGGAAGCATGATGCCAAAAAATACCAAACGCCGTAAGGTAAAGGTCTCTGAAGCTATGAAGATACTTGCACAAGAGGAGGCAGCTCACCTTGTTGACATGGAAAAGGTAACAGCAGAGGCAGTTGAGCTTGTGGAGCAGTCTGGAATCATATTTTTAGATGAGATTGATAAAATTGCAAGCAATGGCGGTGGGCACGGTCCAGAGGTCTCAAGAGAGGGGGTTCAGCGTGATCTTCTTCCAATTGTTGAGGGAAGCTCTGTTCCAACAAGATATGGCATTGTAAAGACTGATCACATTCTATTTATTGCATCTGGTGCTTTTCATGTATCAAAACCATCTGATCTTATTCCTGAACTTCAAGGTAGATTTCCGATTCGCGTGGAGCTTCACTCTTTAGGAAAAGATGAGTTTAAGAGAATTTTAACAGAGCCGAGAAATGCCCTTATTTTGCAGTATATGGCTCTTCTTCGCACTGAAGGGGTTGAGATTGAATTTACTGATGATGCTATTGACCGCATTGCTGCTATTGCAGTTGATGTTAATGAGAGAACAGAGAATATTGGGGCAAGACGGCTTCACACTTTGATGGAGAAACTTTTGGAAGATATTCTTTTTGAAGCTCCAGATACCAATGAGAGTAAAATTGTTGTTGACGCAGTTTTTGTTGATAAGCAGTTGATGGAGATTGTAAAAGACGAAGATTTGAGCAGATATATATTGTAAAGGTTAAAAAATTATGAATGTAGCAGATATATTAATTGAGGCTCTGCCCTATATACGCAAATTTGCAGGCAAAACCATTGTTGTAAAGTATGGCGGACATGCAATGGTTGATGAAAAGCTAAAAGAGGATTTTGCAAGCGATATTACCCTCTTAAAATATGTTGGGCTAAACCCTGTTGTTGTGCATGGAGGCGGTCCTCAAATCAACAAGGTTTTAGGGGCAATGGGCATTACTCCAAGTTTTGTTCGTGGCATGAGATACACTGACGGCGAAACAATGGACGTTGTTGAGATGGTTCTTGGCGGCAAAGTTAATAAAGAGATTGTTGCAAGAATCAACCAAAAAGGTGGAAAAACCGTTGGTCTTACTGGAAAAGATGGCAGCCTAATTATTGCTCAAAAGATGACAATATATCAGGAGAGTCAAGGGGATAACCCGCCAGAGATAATTGATCCCGGTATGGTTGGTAGAGTTTCAAAAATTAATCCAGAGATTATCCACACCCTTACTGATAAAGGTTTTATTCCAGTAATTGCACCAGTTGGGGTTGGCGAAAATGGCGAGACTTATAACATAAATGCTGATCTTGTGGCATCAAAGATCGCATCTGCTCTTAATGCTGAACGACTAATTCTTATGACTGATGTTGACGGGCTTCTTGATTCAAATTCAAACCTTATCTCGTCTGTAAATGAAAAATCTATAAAACGAATGGTAAAAAGCGGTGAGATAAAAGGGGGCATGATTCCTAAGATGGAGTGTGCATTGGAAGTTTTGCAAAATGGGGTCTCAAAATCTCATATTATTAATGGCACGCGATCTCATGCACTTTTGCTTGAACTCTTTACAGATTCTGGTATTGGAACTCAGGTTACTTTATAAAACTTAGGAAATATTTCATGAACACAATAGAAAAGACAGACAAGTATGTTTTTAACACCTACGGTCGAATTAAAAAGGTGTTTGTTAAGGGAGAAGGATCAACACTTTGGGATCAAGATGGCAAAAAATATACAGATTTTCTTGCTGGTATTGCTGTCTGCTCTCTTGGGCACTCTCACCCTGCAGTAACTGAGACAATTAGCCGCCAAGCAGCAACTTTGGTGCATGTCTCAAATCTATACTACACAGAGCCTCAAGCAGAGCTTGCAAAGATGCTTGTTGAAAAGAGCTTTGCAGATAGAGCCTTTTTTGCAAATTCTGGAGCTGAGGCAAACGAGGCAGCAATAAAACTTGCAAGACGCTACTTTAATCAAAAAGAGGGCAACAGACGATATAAAATAATCTCCATGAAGCAATCTTTTCATGGCAGAACAATGGCAACTCTTACTGCTACTGGTCAAGATAAAATCAAACATGGTTTTGAGCCATTAGTTGATGGATTTATCCACATTCCATTTAATGATATTAATGCTCTTAAAGAGGCTCTTCTTGATGATACTGTCTGTGCTGTGATGATGGAGCCAGTTCAAGGTGAGGGGGGAGTTGTTGCGGCTGATCCTAAATATTTAAACTCTGTTCGAGAGATTTGCGATAAAGAGGGGATTTTACTCATATTTGATGAGGTTCAAACTGGTATGGGGCGTTGCGGTCATCTTTTTGCACATGAGATTTATGATGTTAAGCCAGATATTATGACTCTTGCAAAGGCTCTTGCCAATGGACTTCCTATGGGTGCTATGGTTGCAACCCAAAAGGCAGCACAAGGCTTTGCTGTTGGAAGCCATGCTACAACATTTGGCGGAACTCCGCTTGTGGCTTCAGTTGCGATTACTGTGCTATCTATAATTTCTCAACCTAAATTTTTGCAAGATTGCCGCGAAAATGGGGAGTATTTTAGAGAAAAACTAAACTCACTAAAGCATAACCACCCTGTAATTAAAGATGTCAGAGGTAAGGGGCTTCTTGTTGGTATGGAGCTTGATATTGAAGCTGGTCCAATTGTGGAGAAGTGCTTAGAAAAGGGTTTTATTATAAATGCCATACAGGGCAACACTTTACGCTTTGCTCCACCTCTTATCATAACTAAACAGGAGATTGATTCATTAATTGAGGTGTTAAATGGTATTTTGTAAAGGGTAATTTTTTAAGGAGATAGAATTTTGAAAAAAGATATATTATCGCTGCTTGATTTAGAGGTTGCTGATTTTCAATACCTGTTTTTAAGAGCTATTCAGCTAAAAAAACGGTTTAATCAAGGCATTTCAGACAGACCACTTATTGGAAAAAGTGTTGGGCTGATTTTTGATAAAAAATCAACAAGAACAAGAATCTCTTTTGAGACAGCTATGATTCAGCTTGGTGGAACTCCAATTTATATGAGTGCTCAAGATACTCAAATATCAAGAAGTGAGCCTCCTCAAGATACAGCAAGAGCTTTATCTCGCTATCTTGACGCTCTTGTGATAAGAACATTTGACCACAGCATGGTTGAGACATTTGCCAAACATGCAACCATTCCAGTTATAAATGCTCTTACTGACTCTTTTCACCCATGCCAGATTTTAAGCGATATTATGACAATAATTGAGGTTAAGGGTGGTTATGAGGGCAAAAAGATTGTATGGATTGGAGATGGTAATAATGTTGCAAACTCTTGGGTCAATGCTGCTGCAATGCTTGATTTAGAGCTTGTTATTGCAACCCCTAAAGGGTATGAGGTCCCTGAGCGTGTAAAAAAGAGTTCTGCTAAAAGGCGTAGTAAAACAGCCCTTGCAAACACTCCATCAAAAACTACATTTACAAACGATCCTCTTGAGGCGATAAAAGATGCTGATGTTGTCTATACTGATGTGTGGGCAAGCATGGGTCAAGAGAGTGAGCAGATTAAAAGAGAGGCTGATTTTAAGGGGTTTGAGGTCAACAAAGAGCTTTTATCTTACGCAAAATCTGATGTAATTGTGATGCACTGCCTGCCAGCCCACAGAGGCGAAGAAATCTCTGAAGATGTGCTTGAAGGCTCGCACTCTGTTGTTTGGGATCAGGCTGAAAATAAACGGCACATGCACAAAGCAATACTTGAGACCTTGATTTTAAAAACAAATATTTGATAACAAATATTTACTATCCTAATTCATAAATTTTTATAAATTCTTTAATAAACGGAGAGATAAAAAAATTGTCTGATATAAAAAAAGTGGTTCTTGCCTATTCAGGTGGATTGGATACATCTGTGATATTAAAATGGCTTATTGAGACCTACAAATGTGAAGTTATAACCTTGACAGCAGATTTAGGTCAGGAGGAGGAGCTTGATGGTCTTGAGGCAAAAGCTCTTAAAACAGGTGCAATCAAGGCTTATGTTGAAGATTTAAGAGAGGAGTTTGTAAGAGATTTTGTCTTTCCAGCATTTAGGGCAAATGCAATATATGAAGGGCAGTATCTTTTAGGAACTTCGATTGCAAGACCTTTAATTGCAAAGCGTCAAATTGAGATTGCAGCAATGGAGGGGGCTGATGCTGTAAGTCATGGTGCAACTGGTAAGGGTAACGATCAGGTAAGATTTGAGCTAACCTACTTTGCCTTGCAGCCAAACATCAGAATTATTGCCCCATGGAGAGAGTGGGATTTAACATCAAGAACAAAACTTATAGATTTTGCAGCAGCTCACGGCATTCCAGTTCCACAAACTAAGGCAAAACCATACAGCACTGATCGAAATATGCTCCACATAAGTTATGAGGGCGGAGTGCTTGAAAATCCTTGGTCCCCAGCAACTGATGATATGTACACAATGTCAATAAGACCAGAAGATGCACCAGACACGCCTGAAATCATTGATATAACATTTAAACAGGGAAATCCTGTTGCAGTAAATGGTCAAGAGATGTCTCCAGCTACAATTTTAAAGCATCTAAATACCCTTGGCGGCAGAAATGGTATTGGCAGAATCGATCTTGTTGAGAACCGATTTGTTGGCATGAAATCAAGAGGAGTTTATGAGACGCCTGGCGGCACTATTTTAAGAGTTGCCCACATGAATATGGAGTCAATCACCCTTGATAGAGAGGTTGCGCATCTTCGTGATTCATTGATTCCAAAATATTCAGAGCTTATCTACAATGGATTTTGGTTCTCTCCTGAAATGGAGCTTTTGCAAAAGATGGTTGATGAAACTCAAGTTAATGTATCTGGTCGTGTTCGCCTAAAGCTCTACAAAGGCGGGTGCTATGTTCTTGGCAGGGAGTCTGAGGCAAGTTTGTATGATGAATCGTTCGCAACTTTTGAAGATGATAATGTTTACACTCAAAAAGATGCTGAAGGGTTTATTAGGCTCAATGCACTTAGGTTAAGAATCAGAAAACTTGCAAAAGACAGAAAAAGGGGTTAAGCGGGGCTATTTGAACATGGGACAAAAACCTTGGGACGGCAGATTTTCTCAAAGCACTGATAAGATGGTTGAGAGGTTCACATCATCAATTGATATTGATAAGGTGCTTTATAATTGCGATATTGATGGCAGTATTGCCCATTTAAAGATGATGGCAAACCAGTCAATTATCACTCAAAATGAGGCAGATACCCTATTAAAAGGGCTTGAGCAAGTTAGAAAAAAAATTGAGAGCAAAGATTTTGAATATTCAGATGCTCTTGAAGATATTCACATGCACATTGAAAAAGCTCTTGGAGACGAGGTTGGGGAGGTTGCAAAAAAACTTCACACTGGAAGAAGCAGAAATGATCAGGTAGCCTTAGATGTTAGAATATATCTAAAAAGAGAGACAGAGGCTATTATGAATGCCCTTTTTTCTCTTCAAAGAGTGCTTGTTCAAACAGCACAAAAATATATTGATGTTGTGATGCCTGGTTATACTCACCTTCAGCGTGCCCAGCCCGTCCTTTTTTCTCACCATCTTATGGCATATTATGAGATGTTTAAGCGTGATTGCGAAAGATTTGAAGACTCCATAAAACGCACTGATGTTATGCCACTTGGCTCTGCTGCTCTTGCTGGTACCACCTATCCACTTGATCGTGAACTGACACGAAAACTGCTTGGATTTTCTAAGGTATCTGATAACAGCATGGATTCTGTATCAGATAGAGATTTTGTTATGGAGTTTATATCTTGTGCCTCAATCGCTATGATTCACTTTTCAAGATTATCTGAAGAGTTGGTTCTTTGGTCATCTTCAGAATTTGCCTTTATTACAATATCAGATGCCTTTACTACAGGCTCAAGCATCATGCCGCAAAAGAAAAATCCTGATGTTGCAGAGCTTGTGCGTGGAAAAACTGGAAGAGTTGTTGGTAACCTTATGGCTATTTTGACAATTATGAAGTCATTGCCACTTGCCTACAATCGAGATATGCAAGAGGATAAAGAGCCTCTTTTTGATACTGTCAATACCTTAAAAGCCTGCATTGATATATATTCTAAAATGATACCTAATATTGAGATTAACCAAAATAATATGCTTAATGCAGCTCAAAAGGGTTATTTAAACGCAACTGATCTTGCAGATTACCTTGTGGTAAAGGGATTACCATTTCGTGAGGCACACTCAGTATCAGGAAGAGCTGTTGCATTTGCTATTTCTGGCGGAGCTGAAGGTGGGCAATCTAAAGAGCTGCATGAACTATCGATTGATGAGCTAAAGCAATTTTCTGATCTTATTGATGGTGATATTTTTGATTTTATCTCTATTGAAAAGATGCTCTCCCGCCGAGTTACCCATGGCAGCACAAGCTATGCTAATGTTCAAAAAGCAGTTGAAGTGGCATCAAAAAGGTTAAATTTAAAATGAGATATACTGTTTGCACAATATTGATTTTGTCTCTATCTATTTTACCATTAATTGGATTTGGGTGCGGTAAAAAGGGTGATCCTACTCCAGCTTTTTCTTCAGCTTTTTCTCCGACTTTTTCAAATCTGACAACCATATCTAAATCAAATCTGAACTAACATGAAATCAAAACATACTGTATTTATCTCAATTGGCTCAAACATGGGTGATAAATATGCCAATTGCATCAGAGGAATAGAGCATATCAACCAACTTCATGGAACCAAGGTTGTTGATATTGCACATTTTTATAAAACCTCTCCTGTTGATTACAAAGAGCAAGAGTGGTTTATCAACAGTGCATTAAAGATTGAGACTGAGCTTGAGCCAGACAATTTGATGGTAACTCTTAAAAATATTGAAGAGAAAATAGGTCAATACGAGAAAAGTGTCAGATTTGGACCAAGGATCATTGATCTTGATATTATTTTTTATGATGCTATGCTCATAAATAGAGATAACTTGACAATTCCACACCCTCGAATGGATAAAAGATGCTTTGTATTAAAGCCCCTTTGTGATATAGCACCAAATTTGATTCACCCTATATTGGGTCATAGTGTAAAGGAGCTTCTAAAAGTTGTTGAAAATGATAAAGAACAGCAAATATTATTTTTTAAATAATCAGCAGATTTAATAAACTATTTTTGTAAATGGAGGATAGATTGAAATTTTTTATAGATACAGCCAATATCAGTGAGATAAAAGATGCAAATAGTATGGGTATGGTTGATGGTGTAACAACCAATCCATCTCTTATTGCTAAAGAAAAAGGCGAGTTCAAAGATATAATAAAGGAGATTTGCTCAATTGTTGATGGACCAGTTAGTGCTGAAGTTATAAGCCTTGATTACAACGGCATGGTTACAGAGGCTCGTGAACTTGCAAAGATCAACGACAATATTGTGATCAAAATTCCAATGACTATTGAGGGGCTAAAGGCTGTAAGAACCCTCTCTAACGAAAATATCAAGACCAATGTAACCTTAATTTTTTCAGCACTTCAAGCTCTTATGGCTGCAAAAGCAGGTGCAACCTATGCAAGCCCTTTTGTTGGCAGACTTGATGATCTTGCTGAAGATGGTATGAGTCTGATTGGCGAAATTGTCGATATATATTCAAATTATGGATATACAACTGAAATTATTGTAGCAAGCGTTAGAAATCCGCTTCATGTTCTAAATGCCGCTCTTCTTGGAGCTGATATTGCAACCATACCATATAAGGTGTTAAACTCTCTTGCATCTCACCACATGACAGATAAAGGCATTGCTGCATTTATGGCTGATTGGAACAAGAAAAACCAAAAATAACAATTCAGTATTGTTTGACACTTCACAATAAACTCAAAATAAAAGCCAGGATACTCCAACAAATGTTAAATAAAATAGATTTGCTACTTGAAAAGGCAATGAAAAGAGTTAAAAAAATATTTTTTAATCCTAATTGTATGACACTTTCAAGAATTGCATCAGTACCTATTTTAGTAATACTTATGATGTATCCTGGAAAATTGACTCTCTTTATGGCAGCAATAGTCTTTTCAATTGCATCAATTACTGACTATTTTGATGGCTATTTTGCAAGAAAATATGGGCTTGTCTCAAATTTAGGTAAAATACTTGATCCACTTGCAGATAAACTACTTGTATCATCTGCCTTTATAATGCTGGTTTCGCTCAATTTTGTCCCTGCATGGATTGCCTGCATGATTATAGGCAGAGAGCTTGCTGTTACTGGTTTGCGATGCGTTATTGTTGAGTATGGGCAAGATGTATCAGCCTCTTGGCTTGGTAAATACAAAACTGGTTTTCAGATTGCATCAATTATTCCGCTTCTTATACACTATCCATATTTTGGGATTAATTTTGACGCAATTGGATATGTGCTATTATATGGGGCGCTTCTCTTTACACTTTGGTCTGGAATTGATTATTTTATTAAGTTTAGGAAAATTATTTCACTTTAAAATTAGTAATTTTTTGTAAGATTTCTTTTTTTCAATTCATTTAATATAAAAGCCCATGAAAATCCTATCTGTATCTGATGTTGTTGCTCCCGCACTCTACAAAGAGTTTGATAAAGAGCTGTTTAGCAATATTGATCTTGTTCTTAGCTGCGGCGATCTTCCCCCTGAATACCTCTCGTTTATTTTGCACGCTCTTAATGTTCCCCTATTTTATGTGCGAGGCAACCATGACATCAGATACAACAACAAGCCTCCAATGGGCTGCACAGATATTCACAGCAGAATTGTTAAATTTAACAATATCAAAATAATGGGGCTTGGCGGTTCAAGATGGTATAATGGTGGTGAAAATCAATACACAGAGGAGCAGATGAAAAAAATAGTCAGCAGAATGAAACTCTCTATATGGCTAAATAAAGGTGTAGATATTGTAATTAGCCACGCATCTCCTCGATATATACATGATGCTGAAGATCGCTGCCACAGGGGCTTTAAGGTATTTCATAAGGTTATTGACAAGTATAAGCCCGCCTATTTTATTCACGGACATATCCATAAGAACTTCAACTCTCCAGATGATCGTATAACCACCATCAATACAACAAAGGTGATAAATACCTATGGCTACAACATCATCGAAATCAATGATGGCAAAGCTGCTTGATTTTTTTGTCAGCACCAACAAAGACAACACAGAGATAAGAGATTGCACAGATATAAAAAACATCGCATCTTTTGAGAATACCCAACAAAAAGAGCGAGCTTTTGATAGTCGAGAGCGTGGTGTCCAGACCGTAAAGTTGAGCCAAATATCTGGTAGTGTTGGCAGGTATCAAGACTTTGACGAGCAGTTTCGTTTTAAAAGCGGAGCACCCTCAGAGCGATTTACATCTATTCTTGAGGCAATGCGATGCGGGGTTGCTCTTCCTCCTGTTAAGCTCTATCAGATTAAAGATGAGTATTATGTGCTTGATGGTAACCACAGGGTTGCTGCTGCAAAAAAACTTCACCATGACGAAATACTTGCAACAATAATTGAGTTTATCCCATCAAGTGAGACTCTTGATAATGTGCTTTATAAGGAGATGGTCGATTTTTGCGACAAAACAGGACTTCCAAGGAGCATAAAACTTACTGAGGTTGGGCAATATCAAAACCTTTTAGAGCAGATAGATGAACATTTTGCCTATCTTAAAGATAACATAGGGGCTGCAACTTTTGCAGCAGCAGCAAGAGATTGGTATAAGACAATCTATCAACCTTTTTGTTCAATTATCAAGCGGGGCAATATTGCAACCACATTTCCAGATAGAACAATTGCTGATCTCTATGTCTATATCTCTGTTGGACACTGGAAACGCAAACGCCCTGCACAGTATGGAATTGGTCTTGGAAAAATGATACCAGAGACAATGGAGCAGTTTAGAGATGAGATGAGAGAGCTTAACGAGGTTGAGTATCCAGAGATGAAACAGGGAATAACAGCATTTGTGCTTATGACGGTACGTGCTAAAAATGAGTATAAAATAATTGAAAAGCTCTTTGAGCTTGATGAGATTGTTGAGATTCATGCTGTGCATGGAGATGCTGATCTGCTTATAAAAGTTAAGCTCTCACGCGATCTTTTAAGCTCTGATGCTGAGGTTATCTCAAATTTTGTCCATGAAAAGATGCGTCAACTAAATGGAGTTATAAGTAGCAAAACCCTTATCCCCGGTCTTTCACGAATTAAGCCAATATGAGTTTAGACTTTATAAATCAAACATGGCTCATCTAAATTTAAAAACCCTTCTGATAGTTACAGCTATAATTTTAATCTGCGAAATTGGCTTAAAAGCTATATTTAAAGATATTTTGATGCTCTCCAAAATAGAGTCTATTTTGTGCATCAGATTAGTTGAAGCTCTGTTTATGTTGGCTATTTTAAAATATTGGGCAGGTTTCAAATATAATAAAAATCTCTTTTATAAGGGGATCAAAATTGGCGTTAAATGGTCAATCTATTTTGCTCTTGCAACGCTCATTGTTGGAGTGATTATTTTTTTTACAACTAAAATAGAGCCTACCCTTTTTTTAAAATCTCAATCTATTTTAAATCTAAAAAGTGGTAAATTATATGATCTGATCATATTTCTTTTTGCGGGCTGCATTGTAAGTCCTGTTGCTGAAGAGCTTTTTTTTAGAGGCTTTTTATACCATTTTTTAAGAAGATACGGTGTATTTGTTGCTATTTTTATTAGCACATCTATATTTGGTTTATCCCATATATCAGAGACAACTCCATCTATTCCCATAGTTCCTCTTATTGGAGGCATTTTATTTGCCGCATCTTATGAGTATTCAAAAAGCCTTGTAACACCTATAATTATACACACACTTGGCAATAGTGCTATTTTTGCCATTAGCCTACTTTAAAAAAAATTAATTGGTTGTTTGTAATTTTTTACAAAATTGTGTTAATTACCAATTAAATATTTTTTTAAAATTGATTTAGGAGAACTCTTAAGATGTACAACAATCTTAAAGCAGAAGGAGGCTCAGGGATAGAGCTTGATCTGCTTGAGCTTCCAGATTTGCCAGAGCTTGATGATGACGAAGATTTCTCAAAGCCTGCGGCTGTGCAAATAATTGCTCCTGAAGATAACTATGAGCAGGTAAGGCTCTCTAATATTCTTGAAGATTTAGATAAAAAGATGAAATCAGGGCGATTTCTCCATACATTTACAGCACAGATTGAGGAGATCAACCGAGTCATCAAGATGAAATATGCCTCTACACGAGATATTGCATCTGTAATACTAAAAGATGTAGCATTAGCCTCAAGAGTTCTATCTATTGTAAACTCTTGTTATTATGGACAATTTAGCCAACGAGGTGTTACAAGCATCTCAGAGGCAATGGTGATTTTAGGCACAGAAGAGGTGCAACAGGCAGCAGCTACTCTTCTGCTTTTTGAGTTTATGCGAGATATTTCTAAAAGCGAGCTGTTAAAAGAGAAATCTCTTGCAAGCCTTATGCGTGGTATGATGGCAAAAGAGATTGCACAAGGCTCAAAATACAAAGAGGTTGATGAGTTTCAGCTTGTTGCAATGTTATACGATATAGGCGAGCAGATTATGCTATTTTGTGATCCTGAAGCATATCAGAGGATTCGCAAAATATCTGAGACAAAGGGTGTTGATAGAGAGCTGGTTGCAAAAAAACTTATAGGTGCATCATTCTCTCAGATTGGTCAGGGGATTGTCTCTGGTTGGGGATTTCCAAAAAGCGTTGTTGACTGCATAAAGCCGTTTAAGGAGTTTGCAACTGATCCAAAAATGTTGACATTGCAAAACCTAAAGCGCCTTGTCGCATCTTTTACAGATGAGATGTGCAATATTGATTGGCGTAAAAGCGAAATAGTGAGGCAACAGCAGATTGAAGATATTGTGAGGCGTTACAGTAACTTCTTAAATATTGGAATCTCTGGTGCTGACGAGCTTTTAAATAGCTCTATAAAAAAGGTTGAAAATCATGCTAAGGTTTTACGGGTCAATCTTAGAAATAGCAGGTTTGATCGTAATCAAGATGTATCTGTTGCCTCTGCAACATTTGACCAATCTCAACAGACTACATGGCAATCTTTAGAAGATAGGCTACTTTGGATTGAAAATCAGATTGAAAAGATTGAGGAGGCTCTTGTATCTAACTTTAAGTTGAGCGAACTGCTTCATCTAATTGTTACTACAATATATAAAGGATTCTTTTTCTCCAGAATATCGATCTGTGTTATGAACAAGTCAAAAGGAATAATGGCAGTTAGATTTGTGCTTGGAAAAGAGCCAGAGAGGTTTAGCAAGGATTTTCAATTTGTTGTTTCAGATGGCGATGATACCTTTAACAAGTCTCTAACAACTGGTCTTGATATTATCGTTGAAGATGTATCAGATAAGAGTTTTAACAGCAGAATCCCAGACTGGTATATAAAAGGCGATTTTGCAAACTCTTTTGCACTCTACCCTGTTGTTGTTGAGCAAAAAAAGGTTGGGCTTATATATGTTGATTGGGATAAGAGCCAAACCCATCTTTTTACAGACCAGATAAAATATCTAATGCAGAGGCTAAAGAGCCTTACTGTTACAGCTATCAAAAAGAGCAGACAAGCTTCAAAAACAGAGACAGGGTAAGTTTATATTTTTAATCTACCCTGTCTCTGTGTAAATAATCTTAATCTAAGATTAAAATATTATGCAGCTTTTTTTATTGTTATAGCACACACCTTAAATTCAGGTATCTTTGCTACTGGATCGAGCTTTGAGTTTGTAAGTCTATTTGCTGCTGCTTGAGCAAAATGGAACGGTATAAATATTGTACCATCTACTGCTTTATGCGATATTGCAAGTTTTGCCTTGATTTTTCCCCTTCGAGAAAAGACCTCAACCATCTCACCATCGTCAATATTTAGCTTTGCTGCATCATTAGGTGAAATCTCAACAAAACACTCTGGAGACATTTTGTTTAGCCCATCTGATTTCATTGTCATTGAGCCTGTGTGGTAGTGATAAATTACCCTTCCAGTTGTCAGAATATATGGATAATCAGCATCTGGCAACTCTGCTGGTGGCTGATGATCAATTGCATGAAATAGCCCTTTGCCTCTTGTAAATTGAGCTGTATGAAGAATCGGTGTACCAGGGTGATCAATAGTTGGGCAGGGCCAATGTATGCCTTTGGTTTCAATCCTATCCCAAGTGATTCCAGCATAAGATGGGGTTAATTTTCGTATCTCTTCAAAAATATCCTTAGCACTATTATAGTGCATATTTGCCCCCATTTTATTGGCAATATCGCAGGTAATTCTCCAATCCTCTCGTGTAAATCCAGGAGCCTCTACAGCCTTTCTAACCCTTTGGACGCGTCTCTCAGTGTTTGAAAAAGTTCCATCTTTTTCAGCAAAACAAAATGATGGAAGAACAACATCAGCCATTTGTGCAGTTTCAGTAAGAAAAATATCTTGAACAACCAAAAACTCAAGGTTCTTAAAAGCCTTTTCAGCATGGTTCAAATCTGGGTCAGAGACTAAAGGATTTTCGCCAATAATGTATAGAGACTTAAACTCACCTTTTTCAGCTTTGTGTATCATCTCTGTAACAGCAAGACCTGGCTTTGGGGAAAGTCCGCTTACGTCCCATGCTGTCTCATACCGTTTTATTACAGTTGGATCATCAACCTTTTGGTACGCTGTAAAGACATTTGGCAATCCTCCCATATCACATGCACCTTGAACATTGTTTTGACCTCGTAAAGGGTTTACCCCTCCACCTGGTTTGCCAAGATGCCCACAAAGCATAGAGAGATTTGCAAGAGATTTTACATTGTCAGTTCCGCATGTGTGCTGCGTGATCCCCATGCAGTAACAGATGCTTGCCTTATCTGCTGTTGCAAATAGCCGAGCAGTCTCAATAATCTCATTAGCTGGAATGCCTGTTATCTCCTCTACATAAGATGGAGTGTATTTTTTGACAACTGCTGCCATCTCTTCAAAGCCTTCGGTTCTGCCCTTTATAAACTGGTCATTTTGAAGATTCTCCTCAATAATGACATTCATAAGCCCATTAATCCACGCTATATCTGTGCCAGGATTTGGTCTTAACCACTTTTGAGCATGTTCTGTTAGCTTTATCTTTCTTGGATCAACAACAATAACAGTTTTGCCTTTAAGAGCTGCCCTTTTTATAAATGTTGATAATACAGGGTGGTTCTCAGTTGTGTTTGAACCAGTTACTAAAATAACATCAGATAGCTCAATATCTGCGATTGTGTTTGTCATTGCACCGCTTCCAAATGCTGCAGCCAGACCGGCTACTGTGGAGGAGTGTCAAAGCCTTGCACAGTGGTCAATGTTGTTTGTTTTTAGGACAGATCGTGTAAATTTTTGGGCAATGTAGTTATCCTCATTTGTTACCCTTGCAGATGTTAGCACCCCCATTGAATCAGCACCATATTTTGATTTTATCTCCATAAACTTTGATGCTACAAGCTCAAAAGCCTGCCCCCATGTTGCCTCTTGAAATTTTCCATCTTTTTTAATTAGAGGAGTGGTTAGCCTCTCTGGAGATGCAACAAAGTTATAGCCATATCTGCCCTTGACGCAGAGGCTACCATGGTTTGGCTCTGCATCTTCAGCCCCATTTATCTCAACAATTTTGTTATCTTGAACTGTTAAATCCATCTGACAGCCAACACCGCAGTAAGAGCAGGTGGTTCTCACTTTTTTGGATTTTTCAAACCTCTTTTTATTCTCAAAGGTCTCTTTTGGTACCAAAGCACCAACGGGACAGACCTGAACGCACTCACCGCAAAATACGCAGTCAGAGTCTTTAAGGGCAACATCAGCACCAGCAACTATCTTTGCCTTTGCACCTCTATATCCAAAATCAATGGCATTGTTCACCTGAATCTCACGACAAGCCTGAACGCACCTACCACAAAGGATACATCGAGAAAAATCTCTGATTATAAATGGATTGACCGTCTCCATAGGGTATTTGGAGTCAGAGACTGGCAGGGCTTTAGTAATTACCTGATAACGATAAGCTAAATCTTGCAGTTGACAATCTCCCCACACGGGGCAGAGTTCGTTGTAGTTATCCTCTTTTAAGACCTTTAGATGAAATTGAGTCCACTCGTCAGGCTCAAATTGTCTGATAGCGCAGTTGTGATTGCCTGAAGCGAGCATAAGCTGAATGATATTTTTACGTGCTTTAATAACTGCTGGCGATTCGCTCTTTACAATCATACCATTTGATGCAGGATAAGCACAAGATGGGACAAGGTCTCTTGCACCTTTTACATCAACTACGCAGATGCGACACGCCCCAGTTGGCGTTGTCCCTTTAAGGTGGCACAATGTTGGAATAAAAATATCGTTACGCCGTGCAACCTCAAGGATTGTTTCGCCCGGTTCAAAGGCGAACTCTTTATTATCAATAGTTATGATATTCTCTTTAGTCATAGGTTTTTCATCCCTTAATTTTACTTTTAATATTTAAGAAATAAAACTTTTAAAAAAGTTGCTATTTGATTAATTAAAGGCAGGTGTTAAAAATAAAGATAAAACAATTTAAATTAAAAATTTCACTACAATATAAATTTGATGATGTCAACTAATCTTAAAATTGATCGCATAAACAATCGCATGAAATTTAAAATTTCGTGAAGTGTTGAAAGATATTTATATGCTATCAAATTATTGACAAATTTTTTGGTAATGCTATATTGCTTAATTCAAAAATATCACGCTTTCAGCTAATAAATGAGGAGGGAAACCTGTTGGTTTCCATTATTTTTTTAAAAAACTATTATGGAGTTTAAAATCAAATGATCTGTACAACTGTAAGAAATGGTGATGAGTGTGTTTTTATGTCTAATAGGGGCTGCAAATATAATGGTGGAGAGTGCAAACCTATAGTTGAAAAGTGCGAAGGTTGCCAAAGAGTTGTTGAAAACGACAACGGAAAATTTTGCACTGCTGCCCCTGATCCAGCAATGAAATGGAAAAATGGTATCTGCAACCTTGCTACCCATGTTAAAGTTGTTGTTGAGGTTAAAAAGCAGAAACTCAATCCAATTAAAGCATCAAAGAGAAAATAACTTCTATAAATCAGTAATATATCAGGAAATCTATTTAAAATGAATCCTCTTGCCTCAGAGCTTAACGTTGTTATAGAAAATATAAATCCCCACCTCCTTGAGATGTTATCAGAGATGGGGAAAAAACTCTATTTTCCCAAAGGAATATTAACCCAGAGTGCAGAAGCTAAACAGAAGGCTCACAGAATAAATGCTACAATTGGTATTGCAAAACAGAACAATAGAGTAATGGCTCTACCCTCTGTTACTGAACTTGTGAATAAAATTGAGCCAGATAATTTTCTTCCTTATGCCTCGTCATTTGGGGTGCCAGAACTCAGGGATAGATGGAAGAGTGCTATTTTGGAAAAAAATCCATCAATTGCAAATAAACAGATAAGCATTCCAGTTGTAACTGGTGGTATTACCCATGCTGTTAGCACATTTGCTGATCTCTGGATTGATCCTGATGATACAGTTATACTGCCTGATATGATGTGGGGCAACTACAGCATGACATTTGTTGTTAGAAATCGTGCCAAGATTATCCATTACAACACCTACACCCCTGATCTTACCAAAATGGATATTGACTCTTTTGAATCTGTTGTGCGTCAAGAGGCTAAAAAAGGCAAAAAAATCATAACCTTGCTAAATTTTCCTCATAATCCAACAGGTTACACAGTATCTGTTGAAGAGGCAAATAGAATAGCCTCAATTTTGATCAGTATTGCAAAACAGGGGACAAATGTTGTTGTTGGGTGTGATGATGCCTATTTTGGTCTCTTTTTTGAAAAAGAGACCATGAAAGAGTCTCTTTTTTCACTTCTTGCTGGTGCTGACGAGCATCTTGTTGCTGTAAAAATGGACGGGGCAACAAAAGAGGATTATGTATGGGGGCTGCGAACAGGCTTTATAACATACGGAGTTTGTAGCAATAAGGTTGGAGGCTCTAATGAAAATAAAGAGGCTGCATTAAGAGAGCTATACTTTGCACTTGAGAAAAAGACTGCTGGTTGTATTCGAGGGTGCGTATCTAACGTGTCTAATCTAAGTCAGGCAATTGTTCTAAAATCTATGGAAGATGATCGATACCTTGAGTATAAGCAGGAAAAATTTGATCTACTCAAAGCAAGAGCCTTAAAAATAAAAGAGGTGTTAAAAGACCCAGCATACTCTGAGGCTTGGGAGGTCTATCCATTTAACTCTGGATATTTTATGTGCATACGACTAAAAGATGTTGATGCTGAAAAATTGAGAGTTCACATGCTGGATAGTTATGGTATAGGTCTTATCTCGATTGGCAGTAAAAACATACGGGTTGCATTCTCTTGCCTTGAAGAAGATCAGGTAAAACTGCTCTTTGATATGATTCTTCAAGGAATTAATGATTTAAGATTAAATCAATCATAATTTACCCTCATCAAAAAAAGCCCCTTTGCCGGAGCAGTTGCCCCGGCAAAGGCTCTATCCTTTGCCTCCAAAATCGCTTTAAAATCATCAGGTGTTATCTTTGATAATCCTGCCATCACAAGCGTTCCTACAATATTTCTAACCATAAATCGCAAAAAACCATCACCTTTTATTTTAAAGATAACCCTTCTGCCTCCATTATTTTCAACTGACTCAATAGATGCACAAAATATTTCTCTAACAGTGTGTGATCTTGGGCTTCCGCTTGCCTCAAACGATTTAAAATCGTGCTTGCCTATCAACACTTTAGAGCAACACCTCATTGCATCAACATCAAGCTCCTGCCTTACTTGCCACACATAATCGCGACCTACAGCACACGGAATCTGCCTATTTAAAATATGGTAGTGATACTCTTTTGAGGTTGCACTGTATCTTGCGTGAAAATTTAGCTGAACAACATCGCATGAATGTATCACAATTGGAGTTTTTATTATGCTGTTAAGGGCTTTTAGAAGGTTTTCAGAAGAGATTGCAGTATAAGCATGAAAATTTGCAACCTGACCCATAGCATGAACTCCAGCGTCAGTTCTGCCAGAGCCAATGAGCTTGATTGGCTGATTTAAAATTATGGAGATTGCACGCTCAAGCTCTGCTTGAACTGTTACCCCCTTTTTTTGAATCTGCCAGCCAGCAAAGTTTGTGCCATCATACTCTATAACAATCTTAAAATTTATCTGTTCCAATATAACTTCAAATATTTAAAAACGTTTTTTGTAGTTATCACAAAATCGGTTACAACCCACCAGAGACAGTTATAACCTCGCCACTCACATAATCAGATAGATATGAGGCAAGAAATAGGATTGGACCCGCAGCCTCTTGTGGAGTTCCAAGTCTGCCAAGTGGAATCATCATTGTTGCAATGTCTCGTATCTGTTTTGGTATCCCAAGTGAGATGACCTCTCCATCTTTTTGCATAGATGCCCCTTCCTCTTTTGGAGCTGATAGCCTTGTCTCAATTGCCCCAAATGCAATTGCATTGCACTGAACATTATATCTGCCCCACTCCTTACTTATAGTTTTGGTCAGCCCTATCAAGCCAGATTTTGCTGCTGAATAGTTTGCCTGCCCAGCATTTCCAGTTGTTCCTGAAATTGAGGATACGTTTATAATTTTTCTGGCAATGGCTTTTCCGCTCTCTTGAATCTCCTTTTTTGCAGCATCACACAACCAAGGCTTTGCAGCACGAATAATTTTAAATGGTGCTTTAAGATGCAGATCAATAATAGTATCCCACTGTTTGTTACTCATTTTGTGTATCATAGAGTCCCATGTAAATCCTGCATTATTTACAATTATGTGGATTGCTCCCCATTTTTTGGCAGCAGTATCAATAATATTTTGAGCAAAATCATCAGCAGTAACATCACCAATATAGAAAATCGCCTCTCCACCAGATTTAGTAATCTCAGCAACTGTCTCTTCTGCTGGTTCAGGGTCAATGTCGCTCACAACAACCTTTGCACCTGCTGATGCAAACATAACTGCAGCAGCCTTTCCAATACCTCTTCCAGAACCTGTTATTATTGCAACTCTATCTTTAAGCATCTGATCCATTATCTGATTCATTAATCTTTTTCTCCAATTTATTAAATATCATAACCTTTCCCAAGGGGTAGAACTGCCTCAAATTTAGCAAGCTCATCAATTGGGATATGGCATAAAATTCGGTGAGACCCTTTTCCATACTGCCATGAGGGCGATTTTTGCTCACATATTTTTCCATTATCAGAAAGCATCTCTCTTCTTGGACACCTTGTATGAAATCTGCAACCAGTTGGCGGATTCATTGCACTTGGCACATCACCTGATAATCTTATAAATTTGCGTCTTGACAGATTTGGATCAGGTATTGGCACTGCTGATAAAAGAGCCTCCGTGTAGGGGTGATATGGAGGCGGGTAAATTCTTCTAACTGATCCAAACTCCACAATCTGCCCTAAATACATCACAGCAACATAATCTGAGATAAATCTTACAACACTAAGATCATGGGCAATAAATATAAGAGTTGTGCCAAGCTCCTCTTTTATCTCATTAAGAAGATTTAGCACAGCGGCCTGAACAGATACATCAAGTGCAGATACAGGCTCATCACAGAGCACCATATTGGGCTGGCTTGCAAGTGCTCTTGCAATGCCAACTCGCTGTTTTTCTCCACCGCTTAACTGTCTTGGGTATCTGTTGTAATAGTAGGTATCCAGCTTAACAGCTTTGAGGAGTCTTTCTACCTCAGCTTGAATATCTTTTGCTGGAATGCCTCTAAATCTTTTGATAGGGCGTGCAATCTGATCCCCAACCGTGAATGAAGGGTTTAGTGTAGAGTCTGGATTTTGGAATACCATCTGAAGCTCTCGAATTAAAGTCTGACTTCTACTTGCAACTGGTATTGTAAGATCAAAACCCATAAGTTCAGCACTACCGCCTGACACCTTTTCAAGCCCCACAATCCCCTTGACCAGCGAGCTTTTTCCGCAACCAGATTCACCCACAATTCCAAGCACAGAGCCTTTAGGCACAATAAACGAGACATCATCAACAGCCTTTATATATTGTTTATCTTCAAGCCCAAAAACACTTTTTAACGAGCCTGATTTGTGTTCATAATATATTTTGATATTTTTAATGGCTGCTATGTTATCTGTAATATTTTGAGATGATCTATTTTCCGTTTCGCACGACTCTTCCAAAATCTCTCTATTTCCTCTTGCGTAATCAGTCATGCTTGCTGCAAATGTTTGATCACCTAAAAAACAGCGGCTCTGATGCTCACCAGAAATTGTTATAAGTTCAGGGTGGGTTGTAGTGCATTTATCTTGAATATTTTTAGATATAGTCCAATCACATCTTGGGGCAAAAATGCACTTGTCTGGTAGGCGTTCAGATGGGTGAGGAACTCGCCCTCGTATTGACCAGAGACGAGAAAAAGAGAGATCGTCAGTCAAATTTGGCACGCAGCAGAGTAAGCCTCTTGTGTATGGGTGTGCTGGGCTGTCAAATATGGTTTGAACTGATCCTTTTTCCACCATTTCACCAGCATACATAACGCAAAGTTTATCGCTCACTCTGGCAACAACTCCAAGGTTGTGCGTTATAAATATGATACCAGTATTAAAATCTTTTTTTAGGTCTTCAACAAGATCAAGAACAGCAGCCTCAACCGTAACATCAAGGGCTGTAGTTGGCTCGTCCATGATAAGAAGCGAGGGGCTGTTGAGCATTGCCATTGCAATTACAACTCTTTGCTGTTGTCCGCCTGAAATCATGTGCGGGTAACGCTCCATAACATTGGCAGCATCTGGCATATAGACCCTCTCAAGCATAGCAATGCTCTTTTTCCACGCATCTTGTTTTGAGATGTTGTTATGAGTCGTGAGAACCTCAGAAAGCTGATTGCCAATCTTTAAAGATGGATTAAGAGCCTGCATTGGGTCTTGATAGACCATAGAGATTTTATTACCCCTGATCTTTCTTAATTCAGACTTTGGTTGACCCACAAGCTCCTGCCCCATAAATTTGATACTGCCACCTGAAACGCGTCCATTTATCCCAAGAAAATCCAAAATACCAAAGGCAATTGTGCTTTTACCACAACCAGATTCCCCAACCAATCCAATAGTTTCGCCCTGCCCTACGGTAAAATTTACCCCTTGCACTGCTGGGATTTCGCCTTTGCGTGTTTTATACGATATAGCAAGCTCTTTTACCTCAAGAACTGGTGTGGATTCAGATATAGATTGTTTTTTAATGTATTCTAATGTCATTTGAAAAACTCCTTTTTCTATAATTTACTCCTTAACCCAAGATGAAAGGATTTTCAAGATTAGCTTTATCATTCTATCCTGTGAATTCGTGATTCAAATTCATTTAGCCTAAATGGATTTTTCTTCCAAATTTTATAAGCTTCTGTTGCCTGATTTTTTATTTGTTCTGGCAAAGCCTCGAAATGTTTTTTAAAACTCGGAAGCAGATGAGAGATCATAACTCGTCCCATCCTCTTTTTTCAGCTTTTCCCTCTCTATATTCTTCTAATGCTTTATCTGCCAGCATTTCGAGAATATCTTGAGACTCGACAAAAGATTTCTGCCATTTTATTTCATCTTTAATTGTTTCAATTAAATTGGCTTTTTGCATTTCATGTATCCAATATTTTCCCAATATTTCCTGCTCTTCTTCTGAAAAATGAGGATGCCATATTAAAAGCCTTTTTAAGTATTGCATTCATAAAAACCTCCATAAAAAAGGATTTTCAGGATTTTGCTTTATCCCGCCTTATCCTTCTATCCTGTAAATCCTGATTCAGAACCACTGATTAACCTGATTTCACGGATTGCACTGATTTTTATAATCTTCGTCTTCGCTATGCAGCAAGAGACCTTACGCAGAAAACAGCATCTTCAATAAAAGGTTCAATTGCTGATTCCTCTACTGTTATTACAGCTAATGTATCTCCAATCGTGTTAAATACTTCCAAAGAATAACCATCTTCACCTTCAGACACAGGATAATATTCTACAATAGTTGCAACATCACCTTTTTTCAGCTTTTTTTCAGGAATATCCTTAGCCAGAATAATCTCTTCAAATAAGTTATATTTCATTATTCCTCCTCTAAGCAGCAATTTTATCAGGATACATAGTTATAAATCTTGTATTTCCAGTTATGCGGTCTATCATCCAAATCGTAATAACAGACAGACCTTTTCCATTTGGTCCAAGAAGTAATCCGCTTATTTCAAACATCTGACCAAATTCTGTTTTTTCAGCCTCAACAGCATTTTGAGACAAAATCTGATTTCTTAAATCAATTTCCAATATCTCCCAATTATCAAGAGCATATCCAGCTTTGGCAAGCCATGCTGATTTGTCATTCCTCTTTTTGTGAATCAAAAGATAATTTGTCAACTTTTCACGGGCAATAATTGCATTTTGAGATAATTTCATTTTAGTCCATAAGGTTTGGGTTTTTAAATTTTCAGAATCACAGATTAACCTGATTTCCTCAATTCCACTGATTTTTTCCGTGAAATCCCTTAATCCGTGGCAATCTGTGATTCTGATTTAGAATTGTTTTGATAACCCAGCCTGTTTTAATACTCCGTTTGCTGTATGGCGTGATTTTATCTTATTATCAACTACAAATTTTATATTTGTATCAGGATTTGTCCAAATTCCATGATCGCCTTTGCCTTGCCTGTAAAACAAACAGCCATTTTTTTGTAAAATTTCTTTAAGTTTTGGAGTAAAA
This sequence comes from Desulfamplus sp., assembly GCA_015232465.1. Lineage (GTDB taxonomy): Bacteria > Desulfobacterota > Desulfobacteria > Desulfobacterales > Desulfobacteraceae > Desulfamplus. The sequence goes on from JADFZO010000006.1 coordinate 64,558, forward strand.
TCAACCATTATGCCAC
>JADFZO010000070.1 GCA_015232465.1 Desulfamplus sp.
GAAAACAGTAATTGAGATGTCAGAAGCCTATACCAGTAAGACACACCCTGAAACAGGTGAGATAAGAAATATAGGTTCGGCAAAGTTTATCAAACTTACAAATGGTTCAATGGCAGATAGAGATATAGTAGGAGCGTGTAACATTTTAGTTAAATTTTTGACTAAGTGTTGCACTTTGGGAGATACCCCCATAATTGCTTAAACAATTATGCAGGTTGTGAACTTTTGCTACTTATCTGTAGCATTTTACAATGAAAAACGTATCGGGATCCATGAGTGGCAACAAACCAAAGAACAAAGGTGGGTTAAGGAGCAGTAGATGTCTAATAAAGATTTATTCATAAGCGGTTATCTTGACCGTATAAGCAAGCAGTTTAAACAAACTGATGATGAAGTAAAAAATAGAAGGTAGAGCCACCTTTGGCTCCGAATGAGTGTTGGGGGGTTAGATTTTGTCAGTGATAATCTGACAACTGGCAAGAGGTTTCGTGCACTAAATGTTATTGATGAATTTAACAGAGAAGCACTTAGAATCGAAGTAGATACTTCCATTCCTGCTAAAAGAGTGTTAAGAACCCTTGAAGAGATTGCCCAATGGCGTGGCTATCCTAAGGCTTTGAGAACTGATAATGGTCCTGAGTTTATCTCTGAATTAATAGGTATATGGGCTAAAGACCATCAGATTGAGTTAAAATTTATAGAACCTGGAAAACCGACTCAAAAATCCTTTTACTGAAAGATTTAATGGAACATTGAGGGTTGAATTTCTAAATCCCAATTTGTTTAATAAAATTGAAGAGGTTCGTCAATTAGCGAATCAATGGAAAATGCAGTATAATCAAGAACGACCTCATCAAGCGTTAAATGGACTTACTCCGAACATGGTTCTTAAAAATTACTTTAATACTCACTCTCTACTTTTAAGTTGACCTTACTTAAGGGGGTAGGAAAGAAATAAGACCTAAGCAGTTATTTCGGGCATATTCTATGAATCAGGAAGTTTTCATCATTTTTACTAAATAGGTAAGAATGAGTAAAAAAACATAACAGCATAATTGGTTTGCTTTTATTGCACATATTTTTATTGTAAAACGATATTGGAGATTTTTATTTAAATGCTACCTGTTTATCCCCAAACTGTTGAGATTCATATAGGTTTTCGAGAGTTGCTTCACCCGATGTTTCAAAAACTTCCAGATGGAATCTCTGAGTTTACCTTTGCCAATCTATACCTTTTTAGAGACCCCCATAAATACAAAATAGGCAAGATAGATAGTAAATCTGAGCTCGAGAGCTTTATAATTACAGGTTGTGATCGTGTATCGCCATATCTATCAGAGAGCTTTTTTATGCTTCCATTTAGTATCCCCCAAAAACCTCTGCTTGATGCTCTATTTAAAGAGCATATTACTCTAAAATGCGTCTCTGAAGCTCAAGCTGATATTTTTATGAGCATCGGAGGATATGAGGTTTTTGAGGATCGTAATAACTTTGACTATCTATACAAGCGAGAAAATTTAGCAGAGCTTCCGGGAAGACATTATCATAAAAAGAGAAATCTTATAAAAGCGTTTGTGAACAACCATAACTATGAGGGCAGACCACTTCTTGAGGAGTATATACCTGATGCTTTAAAGATTCTTGATAAATGGCGAGAGAACAGGTTGATAAATGGAGATGAGGAAGGAGATTATACTGCTGCAAAAGAGGCTCTTGAAAAGAGCGAGGAGCTTCAGTTGTGTGGGGGTATCTACTATGTTGAAGATGAGCCTGTAGCCTACTCACTTGGAGAGGAGCTTGCGCGTGGTAAAAGTTTTGTGATCCATTTTGAAAAAGCTGTAAGTGGGTACAAAGGGTTGTGGCAATTTGTAAATCAGGCATTTGCCTCTATTGTTACTGAGCATTACGAGACAATAAATCGTGAGCAAGACTTAGGAGATGAAGGGCTAAGACACGCAAAGTTAAGCTACCACCCAACAGGTTTTGTAAAAAAATACAAAATACAAAAGATAGACTCAAACGAGTAAGATAGCACCATCATTCAAACATATCGCTAACCCGCTCTCTTACAGTGTAGGTTATGGTTACGCTTTTATTTGAGTCATCAGTTTTAAGAGATGATGGAAATAGAACAATACCAGCCTGAAGAGTTCCGCTTGATATGATCTTATCAAGCATAACCTTTTCAGTGTAAACAGTTGCTACATTCTCAATGCCGGGACTCACACCAATAACTGGAATTGTAGATGGCGTAACCTTTACAGATTCAAGAATCAGATTATTTGCAAGTTTTCCTGACCAGTCAACCTGAACAGGGATACGCCTCTCAACCTTACCAGCCATCACAATCTCAACAGTTTTAGGCTCAACCTTTTTAAGATTTACCCCTGGCGGTAAAATGATATTTTCAGTAGATATGTTGACAGAGTTGAGTCCAGCATAGGCATTGCCAAGTTTTAACAGAACCTTTACATTTTCTGGCTTTAACGACTTTAAAAGTGGCATTGAACCGCTTAAATGGAGATCAACAGAGTTTGTTGAAGCCTCAATAATATCAAACCCCTGCTTTATATCTGTATATTCTACTGGAACAGTTATGGTTTTAAGAGTCTCTTTTCCTCGCGAAAGTCCAAACCAAACCCCTGTAATTATTACAAAACAGGCAAGTGCAGCAACTGCAAATTCAGATAAATCTCTCCATTTAGGTACCTCTTTCTCCTTTTTTGTCTGACCTGTGTGTATGGCTAATATCTCTTGAAGCTCTTCAGCTTTTCTTACATGCTTAATATCTGTATTTTTGACTACTGTAACATGACCCCTCTCTTCTGATACCACAATTACAAGTGCATCTGAGACCTCGCAAAGACCAACAGCAGCCCTGTGCCTTGTTCCATATCGAGATGGCAAATCTGTCCGTTTTGATAGAGGCAAAATAACAGATACATCAGTAATGCGATCTCCATAAATAATGGCAGCACCATCATGAACAGGGTTTTTATCCCAAAATATAGAAAATATCATCTGCTCAGATATTACACCGTCCCAAAATATGCCCCCTTGCACAATCTCATCAAGGCTCTGTTTGCCGGGAAAAATAAGCAGTGCACCAACCTTTCTTTTGCCAAGTTCAAATGCACTTAATGTTATTATCTCTATTGGTGTTGAACTTTTTGTTCCGGGAATTCCCCATAAAAATGATGTCAGATTTTTAGTCTGAAAAACAGATCCAATCTCATCTCTAAATACAATTATTAAAATAATGGCTGCTGCTGCTATTATCCCTTGAATTGCCCATGTTGTAACAACAAGCCCCATATATAGAGCCATTATGTTTAATACCCAAAGAAGTGATACAACAGGAACTATACGGATAAGCCGTGATCCTCTAAATAGAACATATAGTCTAAATAGGATATAGCTGTTTATGGCTATATCAATAATATCCTGCCATCTTAGGGAGCTTAAAAAATTAACTATCTCATTCATGGGAAAATCGATCCAAATATTTTAATAAACTTATCAATCAACTACGCTAAATCTAAGGGTCTCTAAAAGTCTATCCTTTTCGTCAGTAATCTCAACACGCCACGGACCTTTATCTGCTGATCTAAGCTGCATTGTGCTAAAAGTTGACCATTGAGGAGCTTTAACAAGAAATCGGTTTGTGGCAACAAAGCGATCTCTATGATACCACTTATGATACACAAAGGCATTTTGAGATATATTCTCAAATCCTGTAAAGCAAAATATCTTACCAAGAGAGACTGAAAATACAACAGCAGATTGACCTGGCTCAAAACCTTTAATAGACTCACACATTACAGCCTCTGTTAAAACTAACACACTGCTTGTCTCTTGTGAGTTTTTTTTATTTTTATCTTGTGTTGTAGCCAGATTTTGATCTCTACTACCTAAATTTGTAAGTGCTGAAGATAAGGGGGCAGCAACTGGGAGATACCCATCAGATTGAGCAAATAATTGGGCGATATTGAACAACAATATTATAAATAGTAAAATTAAACTCTTTTTTATTTTAACCATAAATAGACTTCCATGTAAGAGACTATACTTTCAGCAATTGTAATTTTAATATTCTGTATCATAACGATTTTATTGTTTTGGCACTATCCCATAAAGATTCAAGCTCTTTTCGCGAAACATCTTTAAGAGATAAGCCTCTTTCAAACAGCACTTTTTCCATATATCTAAATCTCTTTTCAAATTTGCTGATAGAACTTGTAAGGGCAACTTCAGGGTGAACCCCTGCTAAACGGGCAACATTGGTAAGGGTAAATAAAATATCGCCAAACTCCATTGCAATATCATCTTTATTACCAGTAATTAGTGCGGCTTTAAATTCCTCTAACTCCTCTGATGTCTTTAAAATAACCTCATCAATATCTTTCCAATCAAATCCAGCTCTTACTGCTCGCTCTGAAATTTTATAAGATCGCATAAGTGCTGGCATTCCAACTGGAACAGAGTCAAGAATAGAAGAAAAAGAGGCTTTAGAAATAGAATTAGCCCCATTTTTTTGAGCTTTTTCGCCCTTTTTTATGCTCTCCCAATTTGCCCATAATTCCTCTTCGCTATTTACTGTGGTTTTAGCATAAATATGAGGGTGTCTTCTGATCATCTTTTGAGCAATTAAATCAATGCTCTTTTTTATATCAAACGCTCTTTTTTCTCGATATATTTCAGCAATAAAGAGAATCTGAAAAAGCACATCTCCTAACTCTTCGCATATCTCATCATAATCATCATCTTGAATCGCAGCTAAAAGCTCATAAAGCTCTTCAGCCAAACATTTCCAAATTGTCTCCGGAGTCTGTTTTTTATCCCAAGGGCAGCCGTTTTCTCCTCTAAGCTTCTGTATAATCTCTATGAGTGCAAAGAGGCTTGCCTTCTCTTTTGTAGCTTCTCTATATTGCCCGCACTCTTGCCCTTTATTAATATTGCTGATTTCTGCTCTTCCCAAATCTCTTTCATCCTCTCTATTTTGACCTTAAACTCACCCTTTAAATCTTTAGATATAAAGAGAGTTGCCATCTCTGAAATATGGACAACATAATGGGTAAGAGTCGATTTTGTTATAAATTCAGGCTGATTTGGCAGAAAAGTTGTGAGTACAGTAAATACAACCGATACCACAAGAATACCCTTTGTTGCACCAAAAAGTAGTCCAAATAGCCTATCAACCCATTTAAGAAATACGATTTTTAATAAATATCTGATAATATTTGCAATTAGTGTGGTAAATAAAAGTATTGCAAAAAAGATCAGAAAAAAAGAGGCTATGTTACCATAAGCTGTCCACTCTGCATAACCCCAATCTGTCAATAGCGAGTTTAGATGGACTGCAACAAGTTTGTAATATGTGTATGCACCATAAAAGCCTGCTATAACTCCAACAATTGAGCTGATCTCTTTTATAAATCCTCTGAAAAAACCTCGTAATAGTCCAAAGGATATAACAATAATAATAAAAATATCAAAACTATTTACCATGTCGCTCACCGTAGTTTTTTAATATAAAACTCACTAAATTATTAAAAAATGCAAAGCATCATTATCAGTTGACACTCTTTTGAGTCAAGTTTTTATTGACCTTTTATTGAATAGCGTGCAATCTATCCTGCCATGAAAGAGATTATATTTGAAAATATAGCTATGGCAAGAGAGCTTTTTGGACATCACAACTATAACCTTGCAAGAATTTCAAAAGCCACTGGCGTTAGAATAGACAACAGGGGCAACACCCTTATCATTAAAGGGGATTCTGAAGATGTCCTTCTTACTGAAAAGATGCTTAATCAGCTTTATGGCTTGATTGAGGAGAAATTTTCACTCCACCCGTCAGATATTGAGATTGCAGCCTCAGCCCTTAGAAATGATGGCTCATGCAAACTTAAAAACATCTTTCTTGATACTATCCTAACCACATTTCGCAAAAAAAATATTGCACCTAAAAGCCCAAATCAAAAGCTCTATGTTGATGCTGCTAAAGCTAACGACATTGTTTTTGCAATTGGTCCTGCTGGAACAGGAAAAACATATTTGGCAATGGCAATGGCTGTAGCTGCACTTACAAAAGGGGAGATAAACAGAATAGTTTTGACCCGACCAGCAGTTGAAGCTGGTGAGTCTTTAGGCTTTTTACCGGGCGATCTATCTGAAAAGATCAACCCATATCTTAGACCGCTTTATGATGCTCTGCACGATATGTTATCTGTTGAAAAGTCAAAAGAGATGATAGAGCAAGGCATTATTGAGATTGCACCATTAGCATTTATGCGAGGAAGAACCCTAAATAACGCCTTTATTATTCTTGATGAGGCTCAAAATACCACATCAGAGCAGATGAAGATGTTTTTAACAAGAATTGGATACAACTCAAGAGCAGTTATTACAGGAGATATTACCCAAATTGATCTGCCATCAGGAAAAAGATCAGGTCTTGTTGAAGCAAAAAATATTCTCCAAAATATTGACGGGTTAAAATTTGTCTTTTTTGATAATAAAGATGTGATAAGGCACAGGCTTGTATCGAAAATCATAGAGGCATACAACAACAGCAACTCTAAAGAGAGTCAACAGAAAAATGAACAAAAATGAGACTGATAAGACTATTCAGAACATAACATCATTAGTAATGACTCAACCATTTGTTTTATGGGGAATTTTAATCTTCATAATACTCTTTTCAACCTTTATTCTTTATCCTGACAGAACAGCCAATTACGATTATAAATTGGGCGATATTGCAGAGAGAGACATAAAAGCTCCAAGAGATTTTTTTATTGAAGATGCTGCTGCAACACTTCAAAACAGACAACAGGTGGCTGACTCTTTTCAAAGCATCTACGATTATGACCCAAATATGTCATCTCAGTTATCAGATAGGGTTGAGCAGGCGTTTGCAATTCCAAGAAGGCTATTTTCAACAGATAGAGAGCAAAAAGAGGGTCAAGCTCCAGCAGGTGCTGAGTCTCCAGAGTCTTCAACAGGTGCTGAATCAGAGAAGAGTGAATCTTTAAAACCCACGATTGAGATGGTAATGGTAACTCTTGAAGAGTTTGAAAATGCACTTGGAATAACTGTTGGCGAAAGAGGTTATAGCACACTTTATAAATACAATTTTTCTAATGAGATAACAGATTCAATAAAGAGCATAATCTCCAAAATCCTTAAAAATGGTGTTGTTGCTAATAAAGAGCTTCTTTTAAAAGAGGAAAAAAAGGGGATTATATTAAGAAGTATTGGCACTATATCAACAGAGCGTTTGGTTGAGAATTTAAGGGTATTTTATGGACTTGACGAGGTTCGAGCCTATGTAAGAGCAGCATCTGAAGAGTTGGTAAAAAACAGCAATAAGACACTAAAAGCGTTGATTATTGATATTTCTCATCAACTGATTCTTCCAAATATCACAATGAACAGAAGTGAGACTGAAAAGCGGATTTTAGAGGCTCAATCTGAGTTAAAGCCTGTGCTATATCAGATTAAGCAAGGAGAGATGATTCTGCGTGAAGGGGAGCGTGTTGATGAAACAAAACTTTTAAAGCTAAAGGCGTTAAGCAGTCAATCAGCAGCAAAAGATATGTTAATGACACGGGTTGGAGCTGCACTTATGATTTTTTTCTCACTGCTTGTTATCTATATTGTTTTAATTAAGAATCACAAAACAATCCGCAGAAATCATAATAAGAATATACTATTTTTAGCCCTTATGCTGATTATATTTTTGTCAATCATAAAAATATCAGCCCCTTCTGGATACACCAACAATTTAAATCTTCCGCTTGATATAACATCTGACTCTCTGTTTTTACTGCTTCCCCTTGCTGCTGGGGCTATGACTGTCTCTCTATTTTTAGGGTTTGAAATCTCAATCTATTTTACTTTGATTCTATCAATACTTGGGGCAACCATCTTTTCAATAAGAGTTGAAGTTTTTGTCTTCTTTTTGCTCAGCAGCATAACTGGTGCATTCTGGATGCAGCACTGCAGAGAGCGAAAAATCTTTATCACAACTGGTTTTAAGTTGGCTCTTTTTAACTCGGCAGTTGCAACAGCTTTGAGCATCTACTCTTCAGAGATAAACATGGCAACCCTTGCTAAAAATATACTTCTTGCAGCCTCAAGCGGTATAACATCAGGAATAATAACTGCTGGCTTGACCCCTGTTATTGAGCTTATATTTTCATATACAACTGACATAAAATTTCTTGAGCTATCCAACCTTGATCAGCCAATGATGAAGAGGCTTATGATTGAAGCTCCCGGCACATACAACCACAGCGTTATAGTTGCAAATCTTGCAGAGGCAGCAGCCTCAGCAATTGGAGTTAGTGCATTAAGAACAAGGGTTGGGGCATTTTACCATGACATTGGTAAACTTGATAAACCCCTCTATTTTATTGAAAATCAGACTGATGGTAAAAATAGGCACGATAAAATATCTCCATCTATGTCTGCTTTGGTTCTGATTCAGCATGTAAAAAAGGGGGTTGAGTTTGCAAAAGAGTATAAACTTGGACAAGATATTAGTGACGCTATTCAGCAGCATCACGGCACAAGTCTTATTAAATATTTTTACAATAAAAGCGTTAAGATTCATGGTGAAGATGCTGTAAAGGAGAGTGATTTTCGCTACCCAGGACCTAAACCTCAGAGTCGAGAATCAGCAATTGTTATGCTTGCTGATGTTGTTGAGGCTGCACTAAGAACATTAGAGCGTCCAACCCCAGCAAGAATACAGGGGCGTATTCAGGAGCTTATAAATGCAATTTTTCTTGATGGTCAGCTTGAGGAGTGCGATCTAACTCTAAAGGATTTGCACCAAATATCTAATAGTTTTAATAAGATATTAACTGGGCTGTATCACCATAGGATTGAGTATAACGATAAATTAGATGTAAAAAAAGAGACTAAACCCAAAGAGACCCCAAAAGAGGTAAAACAGCAGGAATCTGCAAAAGAGAGCAATGGCACAACAGAAGATACTAATACAAAACCAGCAGAAGATAGTAAAAATATCAAAGGAGCAGATACGCCAGAAAATAGGGCTGATTCTAAAGGCTTTAGGATATGAGAACCACGAAATTTCAGTGGTCATCACAAGCAACGCTCATATCAGGGAGTTAAATCATCTCTACAGAGGGGTTGATGCACCTACAAATGTCTTATCATTCTCAATGCTTGAGGGTGAATTTGGCTATATCGGCAATCTTCTTGGAGATTTAGTAATATCTGCAGAGCGGGCACAAGATGAGGCAAAAGAGTCCAACATCACAACTGACGAGAGACTCTCTCAACTTCTTGTTCATGGAATTTTACATATTATTGGCTATGATCACGATGATCCTGATAATGAAGAATCTTGCAGCGAAGATTACATTGAGATGGAGAAAAAGAGTTTAGAGCTTCTTAACATTATTGAGCCAAATAAAGAGCTTAGTTTTTTTTAATTGAAAAGGAGAAAAATAATGGCACAGCTTGCTGTAAATGTTGATCACATTGCAACCTTGCGTCAAGCAAGGGGGGCAAAATATCCTGATCCTGTAACTGCTGCAATGGCTGCTGAAACTGCAGGGGCAGACGGCATTGTTGTCCATCTTAGGGAAGATAGACGCCATATTCAAGAAAGAGATGTCAGGATATTAAGAGAGATGGTTCAGACAAAGCTGATCCTTGAGATGGTATCAACACCTGAGATGCTTGGCATTGCCCTTGATATTAAGCCAAATATAGTAACCTTAGTGCCTGAAAAGCGTGCAGAGCTTACCACAGAAGGAGGACTTGACATAATAACCCATTTTAACAGCATAAAAGAGAGTGTAAAGCATCTTCAAAATGGTGGGATAAAGGTTAGTATATTTATTGACCCTCATCTTGAACAGATTAAACATGCTCATAAAATGGGTGCAGATATGATAGAGATTCACACTGGAGCGTTTTGTGATGCTATTACAGATATAGAGCAAGATAAGGAGTTTGCACGAATTGTTGATGCAGCAAAAATAGCATCAAAACTTAAACTTGGTGTCAATGCTGGTCATGGACTTGGATACCACTCAATTAAAAGATTTAAAGGGTTAAATGAGATTGATGAGTTCAGCATTGGACACAGCATAGTTGCACGAGCTACAATTTCTGGAATGGAGCAGGCTGTTAGAGATATGTTAGCCCTTATTAAAGCTCTTTAAAGTTGGCATCTATAATATTTTTCTTGAGAATATTAACAATTATCATTATAAATAAGCCCTTAAAACATAAAAATAGTGATGATCTAAGTCGATAATGGTCATCAATTAATATAGAGTAGGGGTAATCGGTTGATTGCTCTTTTAGTGTAATATAACATAATATAAACAATTAGTTAGGAGGTTTTATGTCAATTTTAGCGTTTGGTCACAAAAATCCAGATACAGACTCTGTATGTTCTGCAATTGCTCTTGCGGACCTTAAGAAAAAACTTGGTGAAGATATTGCATCTGCAATGCAAGGTGGTTTGACTCCAGAAACCAAATTTGTACTTGAGAAATTTGGTGTTGCAGCTCCACAGATTGTAACATCTTATGCTGGCAAAGATGTCTATCTTGTTGACCATTCAGACCTTGCCCAGAGTCCAGAAGACCTTGGTAAAGCTAATATTCTTGGTATTGTTGATCACCATAAACTTGGTGATGTAACCACTTCTCAGCCTTTAGAGTGCTGGATTTGGCCAGTAGGTTGCACATGCACAGTTATCAAATCTATGTATAACTTTTTTAATGTAGAGATTCCAAAAGAGATTGCTGGCATTATGCTCTGTGCAATCCTAAGCGACACTGTAATCTTTAAGTCAGCTACATGCACAGCAAAAGATAGAGCAGCATGTGAAGACCTTGCAAAGATTGCTGGCATTAGTGATATGCAGGCACTTGGTATGGATATGTTTAAGGTAAAATCTGCTGTTGAAGGCACTCCAATCAGAGAGCTTGTATATCGTGATTACAAAGATTTTAACATGAGCGGCAAAAAGGTTGGAATTGGACAGCTTGAAGTTGTTGATCTATCAATCCTTGATGGAGTTAAAGGTGCTCTTGCTGCTGATATTGCTGCTCTTAAAAAAGAGGGTGGACACCACAGCATCTTCTTGCTCTTGACTGACATTATCAAAGAGGGTTCTGAGGTTCTGATCGTATCTGATGATGACTCTGTAATTAAAAAGGCATTTGGTGCAACACCAGAAAATGGTAAAGCGTGGCTACCGGGCGTTATGAGCCGCAAAAAACAGGTTGTGCCAAATCTTGAAAAGGCATTTGCATAAAATATAAGTTTAATCTTTATTGTTATAAAATAGCTTGATGCAAGGGGCGTAGCGTGCTACGCCCCTCTTTTTATATAACCTTTTTTTAAAACCGTTATCACAAAAGCCTAAAATGGATAGCTCAGATAAAACAACCCGACAAAAATTAGCCAACAAACAAGAGTTGCCATACACAGGATTTGAGCTTGGTCCAATAAGACCGCCAAGTGAAGCAGCAAGCCTGTTGATACGTGTAACCAGAAACTGCCCATGGAACCACTGCCGATTTTGTGGAATTTACAGAAAAAAAAAGTTCTCACTTAGACCAGTAAGCCATGTGCTAAAAGATATAGACACAGTCAAAAAATATGTAGATTATATCCAAGATAGATTAAATGAGGCTGATCAAGATACTAAAGCTATAAATATATACCCTCAAAATATTGATGATGATAGAGAGCAGACTGCATTTTATTCAGCATTAAGCTGGGTTAGAAATGGAATGGAGTCAATATTTCTTCAAGACTCCAACTCCCTTATTATCAAGCCTGATGATCTTGTAACCATCTTATTTCACATCAAGCAATCTTTTCCAAAAATCAAACGAATTACCTCTTACGCACGCTCCCACACAATCGCAAGAATAAAAGATCATAATCTTGAAAAGATAGCAAAAGCTGGTTTAAACAGAATCCATATTGGAATGGAGTCAGCATCTAATAAGGTGCTTGAGCTTATGAAAAAAGGGGTTGATAAGGCAACGCACATAAAAGCTGGACAAAAGGTAAAACGTGTTGGCATTGAATTATCAGAATACTACATGCCAGGTCTTGGAGGTAGAGATTTATCAAAAGAGCACGCCTTAGAGAGTGCAGATGCGCTAAATCAGATAGATGCTGATTTTGTAAGATTAAGAACTCTTGCAATAACTCCAACAGGGGATCTCTTTAACGATTGGAGAGCTGGTGTTTTCAACAAGTTAGGCGATAGAGAGACAGCAGAAGAGACCTTACTTTTTCTTGATAATCTTGACGGGATAACCACAACAATCAAAAGCGATCACATTTTAAATCTATTTGAAGAGGTTGAGGGGAAACTGCCAGAAGATAAGGCAAAGATGACAGAAGTTATAAAAAGTTTTTTAAATATGGATCCAAAAGAGCAGATAATTTATCAGATTGGCAGAAGAAGCGGGATATTTTCTCGCCTAAGTGATATGAGCAATTTTGGCAAAAGAAAGATAGCAGAGCAATACTGCTCCGATCTTAACGTAACTCCTAAAAATGTGGATATTGTCATTGACGAGGTTATGAAGAGGTTTGTGTAAGCTTATAACCTTTTATGCGTGATTTTGTGTGGCTCTATTTTTTTACTCGAATATTGACTATTTTGCCCGATTTATCAAGATAAGCTATCCCAGTAGCAATGGTTCTGCCTGAAGATTCGCTTACAATTTTAATATTCTCTTCAAAGACTAAACCCGGTAATTTTGACACATCTGTTTGGCTGGTTGACTCTTCAGAGGCAGATGTCTGATTTTCAACAGCCGCCTTTTTTGCAGAATCTTGAGCAGCCTTATCAAACCTTGCTTTATTTCTGTCTGATATCATGTTGCTTACGGTTGAGTAGTCATCTTTTTCATCTTCTTCGCCACATCCCATAAATCCAAAAATAGTAAAAAAAGCAAACACAAAAAGCAGAAATTGTAATCTTGTTTTCCTGATCTTCATCTCTTTTGCTCCTTAAATTAAGCAGGAATTTATCTTCAGCCTAAGGGGTTTTAAGCCAAAGGCTGAAATTAATCTTTTTACTTTAAAAAAACATTTGCAGGACAAGAGGCAGCTACTATCTATTTTGGCTTTTACTCTTGAGCCTTCTCAATTTTGAATCGCCTATTAAGCCTCATGGTGGTAAAGAGTCCGTAAATATCGTTGGAGACATTTATTATTTCTAAAGTCTCACCCTTTTGGATCAATGTATTATGGGCAGCAATTATAACCCCAAGACCTACAGAATCAACCATATCAACTCCAGCAAGGTCAATTATCAGTTTTCCTCTGTGAGTGTGGATTGCTGTTAAAAGCTCTTTTTTAAAATCTTCAGCCATTGATGCCACGATGCTCATTCCGGGTATTACAATTGTATTTTCACCATCTCTAATAACCTGACTCATTTGTTATATATCTCCTTGTTTAAAAATGTTGTAAGTTTCGTGCCACTATTTGCTTGCAATTTAATACGTTATGATATTAGTAAAATCAAGACTACCATTATCAGCAATAGTTATCAAGAAGCTCTCCATTATTTTTACAGAACTTTATTAGTGAGATCAACAAGTTTATGACCATCTTTTTACCAATTTTTGAATATTAACGAATGAAAGAGTGATGGTCATTTAAAAAAAATACAACTTGAATATTGAGTTATAACACCTTAAACTTACAGGATAATTGATTATGGTTAAAAAAAGAGTTATATACTTTATCGAAAACTGGAAAATGGTTATACACCTATTGTTTAAAACAAAACGGTTTGGAGTAAACAACAAACTCTGGTCAGAACGAGACTCTATATTTGGTGTTTCGTGCTTTACTGGTTGGAGCCAAGCGGTTAAAAATTACAAAATGGTGAAAGTGCGGGCATTTTCAGGGTTTATCCCTTTAAATCAGGCAATTGATCTTTTTCCTAAACATGCAAAAAAGCACGGTTATAAGTCCATTGACAAAAAAATCAAGTAAGATTAAAATGCCTGATTTTTAGCCACTGCTCATTGTGTTTAAGAAAATTACAAATAATCATAAGATGATTTAATAATATTTAATCAATATAATTTGACACATAGGATTTAAAAAATAATGTCAGAAGATACCAAAAAAGTTATCTACTCCATGATGAAGGTGAGTAAATTTTACGATAAAAAGCCAGTTATAAAAGATATTTCTCTCTCCTATTTTTATGGAGCAAAGATTGGCGTGCTGGGTCTTAACGGCTCTGGTAAAAGCTCTTTGCTTAAAATTATGGCTGGAATTGATAAAGAGTATAACGGTGAAACTATTTTATCCAAAGGCTTTTCAGTTGGATATTTAGAGCAAGAGCCTCTTTTGAACTCAACCAAAACTGTTAAAGAGGTTGTTCAAGAGGGTGTTCAGGAGGTTGTTGATCTTATTAATGAATACGAATCAATCAGTGAAAAATTTGCTGAACCAATGTCAGATGATGAGATGGATAAAATGATTGAGCGTCAGGGGGTGTTGCAAGAGCAGTTAGATCACTTAGAGGCGTGGGATTTAGATTCTAAACTTAAGATGGCTATGGATGCCTTACGTTGTCCGCCTGAAGATACACCAGTAAATATTATTTCTGGCGGTGAAAAGAGGCGTGTTGCATTATGTCGTTTGATGCTCCAAAAACCTGATATTCTTCTTTTAGATGAGCCTACAAACCATCTTGATGCTGCATCTGTGTCGTGGCTTGAGCAGCATTTAAGCCAATATGCGGGCACAGTTATTGCCGTTACCCATGATAGATATTTTCTTGATAATGTTGCTGGCTGGATACTTGAGCTTGATAGAGGTGAGGGAATTCCATGGAAGGGCAACTACTCATCATGGCTTGAGCAAAAACAGAATAGATTAAAAAACGAAGAGAAAAAAGAGAGCAAACGCCAAAAGACTTTAGAGAGAGAGCTTGAGTGGATAAAGATGTCTCCAAAAGGGCGACACTCAAAAGCAAAGGCAAGAATAACCTCGTACGATGAGCTTTTAAAGCAGGACGTAAAAGATCGCGAAAAAGACCTTGAGATTTATATTCCACCTGGTCCAAGGCTTGGGGATAAGGTTGTTATTGCAGATGGTGTTACTAAAGCATTTGGTGATAAAATTCTTGTTGAAAATATGAGCTTTATCATACCTGCTGGCGGTATTATTGGAGTTGTTGGACCAAATGGTGCTGGAAAATCAACCCTTTTTAACATGATAACAGGCAAACAAAATCCTGATGCTGGAACAATTGAGATTGGTGAGACAGTCAAAATTGCTTATGTGGATCAAGATAGGCACATCTTAAATCCTGATAAAAGCATCTGGGAAGTTATATCAGATGGGAATGAGACCATTTTGCTTGGCGGTCGTGAAGTGAACTCTCGAGCTTATGTCTCAAAGTTCAACTTTTCTGGAACAGACCAGCAAAAAAAGGTTGGATTTCTATCTGGAGGAGAGAGAAACCGTGTCCATCTTGCAAGAATGTTAAAAGAGGAGGCAAACCTTCTTTTGCTTGACGAGCCTACAAATGACCT
>JADFZO010000071.1 GCA_015232465.1 Desulfamplus sp.
TTGTGATATTTTTATGATGGCGATGAACTTATAACTGTTTGTAAACGGAAAAATTAAAAATGCGTTTTGAACATAAAGACCTTTTAGATATTGGCTCTCTATCTGTCCGAGATATTAACATGATTCTTGATACAGCAGAGGGCATGAAAGAGATCTCAAACAGACCCGTTAAAAAAGTCCCAACATTAAGGGGAAAAACTATAGTCCTCTTTTTTCAAGAGCCAAGTACACGAACTAAGCTCTCATTTGATATTGCTGCAAAGCGTCTTAGTGCTGATACAATCGCAATATCATCTGGATCGAGCAGTATCGTAAAGGGTGAGACTTTGGTTGATACTGCAAAAAATCTTGAAGCTATGAATCCTGACATTATTGTTATTCGTCATCCATCTTCAGGGGCAGCAGAGCTTATCTCAAAAAGGGTAAAAGCCTCTGTTATAAATGCTGGCGATGGTCTTCATGCACACCCTACGCAAGCTTTGCTTGATATGATGAGTGTTAGAGAAAAAAAGGGGCGGATTGAAGGGCTAAATATCTCAATTATTGGAGATATTGCCCACAGCCGCGTTGCAAGATCAAATATAGAGGGATTTACAAAAATGGGAGCAACTGTAACAGTTTCAGCTCCTCCTACCATGATTCCAAAAGGAGTTGAGACTCTTGGTTGTAAAGTTGCCCCTGACATTGAATCGTGCATTGAAAATGCTGATGTTGTTATGATGCTACGTATCCAAAAGGAGCGTCAAGAGGCTATTTTGTTCCCTACTGAGCGTGAATACTCAATGCTCTTTGGGTTAAACAGCCAAAGGCTTAAAGCTGCAAAGCGAGATGTGCTTGTTATGCACCCAGGTCCTATGAATAGAGGTGTTGAGATAAATAGCGATGTAGCTGACGGAGATCACTCTGTTATCTTGGAGCAGGTTACAAACGGCGTTGCTATCAGAATGGCTGTATTTTATCTTGTTGCTGGGGGTATGAAAAATGCGGATTAGATTAAAAGGGGCAAGGGTTCTTGACCCAGGGAATATAGATGCTTTTAAAGATATTATCATCTCTTCTGATGGTTTGATTGAGGCAATTGTTGATCCTGTTATTGATGATAGTGCTGATATTTCTGAGATCGATATAACAGGCATGGTTGCAACTCCTGGTCTTATTGATCTTCATGTCCATCTACGAGAGCCGGGACAGGAATATAAAGAGACTATTGAAACAGGATTAAGGGCAGCTGCAAAAGGTGGATTTACAGCAGTTTGTACTATGCCAAACACCTTGCCTGTAAACGATAACAGCTCGATCACATCTTTTATGGTTAGTCGTGCCAAAGAGGTTGGAGTTTGTCGGCTCTATCCTGTCGGTGCAATTACAAAGGGGTTGAATGGGGAGGCTCTTTGCGAATATGCAGATATGAAGAGGGCTGGTATGGTTGCAATTAGCGATGATGGGCGACCTGTTCAAAATGCAAGGGTGATGAGACGTGCAATGGAGTATGCAAAAGGTCTTGGATTGCCTGTTATCTCTCACTGCGAAGATGTTGATCTTGCCCGCGATGGTGCTATGAACGAGGGGGTTGTCTCTACACGACTTGGCATAAAGGGGATTCCAAATGTTGCTGAGAGTATAATTGTTATGCGAGATATTGCACTTGCCCAATTGACTGGCGCTTCTCTTCACATTGCACACGTAAGCTGTAAAGAGTCTGTTGATGCAATAAGAGATGGAAAAAAGCGGGGGGCAAATATTACAGCAGAGAGTGCACCGCACTATTTTACACTTACTGACGAGGCTGTATCTAAATACGATACAAATGCCAAGATGAATCCTCCACTTAGGGCTGAAAAAGATCGTCAGGCAGTTGTGGAGGCTCTTGCTGATGGGACTATTGATATTATTGCAACTGATCATGCCCCACACTCTTTGCTTGAAAAAGATGTTGAGTTTGATAGGGCTGCATTTGGTATTGTTGGTCTTGAGACATCTTTAGGGCTTTCGATGCAGTTGGTTCAAGATGGGATTTTATCTCTTGAAAATCTTATTGAGAAGATGTCCAAAAAACCTGCTCAAATACTTGGAATTAATAACGATCTTAAAATAGGCAACCCTGCTGATATAACTGTAATTGATCCAAATTCATTTTGGTCTGTTGATCCAAAGACATTTGTATCTAAAAGTAGAAACACCCCTTTTGGTGGATTTAGCTTAAAAGGTGAGGTCTATATGACCATAGTTGCGGGTAAGATTACGTATCAAAGAGATGGTTGATTAAGGTTTTTAACTCATAATATTAGATAGTTATAAAATTTTTATGGAGATAATCTTAAAAGTATGACAAAATCTCTGCCTAAAATTCTTGTTGTTGACGATGAGCTTAGTATGCGTGAGTTTCTTGAGGTTCTGCTTACGCAAACTGGTTATGATGTCTCTCTTGCAAAGAGCGGCAAACAGGCATTTAAGATGATTCAAGATAGGGTATTTGATCTTGTGTTGTGTGATATTCGTCTTGGTGATCTTACTGGCTTAGATATTTTAAGGGCTGCTAAAAAAAGAAGTGCTGATACCATTGTCATTATGATCTCTGCATACGCTACAACTGAAGTTGCAGTTGAGGCAATGAACGATGGTGCTTACGATTTTGTCCCTAAACCGTTTGACAACAATGAGCTAAAACATACTATAAAAAAGGCACTTGATCTTAAACATCCTAAGTTTAAATCTGAAGATACTGATAAAGAGATTCAGGCACGGTTAAACTTTGGTAAAATTGTTGGCAATAGCCCTGGCATGATAAGAATATATAACGTAATAAGTCAGGTTGCGGGCACCAAGACCAATGTTCTTATTTCGGGTGAGAGCGGCACAGGTAAAGAGCTGATTGCAAGGGCGTTGCACGATATGAGCGATCGCAACGATAAACCTTTTGTGGTTGTAAACTGCGGGGGGATCCCTGAAAATCTTATTGAGAGCGAATTTTTTGGTCATGTTAAAGGCTCTTTTACTGGTGCGATTTCAGATAAAAAAGGGCTTTTTGAGGCTGCTCATCAAGGGACAATATTTTTAGATGAGATTGGCGAGCTCTCTCCAATGCTTCAGGTGAAACTTTTAAGGGCACTTCAGGAGACTGTTGTAAAACCAGTTGGGAGCACTCGTGAGATTTCTGTTGATGTGAGGATTATCTCTGCAACAAATAAAAATCTTGAGGATGAGGTTGTTAAAGGTAACTTTAGAGAAGACCTATTTTTTAGACTTAATGTCATTCCTATTAAAGTTCCGCCTCTTCGCGATAGAAGAGGTGATATTGAGATTCTTGCCAACCACTTTGCTGAAAAATACTCAAAATCAATGGGCAAAGATATTGCAAAGTTATCATCTTATGCTATCTCATTTCTAAATAAATATACATTTCCGGGAAATGTACGAGAGCTTGAAAATTTAATTGAGCGAAGTGTTGCTTTATCATCAACAAATATAATACTACCAGAGAGCCTTACAATCTCTATGCACAAGAGGCGTAGATGGATTGAGGGTCATAAAAATAATCGGCGTTATGATCTTGAGGCTGTGGCACAAGGTGTTGACTTAGACGAGATTTTAGCCTCTATTGAGGCTGCTTATGTTGAAAAGGCTATGGATATTGCAGGTGGAAACAAGAGCAAGGGTGCGGAGTTATTAGGAATCACGCTTCGTTCAATTAGGTATCGTATAAGCAAAAAGAATGAAGGTTACTACTCTGAAGATGAAGATGATGATAAAGATGATGATTCTGCAAATAGCGATTACAACTAACTTAATAAAAAAGGAGATTTATGATGATAACAGAGAACGATACAATTGAGAGGATCAAAAATGCCTCCTTTTTTCTTGAGATAGGAAAACCCCTTGCAAAAGCAAAGACTATTAAAGAGACTCTTGATGTGTTGATGTATCAAGTTGGTACTATTTTTCAGCCAATGAACTGGTCTTTGCTGCTAAAAGAGCCTAAAAGTGGAGATATGATATTTACCGTTGTGGTTGGTGCAAATAAAGATAAACTTCAAGGGTTAAGATTGCCAAAAGGTGAGGGGATTGCAGGACATATTCTTAATACTGGAGAATCTCTTATTGTTGAAAATGTTGAGACAGATAAACGATTTAGTATTCGAATTGATGAATCTACTGGATTTAAAACTAAATCTATAATTGGTGTTCCCCTTAAAACTGATGATAAGGTATTTGGCGTTATAGAGCTTATAAACAAGATTAGCGGAGGCAACTTTACTCAGTTTGATCTTACGCTTTTAAATACAATTGCTGAGTATGCAGCAATTGCAATTGAGCGATCATACTATAATCAAGCGTTGAAAAAAATTGCCCTTACAGACTCTCTTACTGGTCTTAAAAATAGAAATAGCTTTGAGCGAGCATTGAGCAGCAGAGTTGAAATGTTAAAGCGATATGGCGTAATTTCATCACTTTTGATTATTGACATAAACGGCTTTAAGCAGATTAATCAAAAATATGGGCATGAAGCAGGCGATAAGGTTTTAAAAGAGTTTGCCCTGATGTTAAAGAGTATGCTTAGGGCAGTTGATGATATTTTTCGTTATAATGGTGATAAATTTACTGTGATAATGCCTCAAACAAGTTTAGATAAGGCGGAAAAATCTAAACTTAGAATTTTAAACAAATTGACCTCAACAAAATTTTTAGATGGCAAAATTAGTATAGGTGTAACTGTTGGAATTCGTCTTATAGATGAAGGCTCTGCAAAAGAGATATTGACGTTTGTTAATAAAAAAAGCCCCATACAGCCACCTTTTATTTCTAACAATGACGATGTTGAGCGAATGGAGAGCAACCTTAAGCCTCTGCTTGACGAGGAGTCTGAAGAGATTGAATCAGATAGGCTTGAGGAGAAAAATAAGGTTCACTATAAAGAGGTGATGCTATCTGGTGATTATACCCATTTTAGCAAAAGAGATCATGGGCATATTACAGTCAAAAGAATCTCAATGCAGGGGGTTGAGTTTGAGACTATGCGTCAAAATCATAAAATTGAGCTTTACGACATTCTTGATTTGACCTTTAATTTAGATGACAGCAAAAACTCTTTAATTAAAAGAAGGGTGAGGGTTGATTCTGTGAAAGATAAGTATGTACAGGCAGATTTTTATAATCCTCCCCCTTATGACAAAAATTTTTGGTTCTATTTTATGGGCTAAGAATTACTGTTTTATGTAAATTTCTGATGAATCTAAGCTATCGCAATAGAGATTCATATACTCTTTATATTGATCACCATAGTTTTCAGAAAATCCTTTGATAAACTCGCTACTCTTATCAGCCTTAAATCTATTGATATGTCTTTTGATATTTTTTAAGATATTTTTATTTACAGATATAGGGTAGTCAATACATCTACTCTCAATAGCATCTTGCTTGGCATAACTCTCTGCTGTTTGTTGACCAGCAATGTATTCCGCTGATGGTGATTTATTTATAATTTGGGAACATCCAGTAATAAATATTAGCATTGTAAAAGTTGCCAATGCTAATTTTGGCAAAGTAGATGATAAAAATCGTAACTGTTGCATAATATCTCCTTAAATTTAAATATTTTTCAAAATTTAAATTTAAAAATAGCCTGCCAATATTTTGGAGTCAATATAAATATTTGGTATCTTATGAAAGAGTAAGCACATTAATAAAGAAATAAAGAGGGGCGGTATCTTAAGCTACCAACTTTGTTGGTGTTTAAGTGTCTATCCGTGTAATTTTAATTATTTACAAATAGATTTAATGTTAACCATGTCAATTGATCAAGACCTATTAAATACAATTCTCTCAATTAAAGATATTGATAAGTTAAAATCCTTTTTTGAAGAGATATTAACTCCAGGTGAGCTTGCTGATCTCTCTCTTCGTTGGAAACTTCTTCAAGAGCTACACAGTGGAATGGCTCAACGTAAGATTGCTGAAAAATATGGCATCAGCCTGTGTAAAATCACAAGGGGATCAAAGATTTTAAAAAGAGAAAACTCTGTTGTTTATGATATTTTAAACAACCAATTGGTCAGTAGAGATTAGCAATAGAGTGTTTAATCATTTAAGTACTATTATTTTATTGCTTGACTCTTAATGGGTATATATATTAAGTAAATTAGGTTTAGTTTATCAGTTTTAAAAATTAACTTATTGGTTTTATCTAAGGTTTTAAAGAGAAGATTTAAGAAGTAAAGATGTTTTTAATGTAAGTATTTTTAATTTTAAAAAAAGGAGAAGAGAATTATGAAGAATTGGATTTCAAAATGTCTATTTATTGCAGTTGCGATGATGTTTATGGTGAGCTGTGCGGCTCAGGGACCTAAAAAGCCTTTTGCTACTTTTGCACCTCAATCTATTGATGCCTCTTTGTATGCCTTAAAGCATGATAACTTTCTGGTAATTTTGGACGGTTCAAGCTCTATGGAGGAAACATTTGATGGTAATCAAAAATTTGATATTGCAAAAGAGTTTGTTGCTCGCATGAACCAGACTCTACCAGAGATGGGGCAGATTGGAGGGTTACGATCTTTTGGACACAAACCAAGTGTATCACCAGACCCAACTAAGATGCTATATGGTATGCAAGCATATACAACTCAAGGGTTTGCTGATGGAATGGCTAAACTTAGCGGCACTGGTGGCAACAGCCCACTTTATAAAGCACTTGGCGCATCTTTAGCTGATATTGATGGCAAATCTGGCAGCACTGCACTTGTGATTGTCTCTGATTTTAAGAATATGTCTCCAAAAACTGCTGGTGCAGCTCAGGCTCTAAAGGATAAATTTGGCGTAACACTTTGCGTATATCCTGTGATTGTAGGAGACGATAAAGATGGCAAAGCCATTGCTCAAAAATTGGCTGATATAGGCGGCTCATGCGGCTCTGTAACAGTTGCTTCGCAAACTCTATCTTCTGCTGAGATGGTAAGCTTTGTTAAAAGCACCTTTCTTGTAGAGAAAGCAGCAGCCCCTGTTGTTATTATAAAAGATAGTGATGGTGACGGTGTGCCTGATGATAGAGATAAATGCCCTGATACTCCTCCTGGTGTAGAGGTTGATGCTGATGGCTGCCCATTAGATAGCGATGGTGATGGTGTGCCTGATTATCTTGATAAGTGCCCCGGAACTCCAGTTGGTGCTAAAGTAAACCCAATGGGCTGCTGGGTACTTGGCGATCTGCTCTTTGATTTTGATAAGTCAGATATAAAACCTTCTGGTTATGCTGATCTTGATAATGTTGTTAGCATACTAAATAAAAATCCAAACTTAAATATTGACATTCAAGGTCATACTGACAGCAAAGGAAGCGATGCTTACAATCAGTCTCTATCTATGAGAAGAGCAAAAGCTGTAGAGGGATATTTGCTTAACAAAGGTATAAGCCAAAATAGAATGAAGTGCGAAGGCTATGGCGAGAGTATGCCAGCTGCTTCTAACGATACAGAGTTTGGTCGTTCGCTCAACAGACGTGTTCAGTTGATGCCTATTAAGTAAAGTAAAATAAAATTTATAATTAGAAACATATCATGGCAGCCATAAAAAGAGTCATAATTTATGGCTGCCATTTTTTTAAAATCGTGAACTTCCCTTAGGAAATTTAATAGATAAGCCAACCAAATAAAAATTTGAGTAATAATGACAAAAATTATAGCTCACAGAGGTGCAAGAAGTGTTGCACCTGAAAATACAATTGCAGCAGCAGAGATTGCAAGGCTCATTGGAGCTGATCTTTGGGAGTGTGATGTCAGCGTTACTAAAGATGGGCATCTCATTCTTTTCCATGATGACAACCTCTTACGAACAACCGATGTAGTTAAAAAATTTCCCCTTCATAACTCTTTTCAAGTTGCTGACTTTGATTTAGCTCAAATTAAAACTCTTAATACCTGCACAGTTTTTATAAAAAATGATCCATTTGGAGAGATTGCTGCTGGCAATATCTCTGATGAATCTCTTGAATCATTTAAAGATGAGAAGATTCCAACCCTTGAAGATGCTTTAAATTATACCAAAAAAACAGGTTGGACTATCAATTTAGAGCTTAAAAGTCAAATCGGTAAACACCCTAATTTTTCTATTCCAAAGATGGTTGTAGAGCTGATTATTAAGCTAAAGGTTGATCCTATGCTTATAATTATCTCATCGTTTAACCATAGATGGTTAGAAGATGTAAAAAATCTTTTTCCAGATATTGAGGTTCAGCATCTATTTGGTGATGACCTTGAAGATAAAAAAAATAATATTGATTGGCAACACTTAGCATTTAACTTGGATTTTTTGGATAGCTATGATTTTGAGACCTACAACATAAATAGCTCAATTATAACAATAGACAAGATAAAGTTTTTAAAAATGCAGGGCAAAAAGGTGAATCTTTTTACTGTAAATGATAAAAATAGTATGAAGCACTATATTGATGCTGGTGTTGATGGTATCTTTACCGATTATCCTCAAATTATGGTAACATTAAGGTAAGTTTTTTTATGGAGAGAGTTTTATGCGTAAATCGCGCTGATATTCCAGATTTTTGGTTAGAAGATCGAACAGCGATGAAGATAGATGAAGATACTTTTTTTGCTCCATTTTTAAACTCTAACTTTAAATACTACTGGATTGATAGAGCAATTGCTGAGACAGATAGCTCTTTTAAGCAGATTATTCCTTATATTGTAATTCAGGCTGATAGCCAAAATCTTACAGCTATTTATAGTAGAAAAGGTGGCGAAAGTCGCCTTCACGGTCTTTGGTCAATTGGAATTGGCGGGCATATTAACCCTTTAGATGACCATTTAGATAGCAGTAATTTTAAAGATATTCTCTACAGTGGAATGTTACGAGAGCTAAATGAGGAGCTTATATTTTTACCGCAAATATTAACAATAGATGAACTTCAAAAATCAAAAGAGCTATCGCTAAAATTTATAGGTGTAATAAACGAGGAGTTGACAGAGGTTGGAAAGGTGCATTTTGGCGTTGTGTTTAAAATAGTGGTAAAATCTTCTGATATTTTTACACCAGCCCAAGAGCTTGCCAATTTTCAATGGATTAGAACTGATATGCTCTTAAAACATAGTTATAACCCTTTAGATTTCAATTTAGAGCTTTGGTCCCAACTGGCTATTGAACTTTTTTAAAATAGAAGCGGCAAAAGGATTAATGTGAAGATTCTTATTGCAGAAGATCAAGCTATCAGCAGAGAGGTTTTAGTAAAGATGCTCTCAGGTCTTTGTCAGATAGAGGCTTTTGGAAGTGGTCAGGAGGCTCTTAAGGCATTTGAGGTTGCATTTGAAAAATCTGAGCCATTTCAGATGATGATATTAGATGTCTCAATGCCGGGAATGAGTGGAATTGATCTGCTCAAAGCTATCAGAGCTTATGAACATAAAAAAGATCTTCCTAAGGAAGATAGAGCAAAGACTTTGATGTTTACCTCCTATGCAGATAAAGATACAGTAATTTCATGCTATCGTGCGGGGTGTGATGATTACGCAATAAAGCCTTTTAACAGAAAAGTGATTGTAGAGAAGATAAAAAAATTTGGCTTTACAATTGAGTCAGATAGCCACAATGAGGCAGAAGGGGGGCAAGAAGAATCTAAAGAAAAGACAATGGGTCAGATGGTCTCAGATGCAATAGCTGACTTTAAGAGGGGAAAGATTGATATTCCAGCACTTCCTAATATTGTCCAAGAGCTTCAAGATATAATTAGTAGCCCAAATGCCTCTGTGACTGATATGGCAAAGATAATTGAAAATGACACCGCAATATCAATTAAACTTATAATTGCTGCAAATTCACCCTTTTATAAAGGTGTTGAAAAGACTAAAGATGTAAAGATGGCTATCAACAGACTTGGGCTTGATGTAACTCAAAGCATTGTGGCTGCTATTGCTAATAAGGGGCTTTATGAGACAAAAAATGCCTCTATCAAAAGTTTAATGGATAAAATATGGATGCACTCTTTTGCAAATGCCCACTGTGCAAGAGAGATTGCTAAAAAGGTCTCATCTATGGGATATGAAAAGGCTTATGTAAAGGGGCTTATACATGATGTTGGAGCTACCCTTCTTATAAAAAATATTGGCGACAACACACCTCAAAATGCAGATATTAATATTAATGAGTTAATTAATGCTGTTTTTGAGGTGCACGCAAGTTTTGGCGGAGTTCTGTTTAATAAGTGGAATTTTAGTAAAGATTTTGTAAATGTTGCAACCCTACATGAGTGGAATAGGTATAACGAAAAGACAGAACAAGAGATTTTGATTGTCAACCTTGCAGATTTTCTATCCTACAAAATAGGTTACGGATTTTTTAACAAAGAGATAACTGAAATTTCAGAGATAGAGTCAGCATCTCTACTTGGTCTTACTGAAAATGATATAACAATAATATGCGAAAAGGCAGAAAAAACTGTTGAAGAGGCTTCTGAAGCATTTGCAAAATTTTGATTTTGATAAAGGGGTGGATATATGATTTTAGACTCTTGTGATATTTATGATTTAGAGAAGGCAAAATATCTTTTAGAAAATCGTGGGCTTGCAGCAAAATTGACAGATATGTTTGGAACTCCTATTGAGAGAGGCTTTGAGATGCTGCCGCAAAATTGGAAAGATAGAGTTGGATTGATTACCCACTCAGCTCTATCTAAAGCCTTATCAACAGCAGTTATAACTCTTAAAGATAGACCATGCCGCAAATCTTCAAATTTTTGGCATAAACTGGCGGTTGGCACAACTGGCGGTGTTGGTGGTTTTTTTGGCTTAACAGCATTGGCAATAGAGCTTCCAATATCAACTACCATAATGCTCAGATCAATTGCAGATATTGCAAGAAGTGAAGGGGAGATTATAAAATCACCACAGACCCAGCTATCATGTATGGAGGTGTTTGCCCTTAGTGGCAAAAAAGATACTGACGATATGCACGACTCTGCATATTTTACAGCCAGAGCAGCATTAGCCTCATCGCTCTCAAGAGCTGCTGAATTTATTGCAGAGCGAGGTTTAGTTGATGGTAGCCCTGCTTTGGTACGTTTTATTCTCCAAATTTCAGAAAGATTTAGCGTTCCAGTCTCCGAAAAAGTGGTATCTCAAGCTATTCCAGCAATTGGTTCTGCTGGCGGGGCGATCATAAATACACTATTTATTAATCACTTTCAGGATATGGCAAGGGGGCACTTTACAGTCAGAAGACTTGAGAGAAAATATGGAAAAGAGGTGGTTCAAATTGCTTACGAGCAGATATAATTTAGAAAAATTCAATATTGCTGACATTGTTGTAGTGTTCATAGTTTTTGCTATGTTTGCCACTTTTTGTTTTACAGCAAAAAATCTTTATGCTGATACAAAACAGCAAACTTTCAACTCTAAAGAGATAGTTACAGCCAAACTGCCAGATGGGATAGAGTGGCTAACTAATGAGAGTGATCCAATATTTGCATCAAATAATGCTCTTAAAGGTGGAACATTTCGCACTGCAATTTTAAGTTTTCCAATGACTTTTCGCACAGTTGGACCTGACTCAAATGGAAGTTTTAGAAGTGCTATTCTTGATAATCAGCTATCGCTTATAAATATCCACCCTGATACAGAAAATATCATACCAGAGATTGCAACCCATTGGGCTTTTGATAAAGATAAAAAGAGAATGTATTTCAAGCTCAACAAAGATGCAAAATGGTCTGACGGCGTTCCAGTTACAGCGTGGGATTTTGCCTACACCTTAGATTTTATGCGATCTGAGCATATTATCGCCCCTTGGTATAATGATTATTACACAAAAGAGATTGAATCTGTAACTGTTTATGATGACCACACGCTTGCTGTAAGTAGCACCAAAGCACAGCCTGATCTCTACATGGTTGTTGCTATCGCTCCTACGCCTCGCCACTTTTTTGGCAAGCTAAATAAAGATTTTGTTAAAGAGTATAACTGGAAAATTGTCCCAAACACGGGTCCGTATCAGATAGAAGATTTTAAAAAGGGCAAATATATAAATTTTAAGAGAAAAGAGGGTTGGTGGGGCGAAAATTTAAGGTATTTTAAAAATAGATTCAATGTAGATAGGGTCAATTTTACTGTAATCAGAGATTTTAACATGCTTTGGGAGTATTTTAAAAAGGGGGATATTGATACATTTGCATTGACCATGCCAAACTACTGGCATGAGCGAGCTAACATTGATGTTTTTAATAAAGGTTATATTGAAAAAATCTCTTTTTTTAATGATACTCAGCAATCTGCATCTGGTTTGTGGCTTAATGAAGATAAGCCAATCTTTTCTGATAGAGGTGTAAGAGTTGCCTTTGCACATGCTATGAATATCCAAAAGGTGATAGATAGCGTATTAAGGGGCGACTACTTTAGACTTGATCAGGCATACGTTGGATATGGGGCATACACAAACAGTAATATAAAGGCAAGGCAGTTTAGCATTCAAAAGGTTGAATCTTTAATGGCAGAGGCTGGCTGGAGGCGTGGCAGTGATGGAATTTGGGAAAAAGAGGTAGATAATGGTAAAAATAAAATGCGATTTTCGGTTGAGGTTACATACAGCTTTGATGAGCACACCCCAAGACTTGTTGTTCTAAAAGAGGAGGCTTTAAAAGCTGGGGTTGAGATGAGGCTTCAACTTTTAGATGGAACTGCTGCATTTAAAAAGATTCTTGAAAAAAAACACGATGTTGCATGGATGGGCTGGAGTACAAGTCTAAGACCATCTTACTGGCAGAGTTGGCACTCAGAAAATGCACACAAGGTTCAGACTAACAATATCACAAATAGTGATAACCCTCAAATTGATGCTCTTATAGATCAATATAGAGCAAGTCTCGATGAGAAGGAGCGTATTGATTTATCTTTAAAAATTCAAGAATTTATCCATGAGCAGGCATCATTTGTCCCTACATTTATGATTCCTTATGTAAGGCATGGTTATTGGCGTTGGATTAAGCTGCCTGAAGATCATGGAACACGAAAATCAGAAGACCTATTTGATCCTTTTGGATCAACTGCTGGCGGGCTATTTTGGTTTGATAAATCTACTTATGATGAGACAAAAGAGGCTATAAAGAGTGGTAAAACCTTTAAACCAGTTACTATTATTGATAAAAAATATCTAAAAGAGAGATGATTAAAGTTGGAGATTGATTAATGTTAAAGAGTCAAGATGAGCTGTTAAATCTGTTATCTGAAATTGGGATAAAATATAAAAACTATGAGCACCCACCTGTCTATACAGTTGAGGAGGCTGACAAGCACCATGAAGGGATTGAGGGGGTTCATAGCAAAAACCTATTTTTTAAAGATAGAAAAGATAATCTATTTTTGGTTGTAACTCTATCTGATAAACAGATTAATATTAAAGATATTGCAAAAAAGATTGATGCAAAAAACCCCTCATTTGCAAAACCAGAGCTACTTTTTGAGGTTATGGGTATAACCCCTGGTGCTGTAACCCCATTTGCTGTTGTCAATATAAAAAATCATAAAGTGAAAATCGTGCTTGATGAGGAGATGATGGAGCACAAAATTTTAAATTTTCACCCATTAGTAAACACAGCAACCACCACAATAAATTCAGATGATCTTGTTAAATTTATTGAGCATTGCAACCAAAAGGCTGAGATAATCTGCCTTTAATTTTAAGAAGAGTCTTATGTTATGATATTTAGGTGCATGAGAGAGTGCGTTGAGTTTCTTGAAAAAGAGGGTGAGCTTGTACGGATAAAGAGCGAACTTGACCCTGATCTTGAGATGGCTTATCTTCATAACCGAATATTTGAGGCAGCCGGTCCTGCTATTTTATTTGAAAAGGTTAAAGGCAGCCAATTTCCAGCAATCTCAAATATTTTTGGAACATACAATCGTGCCCTAAAGATACTTGAGCCAGAGTTATCAAAAGTCTCATCACTTGTTAGTCTTATCTCTGATCCATCAACTGCCTTAAAATTGCCTATTAAATCGTTAAACTCATTAACATCTTTAATCCATGCACTCCCACTAAAGTGCTCTTTTTTGCGATCAAAAAAAGGGTCAGTGTTAGATTGTAGATGCAAAATCTCTGATCTGCCAAAAATTAAGTGCTGGTCAGATGATGGCGGTGCATTTATTCTGCTTCCCCAAGTCTTTTCAATAGACCCAGAACACCCCAAAAATATCTTAAGATCAAATCTTGGAATGTATCGCGTTCAGCTATCTGGTGGCGAGTATGTTAAAGATCAAGAGGTTGGTATCCACTATCAGCTTCATCGCGGTATTGGAAACCATCATGCTAAGGCTCTAAAAAAGAATCAATATCTGCCTGTTAGCATTTTTATAGGTGGTCCTCCTGCCCACACGCTTGCTGCAATAATGCCTCTGCCTGAAGGTATGGCTGAGGTCGCTTTTGCTGGTGCTTTGGCTGGTAGAGCCTTTAGATATGATTTTATGGGTTCTTCTAAAAACTCTTTTGAGTCAGTGGTATCTTTAGATGCAGATTTTTGTATTACTGGTCGAATCGTGCTGGGAAAAACAAAGCCAGAGGGTCCATTTGGGGATCATTTAGGTTACTACTCTCTTGTTCACCAATTTCCATACATTGAGGTTGATAGGGTCTATCACAGAAAAGATGCAATTTATCCATTTACAGTTGTTGGAAGACCACCAAGGGAGGATTCTGTTTTTGGCAAGATTATCCATGAGATTACAAAAAGTGCAATTCCAAAAAAGTTGCCAGGAGTTACAGCAATTCACGCTGTTGATGTTGCTGGTGTTCACCCTCTGCTTTTAGCAAAAGCAATGGAGCGTTACACCCCTTATGAGAAGAGCCAAAAGCCAAGAGAGCTTTTAACGCACGCAAACGCAATTTTAGGAACAGGTCAGCTATCGCTTGCAAAGTATCTGATTATCTGCTCTGACAATTCTGAGCTTAAAATAGATGATGAGATGGGCTTTTTTATCCATGCCCTTGAAAGAATTGATTTTACACGAGATATTCACTTTCAGACATGCACAACCATAGATACGCTTGATTACTCATCTGAAGAGTTAAACGAGGGATCAAAGGTTGTGTTTGTTGCAGCAGGGGAGAAGAGGCGAGAGCTTTTAAGGTACATTCCATCAAATATCTATATTCCAGAGCCTTTTTCAGATGTAAGACTTGCAGCACCCGGAATTGTTGTTGTTAAAGCTCCAAAATTTAAAAGCTATGAAGATGCAGATAAAGAGATTAACACTCTTGCTTTAAGCCTAAATAACTTAGATAGATTGCCGCTCTTTGTTGTGGTTGATGATCCAGTTGAGGCAAGTGGTGATTTTTCCTCATTTTTGTGGATAACATTTTCCCGATCCAACCCATCTCACGATATTTATGGCTCTGGTAGCTTTACGTTATTTAAACATTGGGGCTGCCAAGCTCCACTTATAATTGATGCCCGAATAAAGCCTTTTCACGCCCCGCCGCTTGTTTACGATCCAAAAGTTGCCCAAAAAGTCGCCCAAAAGATAGATAGCATGGCAAAAAGGGGCGGAGAGCTTTACGGCATATTTTAAACTAATCCTCTTTTTTCATAGCCCTTTTAAAT
>JADFZO010000072.1 GCA_015232465.1 Desulfamplus sp.
CTGCTGAAGTGCCAGATAAAGAGTATCCTTTTGTTTTGAGTACAGGCAGAAGGCTTTACCACTATCACACCAGAACCCAGACAGGAAGATGTGAGGGGCTTAATGAGATGCTTGGCGAAGAGACTGCTGATATTTCAATTAATGATGCCAATAATATGAATATTGAAGATGGCGAATATATCTGTGTCCGCTCGAGACGTGGTGAAGTAAAGGTAAAAGCACGAATAACCCCAGAAGTTCCTGATGGTCTGGTCTGGATGGCTTTTCATTTTAGGGAGGGCAATGCAAACTGGCTTACAAATCCAGCATTTGATCCAAATACCTTAACTGCTGAATACAAAGCATGTGCTGTGGCAATAGAAAAAATTTCTGCTTGAGTGAGTGGTAAGACCCTCAAGCCTGTAGTTAATTACATAACTTTAGGACTAACGAAAAGGAGAAGATACTCTACATTATGTCACTACTGTTCTGTGACATGCGGGCTTATCTGTAGCACTGACCCCAAAATATGTAAAATTTTCAACATTATTTGGGCTGCTACATTATAATATTCTTTAATAAACTACCTCAACGCCTCAACAATCTTATCCATCATTTTAGGTGAAGGCAGAGGAATTACAGAGCTTATCTGTTCAGGCCAGCCCAACCTCTTTTAATATTCCAGGGTCATTATTTACACCCATTGCACCAGAGCGAAATCCAAATCTTTTCCACGCAATATCTTGAATTTCAGGGTCTTGAAGTGCGACAAGAAGTGCCTGCCCCCCCCTTTGTCAGTGCAATAAAAGGGTGTTCACTCCACACAGTAGGCTCTGGAATCAACACACGGGTCATTTTTCTAATATAATCTTGATGCTTTGGATAAGCCTGATAAAACTCTATAATCAAATTTTCGTAAGCTGCAATAAGCGGAAAAGCCCCTTGTCCTTGATTCAAATATTTATCAAACAGATAACTTGTTGAGTTCTCTAAGAAACCCTGTTTTTTGAATATATGGACTATTTTAGGCAGCGACTTTGATAGAGACAACTCATCAGGCATGTTGCCATCATTTAAGATAACAGCCATAAGACCAGCCACTAAAAAGCCAGAGTTGCTTCTTGTTGGGTCTGTCGAGTAGATATTCATCTGACCATTTTGCCGATCAAGTCCAATGGATCTCCATGTTCTGCCCTCCACAACCATCTGAAGATAGCGTTTAGTATCAATCACAAAAGAGAGATTATCCCGCTTTTCCACAATTTTCTCTTTTATTAGAGATTCTGTTATTTCAGGCCACGAGTAAAATATTATAGGCGTGTTAAATATATTTTCTGATTTGTAATACCATATTTTGATTTTGAGAAGATTGCTCGCAAAGAGTCTAATCCGAGAACCCACATTCGTCTGTCGCGGGGATGATAAGGTTTAGCCAACCTCTTTAGGTTTTAGCCATGAGGGCAAAAGCTC
Source organism: Desulfamplus sp. (assembly GCA_015232465.1). Classification (GTDB taxonomy): domain Bacteria; phylum Desulfobacterota; class Desulfobacteria; order Desulfobacterales; family Desulfobacteraceae; genus Desulfamplus. The sequence continues at coordinate 1,450 of JADFZO010000072.1, forward strand.
ATAAACCTCAAGCGGAGTTTTCACGCTTCTTAGGCTATCTGCTTTAAGCTCATCTGATATGCTCCTATCGCTAAGATCAATTGGCAGAGGCGATGCTGAGGCTGATAGGGTATTTCCCTCTCTATCTGTAAATGGTAGGACTAACGGTCCTGAGCTTTCAAGTATGTATGCCATCTGCCCATTTTTAAGGTAGATTACGCTACCAGTTGGATAGATACCTATGCTCTTTACAAATGCGTGCAAAATAAACTGAAGCATCTTATCCTTTTTGGCATATTTACGAAAAATATCAGTAACAACATTTATTGGATTAAATGCCTCTCTGTAACATGTTCTTGATGTCATGGCATCATACATATCAGCAAGTTTGCATATCTTAACGCTTATTGGAATCTCACCTGCACGGACATTTTCAGGATAACACCCCTTTTCCCCCTCAAAAAGCTCTGCGTGGTGGAGCTTTACAATATTACTAACAACCCTATTTTTTAGCCTATTTTTTTCAAGTATCTGCATTCCAAGTCCGTATGAGTGTTTTTTTATCATCTCAAACTCCATCTCTGTCAGCTTGCTCTTTTTATTTAGCACACTATCTGGAATCAAGGTTTTGCCAATATCGTGAAGAAACAAGCCAGTTGAAATGTCAATAATATCGTCTTTTAGATAATAGGAGTAAGAGCCTGATTTTGTGTTTAAAGCAGCTTGTGCGTTATCTGTTGCAGACGAAGCTATTGGCGGCATATCAATATGTTTGTTGATCATAGCACTAAAATTTATGTTAAACCTATTTAAAATAGCTGTGCCAATGCCGCACACATTTACAGCATGGCTATAAAGAAGATTATCATAAGTTAGTATCTCTTTTGTAAGATAAGAGAATGGATTTTCAGATGTGTTTAAAAAATCTACCAATTCAGATACATGGCTCTCAACACCATCATAATCAAACTCACCTCTTGATGCCTTAATCTGATCAAGAGCTTTTTTGATACACTCTTTTGCAACACCATATTTTTTATTAGCAGCATCCTTAATCTCATCAATTGCTTTGAGCCGTTTTTCAATCTCTCCAGAAGATGTTATCTTTTTATAACTTTTTGTGCCTTCGCCACCTTTTGGTGTTGGTGCTGTTATGCCATTTTGATCTATTTGAAGGTAATTTCCATCTCTATCCCAAACACCGCCATAATTTTCAGGATTAAGGGGGATATTTTTAAGACCTTGAGCCTTGATGACCTCAAGTGTTTTAACATTGCTGACCAAAATATCTTTTTGAAGCAGCAGAACACCCTTTTCATTATAAACATCAATACCAGTTTTAACCTTACCGCCCGCTTCCACAATTGCAATAAGATTATCAATACTAATCTTTGTCTGAACCATGTTATCTGTCCCATAATGCCAATGTAAGTGCAACAAATTCCTTTACACCAAGCGTTTCAGCCCTTCTTTCAGGATCGATCTTTGCAACCTCAAGCCCATCTTCTATCTCAGATTTACCGATTTTAAGCTCAGAGCTTGCAAGTGAGTTTCTTAAAGTCTTTCTTCTTTTGGAAAATGCAGCCTTTATAACTTGAAACAGAAACTCCTCCTGATCTAACGATAGGTTATAATCAAAATCAACAAACTCAACCTCAATAACCCTTGATTCAACATCTGGTTTGGGAAAAAATAGATTAGAGCCAACATCAGTCAAAGTTTTGATTTTAGAGCAATACTGCATCACTGCTGATAGTCGCCCATAATCTCTTCCACCCGGAGGGGCTGATATTCTATCTGCAAGCTCTTTTTGAAACATAAGCACAGCCTTTGAGATAAGTGCTCTATTTTGAACTAACCTAAAAAGAACTTGGGACGAGATATTGTAGGGCAGATTTCCAATTACAACAATTTTACCCTTAACACCTCTGTCAATCTCATTGATATTTAACTTTAAAATATCTTTTTGGATAAGCTCTACATTATCAACACCAGCAGATTCAAGCTCACTGCAAAGCAGAGGTATAATTCGGCTATCTTTTTCAACTGCATAGATTTTTAAACCCTTTTTTGCTGCATGAACTGTAATTGCCCCAAGTCCAGCACCAATTTCAAGCACAACATCATCATCTGAAATCTTTGCAAGGCTAACTATCTTCTCTGCTGCCTTTGGGTTACAGAGAAAATTTTGTCCAAGCTCCTTTTTGGCAAATAGGTTTGATGACTTTAATAGCACCCCAGGATATGTCATGCTTTTTGTTCCTTATGATTTGATTTAGCTTAAATTAGATTTTAACCATCTGCTATATTGGCACATTCCAGCTAAAGCCTTAACAGCCCGCTCTGGAGATGGAAAAAATAGGGCATTGTACCTGCTTTTATCTGATCGATATAGTGTTTTTGTGTTGCAATCTGTTAAAAGGCTCACCCCTAAAACTGGCTTTTGATACTTTTGTGTAAGTTTAATGGCATGAGAGATATACTCATTTTCAAACTCAATCAACCTATTTTTCATATCATCAAGGCTCTCTTTAGAGTGTGAGGGATCAACAGCTTTAATTGAATCGAGCATCTTATCGACAAAAATACGCTTGCCATGAATCCCAAGATGGATAACAGCATCGCACCCCTCCCACTTTAACAGCTCTTCAAGTGCCACCATTGGAATTTTTGGGTCATTTTCTCCAACAATATCAACAGGATTTGCGTGACTCCAGTAATCTGGCAGGAGCGGATTTAACCGCTCTATAATTTCAAAAGAGAGTTCAGGCAGAACAAGGTTATTTTCAGCACATAAATCTGCTGTAACAACACCCCAGCCACCTCCAAGTGTCATAATAGCAACTCGATTGCCTTTTGGCAGAGGCATAGATGAGAATATAGCAGACATATCAAGCAGATCCATTGATTGCCCAACCTCAATTACTCCAGCCTGTTTAAAGGCAGCCTTTGTAACTTTTGCGTTTGATGCAAGAGCACCAGTATGGCTTGCAGCAGCCTTTCCACCACTTTTGGTTCGTCCGCCAGAGAGCACAATGATAGGTTTTTTCTTAGATACCCTTTTGGCACTTTCAAAAAAACGTCTGCCATCTTTTACACTCTCAATGTATAGGACAATTGATTCAGTCTTATCGTCAATCTCAAAAAGCTCCATATAATCTTCAATAGTAACCATAGCCTCATTGCCAGAGCCAGAAAAGACCCTAATTCCAACCCCTTGCAGCTCTGCAAATGCTAAAAGTTGAGTTCCCATGTTTCCAGATTGGCAGATCAAGGCAGTTGATCCAGCCATAGGGTGAACATGAGCACCACTACACGCAAAATCAATGTGAGGGTTTGAGATGCCCATTGTGTTTGGACCAAGAACAATAATCCCTGATTTAGCAGCTTTTAAGATAACCTCGTGCTCAAGCTCAATGCCCTCTTTGCCAGTCTCTCCAAAACCAGATGTTATAAGAAGCATACCTTTTGTATTTTTCTCTTTAAGCTCATCAATAACATCAAGCACCTTATTTGCTGGAACAGTTACAACAGCAAGATCAATATCAGAATCAATATCGCCAATTGATCTGTAAACTGGCTCTCCAGCAATTGTCCCACCTTTTGGATTTACAAGGTAAATTGCACCTTTAAATGTCCCGCTCAAGGCATTTGTCAAGAGCATGTGTCCCCATTTTCCAATTGTTGCTGATGCCCCAACAAATGCAACGCTTTTTGGATAAAATAGCGATGCAAGCTGCATCTTATCAACATAAGGTCTTGTGTTAATATTTTTATGAGATTCGCCTTTTACAATAAGAGCATCAACAGCCACAAGATTACCCTCTGATGTTGCAATAAGTGGATTTATATCAACCTCTTTAATTTCTGGTGAATTTAGAGCAAGGTTTGAAAGCCCCAAAAGAGTAGCTCTTATCTCATTTTTTTTAACCTCTTTTTCGCCCCGAAAATTGCCAAGAATCTTTTTGGCTGAAATCTCATTTAGCATCTCATCAATATCCCAATCAGATAGAGGAGCAAGCCTAAAAGCCACATCATTTAGAGCTTCGGTAAATATTCCGCCAAGTCCAAACATTATTACAGGACCATATTGAGGATCACGAAACATTCCAGCAACAAGCTCTCGTTTTCCCTTAACCATTGGCTGAACAAGAACCCCCTCAAGCTCTTTTGAACCTTTTTTAATAATTGACTTAAAAGCCTCTTTTAAAGATTGAGAATCAGAGACCCCAACATGAACAAGCCCCATCTCGCTCTTGTGGGCAAAGTTGCTGCCAACACCCTTTAAAACAAGGGGAAATCCTAATTTTGATGCAGCATCAAAAGCCTCATCAATTGTTTTTACCCTAATCTCATCTACAACTGGAACACCATACTGTTTTAAAATCTTTTTTGACTCATCTTCACAAATATTTACTGTTTTGTTCATCTATTTTTGCACCCCTTTTTTAAGGTTTGTAGGCTCTAATTTTATCGCATATTCTCTCACAGCACTCTTTTGTCTTATCGTGATCTGGACCCTCTACCATAACCCTTAAAAGCGGTTGAGTGCCTGAGTATCTAACCAAAATCCTGCCATCAGAGCCAAGTTCTGCCTCAACCGACTTAATTTCATCAGCAATTTGTTTTATAGCCATAAAATCAGGACGTGAAGCATCAACCTCAACATTCATAAGCACCTGCGGATAGACCTTCATAATTGATGCAAGTTCAGATAGAGATTTATCTGTATCCATCATAACTTCAAGAAGTCGCAAGGCTGTAAGAAGACCATCGCCAGTTGTGTGGTATTTTAAAAAGATCATGTGTCCAGAGTCTTCGCCGCCCATAACAGCACTATATTCAACCATTTTTTTCAAAACCTCACGATCTCCAACACCAGTTATCAGATGATTAATACCAAGCTCTTTAAGTGCCCGCACAAGACCGATATTGCTCATAACAGTAGTAACAACAAGGTTATTATCAAGCTCTGACTTTGACTTTGAATATGCAGCACAAATAGCAAGGATTCTATCGCCAGTAATAACCTGCCCCATCTCATCAACTGCAATCAAGCGATCTGCATCTCCATCAAATGCAAGACCAACATCAGCAACCAATTCAACCACTTTTTGCGATAATTTCTCTGTGTGTTGAGAGCCGCACCTCTCGTTGATGTTCTTTCCATCAGGCTCATTAAAGATAAAAGTTGGGTTAAAGCAAGATATAGATGGATCACAAAAAAGATGAGGAGCAACAGAGCTTGAGGCACCATTTGAGCAGTCAACCACAATTTTTAACTGCCTTAAATTTGATTTAGGGTTAAATGTATTTTTTAAAAAATTGCAATATATATCTTTAGCATCAACAATTGGATATATACGTCCAATATCGCTACTTCCTAACTCATCTTCAACATTAGAGTTTAAAGCTGCCAATATCATTGATTCAACATCTGCCTCTTCATCATCAGATAGTTTAAAACCACCCCTTTTAAAGAGCTTGATCCCATTATCTTGCCAAGGGTTGTGAGAAGCTGAGATCATAACTCCAGCACCTACCATGCCCCATTTTTCATCTAAATCTATCGGTTTTTTGTCAAAATATCCAAAATATGATGATAAAAATGCCACACCAGGGGTTGGAATAACTCCAGCAGCTAAAACATGTACCCCTTGAGATGTTATTCCCGATCCAAGGGCTGATTCCAACATATCACCTGATATTCTGGTATCTTTTCCAATAATAACAGCACCATAGCCCAATTGCTTGACATATTTTGCAACAGCAATACCTATGTTCATTGCCATTTTTGCAGTCATGGGAAATCTGTTTGCAACTCCCCTTATTCCATCAGTTCCAAATAATCTTTTCATCTTAAAAATTTCCATGTTTTGTTTTTCATTAGAGTTGAATGCCCTTAAAATCAACAAGCGTATCAAGCAGGCTTGCATCTTGTACTTTATCTAAAATCTCCTGCCATGAATATCTAAGAGAATCAATTAACACTTTTTCTCCAATTGCCCAAATACATCCCCCGCCTCCAGCACCAGTAAATCTTGCCCCGCACCCATTTTTTTTTGCAGATTCAAAAAGCTCCAAACCAGTTTTATCAAAAACATCAGGTGTCATCTCAAGGCGAATTTGGCTCTCCTGATTCATCAAAGAGGCTGCAAGTGTGAAATTTTGGCATTTAACAGCTTTAGAAAAATCTTGGGTAATTTTGATTATTTGATGCCATTTATCTCTGTTTTCTCCTTTAAGAAAGCTCTTTACCCATCTGCTGTTTATATCGCTTGAGACATGTGGAATACCGCAATAGGCAACTAAAATATTTAAGTTAATATTGCTGTTAGCCTCATCTATGAGTAGCTCTTTTTTAAATGAGATACCGCTTTTTCCCATACTCCAATACCAGCAGTTGATGCCGCCATAGGCTGCTGCAAGCTGATCTTGCAATCCACAAGGCACTCCAGCAACGCTTGATTCAATAGAGTGGGCAATTAAAGCTGTGTGAGCAGGGTCGATTGGCTCAGTTGACTTATTAGAGACAACTGATTTAAAGGCAGCAACCATAGCAACCGCAGCAGCAGATGAGCCTCCAAGTGCACTTCTTGGAGGGGAAGAGGATTTAATCTCCACATGCACGCCATCTGCGTTAAAAAATCTTGCAACTGCAAACATCAAACCCATTGGGTGGTTAAATGGTGCTCTATCTGCTTCAAATTGGGCACTTTCAAACCCCTTAGATGAGATTTTTATAAATCCATCTCTCCATGGAGATAACTTTACAGTTGTCCTCATATCAAGGGCAATGTTAAATGTTGCTGGGTTTAAGTGGCTAAGTGGAAGAAAAAAGGTGCTAATATCAAGAGTTCCACCAAGATCAACACGGCATGGAACAGATGCTTTAACTTCTTGATTTTCAAGGTTTTTTTTAAGATTCATAATATTTATTTTTTATCTGTATAAGTTAGCTGTTTTTAATAAGCACCCCAAGTGTATCTATCATCTTAAAAGGGGTGTATCTCCCTGATTTAATAGCATTTTCATAGACTTGGCGAGGAGCTTGCCCCCCTTTTGATGGATCCATAAAAATATCGTGAATAACAAGAAATCCACCTGCTAAAATGTGCTTTGACCATATCTCATAATCACCCATTGCAGCCTCAAATGTGTGCCCCCCATCAATAAATAACATGGAAATTGGCGTTGACCACATTTTACCAGCAACTCTTGAAGATGCTACAATCGGCACAACAATATCTTGAAGCTCTGCTTGCTCAATTGTATTTAAGAAAAATTTAAATGTATCTACTCGCTCTAAATTTGGATCATAAAGTTCTGGATCAAAATACTCCTCTCCTAACTGCTGCTCCTCTGAGCCTTTGTGGTGATCTACAGAGTATAAAATTCCGCTATTTTCTTTGCACCCTTTACCAATAAAATAGGCAGATTTTCCGCAGTAACTTCCAATCTCTAAGACTGGACCAAATTTTGAGGCTCTACTTGCTATCTGGTATAGACAAAGAGCCTCGCTGTCTGCCATAAAACCTTTGATGGTTTTGCTAAATTCAAAATCAATATTTTCCATTACTTAAATATACCACTCCTTATCACTTAGCTTTTTCCTAAAATTTTGAGTATTTTTTCTAAACTTTGATGAACATAACTTGCAATCAATAGTAAAAAATCTGATTTATCGCTATTAATATTGCATTTTTCTAACGCATTGTAATAGGCTACTCTATTTTTTGTATCACTTGGTATGTTGGAAATAGGGTAGCCATTTTGAAGTAGAACTAAATTCATCACCAATCTGGCTGTTCTGCCGTTACCATCAATAAATGGGTGTATGGTTGCTATCTGCTCATGGATTTGTGCAGATAAAACAGCAGGATGTAGAGAATCTGATTTATCCTCAATCCAAAGAATCATATCCTCCATCATTTTGGGAACTTGCCAAGGCTGGGGTGGGATATAACGGCTACCTGAAATCGCCACTGGAAGAGTTCTATATTTTCCTCCATTTTCTCTATCAATGCCTTGTAAAACAATAGAGTGGATAGATTTAATAAGGCTTTCAGAAATTTTTGTATCATGTTTAATCAAATCACGAATATATAAAATTGCCTCATAATGGTTATTTGCTTCAAGATGCTCTCTCATAGATTTACCACCAATGGTCAAACCTTTGTTGATCACAATATCTGTTTCACGCAAGGTGAGTGTGTTGCCTTCAATACGGTTGCTGTCATAGGTATATTCAATGTCAACTGCATTTAGTATGCTCTCATTTATTAGTGGGCGTGCTGAATCTAAAATTTTTTTAAGAGAATCAATTTTAACAAGCAGATTTTTAAGCTCATCTTCCATAACAGCCTCATTTTTTACAGATAGTTTGACTTGATTTTAAATTTTAAACAATCTGTTTATCAGAATCTTAACCAACTATAAAATGATTTTTTGCACTCTTAACTTAGTTTGTCGTTGCCCGTACTATTAAATGGTGATAACAGCTTATACTACAATTTTTTAGATAAATTTTTTAGATTAGATCAAAATGTAAGAAGCAAAGGAGCAGTTAAAATATATGGAAGATGTTGTAATTTCAGTTTTGCACAGAACAATGGTAGCTGGCACCCCTCTTTTGCTTGGCACTGTAGGAGAGGTTATTTGTGAAAGATCAGGAGTATTAAACCTTGGTGTTGAAGGTATGATGGCGATTGGGGCTGTTGTGGCATTTATTGTTACCTACACAACAGGTAATCCTTGGCTTGCTCTAATGGCTGCTATTGGGGCTGGTATGTTAATATCTCTTATTCACGCATTTGCCTCAGTTACTCTACATGCAAATCAGGTGGTCTCTGGACTTGCCTTGACAATGGTTGGTCTTGGTCTTTCTGGTATGCTGGGAAAACCCTATGTTGGCAAACCTCTTGCTGTAAAAATGGAAGATGTGGCAATACCATGGCTTTCAGATATTCCATTTATTGGTCCACTTTTTTTTAAACAGAGTCCTTTTTTCTACATGGCGATCATTTTAGCTCTTATTGCGTGGTTCTTTCTTGAGAGGACGCTTGCTGGTATTAAAGTTAGATCAACAGGAGAGAATCCAAGAGCCACAGAGACACAGGGGGTAAATGTTACACTGATAAGATATGGTTGTGTAGTTACTGGCGGAGCATTTGCAGCTATGGCTGGTGCTCACTTATCAACATCATATAGCAAATCTTGGATTGAGGGAATGACAGCAGGTAGGGGCTGGATTGTTATTGCCCTTACAATATTTGCACTTTGGAATCCCGGCAAAGCCATATTTGGCTCTTTTTTGTTTGGCGGAGTCTTTGTGCTTCAATACCTTCTCCAGCCATTTGGAATATCGCCAAACTTTCTTGCAATGCTCCCATATATTGCCACGCTTTTGATTCTTCTTGTTATGAGTCTAAAAGATAAAAGAGAGCTTGATGCTCCAGCACAGCTTGGAGAGCCTTATAAGCGGGGGGAACGCTGATAAGCCTTCCAAACTGAATCAAGGAATGTATGTAGCACATGAATCTGCTGACTCCCAAGCAGAGACCCTTGATACTTTTACTGGCTCGTTGAGCTGCTGTAACCGCCCCTCAAGCCTCTGAGCAATATAAATGGCTATCCTCTCTGACGATGGCTGCATAGACTCAAAAACCTCAAGCTCGTTGAGATACTTATGATCAAGCTCTGTCATAATCTCACGAACCCACTTTTTTATATCTCCAAAATCTACAAGAACACCAGCATCGTTGAGTTTATCGCCTGCAACATAGACTTCAATATCCCAGTTGTGTCCATGCAGATTTTCACACTTTTGACCAACCATTGTTAGTTTATGTGCTGCAGCAAAATGGGTCTTTACCTTTAATTCAAACATTTTTTAAGACTCCTCTGTAGTTATAAAGCAAAAGCTTAAATCCCTTTAAAGAGATTTTTGAGCCTATTTGTTATTTTATTAGAGTCAAGTCTGTCAAACTCTTGCAGTAGTTTCTCCTGTTTTTTAGATAGACCAGTAGGGGTCTTTATAATGACCTGAACTATCTGATCGCCTCGGATTCCGCTTCTAAGAGATTGAATTCCCTCACCATTTAGCCTAAAGGTATCTCCATACTGAGTCCCTTTTGGTATTTGAAGGCTCTTTTCGCCATTAAGTGTCTGGATTGTAATCTCATCTCCAAGTGCTGCCTGTATAAAAGATATATCCACAACACATATAATATCATTGCCCTCTCTTTTAAAAAACTTATGAGGCTTTACATGTATAAATACATAAAGATCGCCATGAGGTCCACCAGAGATACTTGGCTCTCCTTCGCCTGTGAGCCTAAGTTTAGCACCAGTATCAACGCCGCCCGGTATATTTACAGCCACCTTTTTAGTAACTGCAACCCTTCCAGAGCCTACGCACTTGCTGCATGGGTGGGGTATTGATTTTCCTTTACCTCTGCAATATGGGCAGGTGGTCTTTACCTTAAAAAAGCCTTGACTCTGAACAAATTGTCCAGTTCCATGACACTGAGAGCAGACTTCTGGCTGAGTCCCCTCTTTGCAACCATCGCCATGACAGAGATCGCATATATCATACTTTCTTATATCGATCTCCTTATCAACACCAAAAGCTGCCTCCATAAACTCAAGCGGCATATCATATCGAAGGTCAGCACCTCTTTGAACCCTTGCTCCTCCGCCTCTGTTACCTCCTCCTGAGCCAAACCCAAAAAACTCCTCAAACACGTTGCCAAATCCTGAAAAAATATCCTCAAAATTGACATTATTGGAAAAATTAGAGCCTTCAAGCCCCTTATGACCATACTGGTTATAAATTTGCCGTTTTTGCTCATCTGATAGAACACTATAAGCTTCAGATGCCTCTTTGAACTTCTCTTCAGCCTCCTTATTTCCTGGATTTTTATCTGGATGATATTGGATTGCAAGTTTTCGGTATTTTGACTTTATCTCATCTTTTGTTGAATCTTTAGAAACCCCAAGGATCTCATAGTAATCACGTTTCTCTGACATACTTTTTCCTGTTAATTTTGTGTCAATAGGTTCAATACAGCAAGCCCCCACACTCTTTTAGCACCCATTGTTAGCACCATTGATAAACTGCTCTAAATCTGATAAACAAAGCTATTATTTTAGGCTAACTTTAATAATATTTTACACTGCCATAATTTTTAACCCTTGTAAACTAACTCATAACATAGGATTGTCAATAATGAGCGTAGAACTTGACTTTATTAAAGATATGTTTGACAGCATTGCCCCAAAGTATGATTTTTTAAACCGTTTTTTAAGTTTAGGGCAAGATATTGTATGGAGAAAAAAGATGGTTGAATCTTGTGATCTCCCAGATAAATGCGTGGTGCTTGATGTTGCTTGCGGCACTTGCGATGTTAGCTTGGAGATAAAACGGCAAAAGGGCGATAGAGCCACAATATTTGCAACTGATTTTTCTCCTAAAATGCTCGGCCTTGGCAAGAAAAAAGTTGTGAGAAAAAAAGCTGATAAAACTCTCTATCTTTTAGCTGGAAATGCCCTTAAACTCCCATTTAAAGAGTCTATGTTTGATGCTCTTTTTATTGCATTTGGAATAAGAAATATTATGGATAGAGAGGGTGCCATAAAGGAGTTTTTTAGGGTGATTAAACAGGGGGGAACGCTTGCTATTTTAGAGCTTACATCACCACCTGAGGGGATTTTTAGAGATGCCTACATGCTATATTTTAAAAAGCTGCTACCAGCAATAGGCTCTATATTTTCAAAAAATAGGAAAGCTTACCACTATCTGCCAGAATCTGTAATAAACTTTCCAACTGCCCAAAATTTCGCCCTAACAATTCAAGAGTCTGGATTCAAAAATGTGAAATTAAAAGCCATGACATTTGGAATCGTAACCCTTTTTATAGGAAAAAAACTATAAAAGCGAGACACTCTGTTTTCTCTTTGCACTCATGCCAAGTATTATGCCGATAATTAACACGCCTGCACCAATTGAGAATGAGTATAAAATCTCTCTGTGAGATTGGCTGTTGCACTTTTCAATAAATATTTTTTGCTCCTCAAGCTGCTTTATAGCTTCAATATATTTTTGTTCTATCTCAAGAAAGTTTGATGCCTTTTTTTTAAGCTCATCAAACTCTTTTTCCTTTGCAATAAGCCTCTCTTTTATTCCAGATAGAGCACTGTTCTCAGCTTTAATCTCTTCAACCATTGCAGTTAGCTGGCTATTTTTATTTTGAGCCTCTTTGAGCATTAAACTAACTGGTACCTCTTTTGTCATGTAACGAGTCAACACCCACCCCTCTTTACCATCTAAGGTCTGAACCCTTGACCACTCTTTACCATATTCTAACATAGTTACAGCCTCTCCAGTAGGGAGCATTGCAATTATCTTATTGGAGACAGCAGGACCACTTCTAATTGTTATATCTATCCGTTGGCTAACATAGTAGTTATTGGCACTAACCGTAGTAGTTAGTGTTAAAATCAATATGGGTAGCAATACAATGTAGTTTTTCACGTTAAGCAACCTTTATCTTTAATGTGATAACTAAAAATATTTAAAAAAAATTACACAGCATCTTAAAACTTGACTGAAATCCACTAAAGATCATGCAACTTCTTTAATAAAATTTTCAACAGCCTCTTTGATCTGATCTCTTATTTTGCGGGTAGTTGCCAATTTTTCATCTTCACTGCCTGTTAATGAAGATGGATCATCAAAACCCCAGTGAATACGTTTGGTTATCCCTGGAAAAATTGGACATCTTTTCTCTGCTGATTCATCACACACAGTTATAACATAGTTGTAGAGCCTGCCCTGCTTGAAAAACTCAAATGCACTTTTGGTTTTGTTGCCAGAAATATCAATACCTATCTCTTTCATAACTGCAACAGCTAAGGGGTTAAGAACTCCAGCTTCAAGACCCGCACTCTCCACAATAAAGCTCTCCCCTCCAAGCTCTTGTAAAAATGCCTCTGCCATCTGACTACGGGCACTGTTATGAACACATATAAATAGAACTTTAATTTTTGCTCCCATTGTTAATATCCTCCATTATTTAGGGTTTATAAAGATAATTACTCTAAAAATTTTTTATTATAAACAATAAACAATAAAAATAAATAACAATTTCGCAAAGAGCAGAAGTTGTCCTACCTAACTTAAGTTAGGTCAGTTTGAAAGTAGAGAGTGAGTATTAAAGTAATTTTGAAGAACCATGTTTGGAGTAAGTACATTTAACGCTTGATGAGGTCATTCTTGATTATACTGAAATTTTATTTTCTTGATCCAGATCAAGTTTTTTCTTTTCAAAATAGCATATATTGCACTCAAAAAGGCGGAATAAAAAAAGAGCCATTCTCAAGTTGCAACAAATAATAATAACCATATAATTTTTAAGGAGGCTTTACCATGTTTTGTTTTCAATGTCAGGAGACAGCAAAAGGA
>JADFZO010000073.1 GCA_015232465.1 Desulfamplus sp.
TTTACAGATTACATTCTGTAAACCCTTGATTTTGTAAGCGCGCCTGGCACGACTCGAACGTGCGACCTACGGATTAGAAGTCCGTTGCTCTATCCAGCTGAGCTACAGGCGCAAACGATTTGTCTATATACTAAAAACGATTTTTTATGTCTATAAAAAAATTAGCGGCATTAAAAAAAATTTTATCGAAATTTCTGTCAGTTTAGTCTATTGTAAAAAAAGAGTTCAACAATAAAATGTCAAAGAGAGATATTAAAAAATATGGATAATAGTAAGGATAAAAAGGTTCTAAAACCTGAAATTATTTTAGATGATGAAGAGATTTTAGATACCGAAAATATTATAGATGATGAAGATGTTATCATAGATGATGATCTTTTAGCTGACGAGCTGCTAAATCAAGATGACGAGCTGTTAATAGATGATGGGATTGCTGCAATTGAGGAGATTATCAAAGATCCAACCCCTGTAAATAGAATAGATTTTATGCTTCCGCTAAAAAAACATGGTGGATCAACCAATACTGCACTTGTAAAATCTGATCCACTCCAGAGCTATCTTGCTGAAATAAATAGATATAGACTCCTAACTCGTAAAGAGGAGATTAAATTGGGTCGCAAGATTCAAGAGGAGAGCGACAGCGAATCAGCATACATAATGGTTACATCTAATCTTAGGCTTGTTGTCAAGATAGCTCTTGAGTTTCAGAGGGTCTGGATGCAAAATCTGCTTGATTTGATTCAAGAGGGTAATATTGGGCTTGTGCAGGCTGTCAAAAAGTTTGATCCATACAAAAATGTGAAATTTTCATATTACGCATCATTTTGGATAAAAGCCTATATCCTTAAATTTATTATGGATAACTGGCGACTTGTCAAAATTGGGACAACACAGGGGCAGAGAAAACTCTTTTTTAGATTAAAAAAAGAGAAGCAAAAGCTAATAGATGAAGGGTTTGATCCAAGACCAAAGCTGCTATCTGAAAGAATGGGTGTATCAGAGCAGGAGATTATTGATATGGATCAGCGTCTTGATAGTTGGGATTTATCGCTTGATGAGCCTATAAAAGATGATTCAAACACTCAGAGGATCGAGTTTATCAACAGTGAGATTGACTCAACTGAAGAGCGGGTTGCAAGAAAGCAGATTGAGGATATTCTACACACAAGGGTCAATGAGTTCAAAAAAAGTTTAAAGCCGCGAGAACTTGCGATATTTGAAAAGAGGATATTTTCTGACGAACCTATGACCCTTCAGGAGATAGGAGATACCTACAACATCTCACGAGAGCGTGTAAGACAGATTGAGAACAATATTATTAAAAAGATAAAAGAGTATTTTAAAAACGAGATTCCAGATTTTGAGGAGTATGAGCACAACTCATAAATCTATTTTAGGGAGCATTTAAAAGTTATGAGAGAATATTTCAAATATTTTCACAATATGTCTGTTACAGCTATATTTAGTGTAACCTTATCGGCTTTAGTGATGTCAGGGTGTAGCTACTTTAAGCAATCTAATGATTTAAAGAGCAATGAGTTAAAACAAGGGGCACAGAGCCAAAAATCAGAGGATAAAGATATAGGAAAAGGTAGCAAAGAAGATGATAAAATAAAAGAGATTGAAGAGGATTACTCTACTGCTGCCTACTACTACTATATGAAATCTGAAAAAGAGAAACAAAATAACAACATTCCAGCTGCTATTGATGCACTTAATCAGGCAATTACAATTGATCCTGACTCTATTTATCTTAAAAAAAGCATGGTATTTTTGCATATTTTAAACAAAGACAACGAAAATGCAGCAAAGGTAGCCCAAGAGCTAAATCGTGCAAAACCTAATGATGAAGCCATTTTATCGCTTCTTGCCAAATTAAAACTTCAAATAGATAAGGTAGATGAGGCAAAAGCTCTTTATCGGCAGATTATTAATCTAAATCCTAAAAACCACGATGCCTATATTTTGCTTGGCAATCTTTACATGAACAGCTCTGAAACTGGCGAGGCGTTTAATCTGTTTTCTGAAATGGTCAAACAGTTTCCAGACTCGCACGGAGCACACTTTTTTATGGGGCAGATTTTTGCTCAAAAAAAGAGCTTTGATTTAGCAGAAAAAGAGTTTTTTAAAAGTATTGAGTTAAAAAATGACTTTGTGGAGCCACGATTTGAACTTATTGGTATTTATAAATCTCAACTAAAAGATGAGTTAGTTAAGACAAAAAAAGGTAAAAAGGGTCAAAAAGAGAAGATTCAGAAGATTATTAGTCTTTATGATGAGATTTTAGAGATAGATAGCAACAATATCAAGGCAGCCATAGAGCTTCCTTTGTATCTTTATAAAAATGGAGATAAGGCAAAAGCATCGCAAATCTTGGCAGATTTTGGACAAAGGTACCAAAACGATGATGATATGATGATGCTAATGGCAAAAGAGCTTGTAAATGCAGATAATAAAGATGATGCAATTATAGTTTTTAATGAGCTTTTAAAAGAGAGTTCAGATGCTAACTCTGACAAATCTGCAATACACTATTTAGCTGGACTTACTTTTGATGCACTTAAAGATAGTCAAAAGGCAATACTTCACTTTTTGCAGGTCTCTTCAAAATCTGATCAGTATAGAAAATCTCTGTTTCACGTTGCATATATATATAGCCAGTTGGATCAAAGAGATAGGTCAATTGATTTTTTAGAGTCAAAATTGGCAGATTTTTCAGCAGATAGCGAGTTTATAAGCTATCTTGCAGCATTTTATGAGGAGGATAATCAGCTTAATAAGGCTCTTGAGATGTTGCAGTTAGCTCTTAAAGATTCTCCAGACGATACAGAACTTCTCTTTAGATTGGGTGTTATATTTGATAAATCAGGAGATAAAGATGAGTGTATCGCAACAATGAAGAGGGTTGTTGAGCTTGATGATCAACACGCAAGTGCCCTAAACTATCTTGGATACACTTATGCAGAGCTTGAGATAAATCTTGACGAGGCTGAGGAGCTTATCAAAAAAGCGTTATCTATCAAGCCTGATGATGGATACATTACAGACAGTTTAGGGTGGGTCTATTATAAAAAGGGCGATTATGACAAAGCTATTGAGATACTTGAAAAGGCATCACAACTATCATCTGAAGACCCTGTAATAGTTGAACATCTTGCAGATGCCTATAAAGAGAAAAAGATGTATGAAAAGGCTCTTGATGGCTACAAAAAAGCTCTATTGAAAAACACAAATCCTGATAATAAAAAGGCTCTTGAGGATAAAATAGGCGAAATTGAGGCTCTTATCAAAACTGGTGGAGTTATTAAATGAAGTTAGCGAAATTTGTTGGATTTGGCTTGTTGATACTTTTATTGACGGGTTGCTCTGTTAAAAATAGCTCATATATAAATAGTTCGCAAACAAACGAGGCTATCAATATTCTTAAAAAGATAGAGAGCATAAATAGCAACATTAAAACATCTAAAGGCACGGGCTGGATAACAATTACAGACTCTAAAGAGCAATCTAAGAGATTTAGAATGGCGTGGGCTGCCTCTTTTCCTGATAAGATTCGATTAACACTTTTAAGTGCTGGACACCCTGTCGAGACCATACTTGCAGATGGTAAATCAGTTAGTTTTATATCTCACACAGGAAGGCATGAGACAAAAAAGATCAACTCCCCAAACCCCTCTTTAAAAGATGTTGTATCAATGCCAGTAACGATTCAAGATATTCTCGCAATTTTTGCTGGCAGAGTTCCAATAGACAAATTTGATACTGCATCTATTGCACAAATTACCTACTCATCAGGGTTTAGCGATACAATGTTGATCCTTAAAAGACGTTGGAATGGCAACTCTCAAAATATTGTTCTTACCTCTGACAATCAGGTTGCAAATTTTTCCCTTCTTAATGAAAACCGCAGACTTATTCATAGCGTGTTTAATGAGCAGTATAAGATGTTCGACTCATTCTTGATACCAAGCAGGGTAAAAATAAGAGATAATGAGGGCAGACAAATAGATTTTGAGATTACAACATATCAGCCAAACGTAGCCATAAATCATGATGTCTTTAACTTAAACAAGTAAAAATAGGCTCTTTGTCGGGCTTTTTTTTAATGTTGACAGAATCAAGATAATGCTCATTATCCCCATGATATTAATAAGGCAGATTTAATATTGTTTGCTTTATGCTGATAAAAAAATAATAAATCACACAGGAGTTAAAAAATATCATGCTTTATGAAAGTGTTGATCAGGCAAAAAAAAAGGGTGCAGGTTGTCCATCACAGAGTAAACAGGCAAATCAGCAAGAGGAGCAGGATAAGATGATCCAGCTATCGCTTGCTAAGATAAAACATAAAATATTTGTTTTAAGTGGCAAGGGCGGGGTTGGAAAGAGCAGTGTCTCTGCAAATCTTGCAGCAAGTCTTGCAGCAAAAGGTTTTAAGACGGGTCTTATGGATGTTGATCTTCACGGTCCATCAATTGCCCAGATGCTTGGTATGAAGCAACTTCTTGATATATCTAAAAATAATCTTCTTTTACCTCAAATTGTTGGTGAGAACTTAAAAGTTGTCTCAATTCAGGCTCTTATGCAAGATAAAGATCAGGCTATAATCTGGAGAGGACCTGCTAAAACTGGTATGATTAAGCAGTTTGTAGGCTCTGTGGAGTGGGGCGAGCTTGATTTTCTTATCATTGATGCCCCACCTGGAACTGGTGATGAGCCAATATCGGTTGTTCAGACCATACCAGAGGCAAAGGCTGTTATTGTAACTACTCCTCAAGAGGTTGCTCTTGCTGATGTGAGAAAATCTATCTCTTTTTGCAGAACTGTGAAGATGGAGATACTTGGAATTGTTGAAAATATGGGACCTTTTGAGTGTCCTCACTGCAGCCAGATAATTGAGCTTTTTAAAAGTGGCGGCGGCAGGGCTACTGCTGAAAAAGAGGGGTTAAAATTTCTTGGATCAATACCATTTGACATGGCTGTTGTTAAATCTGGAGATGATGGTGTACCAATAGTTACGCAGGATAAGAACTCAAATTTTTCCAAAGCCTTTGAATCTATTGTGGATAATATAAAAAAACAGTTAGGTTAAGATTAAAGATAAAAATGGCAAAGTGGATGAAAAAAGATTCTTTTGATCAAAATTTTGGAGATGTTGGCCAACATAAGATTTTAGAGCAAAAAAAGGCTCTAAATCTAAGAGAAAGAGAGCTTTTTTCTCCATTTGCTGTATTTAGCCAAGATGCGATACGCAGAAAATATGATTTAAGGGCACAAGAGGGGTACAGACAAAATTTTAGCTTAGATGCTGATCGTATTCTCCATTCACTTGCCTACACCCGTTATATTGATAAAACTCAGGTATTCTCTTTAATCAAAAATGACCATCTAACCCACAGAGTTCTTCATGTTCAGCTTGTCTCAAGAATAGCAAGAACAATTGGTCGCTATCTTGGGCTTAACGAAGATTTAATTGAGGCTGCAAGCATGGGGCATGATCTTGGTCACCCTCCTTTTGGGCATGATGGGGAGCGAATCCTATCAGAGCTTACATTAAAAAATGGTGCTGGCTATTTTCACCACAATCTTCAATCAATTGATATTCTTGAGCATATAGAGCAAAAGGGTAGGGGGTGTAACCTCTCCCTTCAGACCCTTGATGCTATTGTTTGCCACAATGGGGAAGTTCACTCAACCTCTTTAGAGCCTGTTAAGAGTCGAACATTTAATGAGCTTGATGAGCTAATAGCCCAAATGCGTCAGACAAAAAAGCCTGACGCTCTTCCAATGACTATTGAGGGGTGCGTTGTAAGGGCATCTGATACAATAGCCTATATTGGCAGAGATATTGAAGATTCAATAAGGCTTGGGCTGATCTCAAGAGATGAGTTGCCAGCTTCATGCGTTGAGTTGCTTGGCAACACCAATGGAACTATTGTTTATAACCTTGTAACTGATGTTATTACTACCAGCTTAAATAAGCCCTACATTGCATTTAGTGATAAAATATCTGATGCTTTAAACTCTTTAAAATCATTTAACTACGAAAAAATTTACTACAATCCATCAATAAAAAAGCATCTAAAATCTGTTAAGCAGATTTACATCTATCTATTTGACTCTTTTTTAAACGATCTTAATAGACAAAATAGAGATTCAATTATATACCAAAACTTTCTTGATGGTCTATCTGAGAAATATATAAATGGTAGATCAGATGTTGAAATTGTCCGCGATTTTATCGCTGGAATGACAGACTCATTTTTTGTATCCTTAGCTCCTGAGCATCTGCAGCCTTCACCAATAGTTGTTTAAAATGAAAAATGGCAACCTCAAATCAGACATATAGCCCTATTGAGTTTCCCCCTGTTCACCTTGCACCAAAAGATGGACTTCTCTGTTTTGGGGGAGATTTAAAGCCCCAAACCCTTATAAATGCTTACCAAAACGGTATATTCCCCTGGTTTTCAGAAGGTGAGCCAATTCTGTGGTGGTCGCCTGATCCTCGTCTTGTGCTATATCCTGATGAAATCCACATCTCAAAGAGCCTTAACAAGAGGATCAAAAGAGCAGATTTTACTGTAACTATGGATAGAGCTTTTGAAGATGTTATTGTTGCATGTTCCAAAATTAGGGGTAAAAGACGCAGAGCAACTTGGCTTGTTGATGAGATGGTTTATGCCTACATTGAGCTTCATAAACTTGGATATGCCCACTCTGTTGAGAGCTGGCACGATGGAAAGCTTGCTGGCGGACTTTATGGGGTCTCACTTGGACGGATATTTTTTGGGGAGTCGATGTTCTCTTTTTCCACCGATGCCTCTAAAGTTGCACTTGCTGCACTATGTTTACATCTGCAATCTCTTGATTTTGATCTGATTGATTGTCAGGCAACCTCTGATCATCTTATCTCAATGGGTGCAAGGGAGATTGCAAGAGATAGTTTTCTAAAAACTCTTAAATCATCGTTACAATATTCAGATATTACTGGGCTGTGGGATTTTAAGGGATTTTAGGATTTAGAATCTCCAATAAGTCTATCTTTTAAGCCAGATAGACGCATATCAGTTTTATTGTTGTTTAGGGCAATCTCAAATGCCCGCCTTGAGCCAACAATAATAACAAGCTCTTTGCCTCTTGTTATGGCTGTATAGAGCAAGTTTCTTTGCAAAAGCGGATAGTGCATGGTTGTTAATGCAATTACAACAGATTGATACTCTGAGCCTTGAGATTTATGGACAGTGATAGCATATGCAAGAGTAAGCTCATCAAGCTCTAAAATATCGTAATCCACAAGACGACCATCATAATCTACAACAACTCTATTCTCTGATTTTATAATCTCATCTATAACCCCAATATCTCCGTTAAATACATCTTTTTGGTAGTTATTTTTAAGGTGCATAACTTTGTCTCCTACCATAAATGTTGTCCCCATGCTCTCGATTTTACTGCTCAAAGGTTTTGATTGATTGCTATTTAGTGCCTGTTGCAGCTTTTGATTTAGATTTATTGTGCCTGTCTCGCCTTTGTGCATAGGGGTTAAGACCTGAATTTCATTAATATGGCTAAAGGCATTTTTTATCCTATAACTGCATAGCTCTGTGATTGTGCTTACCACACGCTCTGGGTCATTGCTTTCAATAAAATAGAACTCTGAGAGCTGATCACCCTTAGTTTTTCGCTCTAATGAGGGCATCTGACCATTTCTTATAGAGTGTGCATTTACAATAATTGGGCTAAGTTCAGCTTGTCTAAATATCTTTGTAAGTGAAAAGAGCTTTACTACACCTGAATTTATAATATCAGATAGCACGTTGCCAGCACCAACTGATGGGAGTTGAAAAATATCACCAACAAGAATCAAAACACCATTCATGGGCATAGCAAGTATAAGGTTATACATCAAAAGGGTATCAACCATTGATGCTTCATCAACTATGACCACATCAGCATCTAATGGATTTTCCTGATTTCTGCCAAATAGCTCATAATCTGGGTCATAAAGTAGGAGTCTATGGAGCGTAAAAGCCTTTTTGCCTGTAACTTCAGCAAGCCTGCGTGCAGCCCTTCCAGTTGGAGTGCCAAGTGTAACTTTTTGATTTAGCTTTTCAAACACAGCACAGAGAGCCTTTATTAACGTGGTTTTACCAG
Organism: Desulfamplus sp.; assembly: GCA_015232465.1. Classification (GTDB taxonomy): domain Bacteria; phylum Desulfobacterota; class Desulfobacteria; order Desulfobacterales; family Desulfobacteraceae; genus Desulfamplus. The sequence goes on from JADFZO010000073.1 coordinate 8,155, forward strand.
TTCCAGGTCCACCTGTTATCACGCTTACACGATGTTTAAGAATCTCATGGACAATTTGGCTCTGCTCCTCAGATAGCTCTAATGAGAGATGACGCAAAACTACCATTTCAATATCTTTCTCATCTACTGGGTAATTATGAGCTGGAATTGATAGCATTGCCTTGATTTTATTGGCAATTGTGATCTCTGCCCTGTGCATTTTACGGGTGTAGAGGTGGCTTAGATCATTCTCTTGAACCACCTCCATATTTTCAATAAGTTTTACCAATTGGCTCAAAACAGTGGTGTAATCTGCACCTGTCAGCCTTTCACACCTATCAAGCATATCTGTTATATCTGTAAAGACATGCCCAGAACTTTCGTTTTGCAATAAAATATAGATAATTGCAGCCTTAATTCGTTCAGGGTCTTTTGGGTCTGTGCCAGTTTTAAGGGCAATAGCATCAGCTACCTCAAACCCTGCCTCTGGAATATCTTTTGATACTTGATAGGGCATAGATTTGATAACTTTAAGCGCATCTCTGCCATAAAAATTTATAATTGAAGATGCGTGATTTATAGCAATACCGTTTGCTTGAAGAAACTGCATCACCTTTCTGACAGCATGATGCTGATCCCACGCACGAGAAATGGTAAGCATCTTTGTTTTTCCAATTCCTGGTATTTCGCAAAGGCGGTGCGGCTCATTTTCAATTATATCAAGCGATTGCTCGCTAAAGTGATCAACGATCTTTTTTGCCATAGATTCGCCAATCCCCTTAATCATACCAGAGCCAAGATATTTTTTAATGTCAGATAGAGTTGACGGTAGCATAACCTCAAAGGTCTCAACCTTGAACTGCTCCCCATACCTTGCATGAGTTACCCACCTGCCACTAAGTAATAGCATCTCTCCTTCTGCAACACCAGCAAGATGACCCACAACTGTTACTGGCTCTCTAATCTCATGGATTTTTAAACGCGCTATTGTGTAGTGGTTATCTTCATTTTGGTAGGTTATTTTATGTAGAGTACCTTTGATTTTGCCCATAAATTTTTTGCTATATTTACCTAATAAATTGACATATTTATAAAGTGTGATAAAGAGAATCTTTTTTTTCGGAGTTTCTACCTGAGATTACTCTTAAAATCAACTTGAAGTGAGGATTCATACAAAAAAATGGTTTACCTTAAACTCTTTATGACAGCTCTTTTGTGGGGTGGAACTTTTATAGCTGGAAAGGCAATTGCAGGCACAGGCAACCCTATTAGCCTCTCGTTTGTCAGATTTGCAATTGCATCTATTTTTCTTTTGCTCATAACTAAAAAGGTTGAAGGCTCTCTTCCTACTTTAAAAAAAGATCAGATTATTCCTCTGCTTCTTCTTGGTGCAACTGGAGTATTTTCATACAACATCTTCTTTTTCTATGCTCTAAACCATATTCAAGCTGGAAAAGCATCGCTGATTATTGCAAACAATCCAATTTTAATAAGTATATTTTCTGCAATTATCTTTAAAGAGCGGCTTGATGTGATAAAGTGCATTGGGATTTTATTTTCTGTAACTGGTGCAGTTGTTGTTATATCAGATGGGCACATTTTAGATTTAATTGGCACAGGGCTTGGAAAAGGTGAACTTTTGACCTTTGGCTGTGTTCTAAGCTGGGTTGCCTACTCCCTTATCGGTAAACAGGTTATGGGCAATTTATCGCCTTTAATTTCTGTTTGCTACTCCTCTGTTGCTGGAACTATAATGCTGATGTTTCCAGTTTTGATTAATAACGGCTTTGGTGAGATTGTTCATTATAGCAGCTCTGCATGGTTTAACCTTTTTTATTTGGCTTTTTTTGGAACAGTTGTTGGCTTTTTGTGGTATTATGAGGGGATAAAGAGCATTGGCGCAACTAAATCAAGCGTCTTTATTAACTTTGTGCCAGTCAGTGCAATTATATTTTCATACTTTATACTCAATGAACCAATAAAAAAATCGCTAATTCTTGGGGCTATTTTGGTCATTTCAGGGGTATTTTTAACCAATGCCTCAACCCTTTTTAATAGGTTCTTTGTTAAAAATCCAGCTTAGTTGGTAGTAGGGTAGGGGGGCAAAGAGATAGCAGTTGAGAATTTTTGTAGTGAATCCAATACGTTAAACTCTATCTCAATTCCAACAGATATTGGCATACCATACTCAAACTCATCTGATTCAGAGTCCCATTCAGAGTGCTCATCTCCTTTTATGTCAATGTATGTGAGCTTAAATTTGGTAATATTTTTGCACATAACAGGGTCGCACTCGTCTCCTTCAAAATCATCAAACTGGTTAAGTGTATCAGATCTGCACAGATCAAATTGGTTATTGCCACCCTCGCCGCTTTGGCGGACATAATAGATGATTCGTGCGACTCCAGCAGCTTGATTTATCTCTTTGCCAAATGGAATATGGGCTAAAGATGCAAATCTCAACCTTGAAAAGCTCTCTGTTCCTTGTGCTGTCTCATCGCCTGAAAACCTAAACTTATCTCTATCGTTAGGAGCAGAAGATGCTGAATTTTGCCGAGATCGCTCCTCTTTAAGAGATACTCTTAAAGATAGCATATCTCTAAAGATAATATTGCTAAGAGATTCAGCAACCTCTGAGGCAGCAATGTTGGTCTTTATCATCTGTGATGATAGGATAAACGAGCGAAACGAAGAGAATATGGTCAGCATGATAACTCCAAAAATCATAACTGCCACAAGAATTTCAAACAGCGTAAATCCTACTTTGAAGGAGATGTTTAATCGTCTAACCATTTTTTTATCCATTTTGGACAAATCTCCACGATGTAAGCTCAAATGAAAATTCTTCACCGTAGAAAATTAAAATAATTATTCTCTTTAATTTTTGTAGTTCACTTTTTTTAATAAGATTTTCTGGAATTTGTGAAGTTGAGCTATCAAAGGTGGTTATTATAGATTGCCATCTATAACCAGGATATTTATCCTCAAAATCTCCTGAAAGCTCATTTAATGTTGACTGATCGTAAGATTGGGAAAAAAAATCCCTCTCTATATCAGCAAGTTTATAGCGTGCAAGGTGAGATGCTGTGGCATAAAAATCTCCAGCAACAGATAGACGGATTGTGGCAGAGTGCATTTTAAAGACAGAGACAAGCACAATAGCAAGGATAAAGAGGCTCACCATAATTTCAAGCAGAGTAAAACCTCTACTATTTTTATCTCTTAACAGCTTCAATACTCTTGTATCCTTACTATTTTTTATTGCAATTTGATAAATTTTTAAAGATTCTGATCTTAGCATCAGCTTAATGGGGATTGTCAATAGAGACTTTTGCAGATATAAACCAGCAGTTTAAAAGAGTGATTTTAAAGCACTTGAAGCTGTTTTGACAATCTAAATTTTGTAAACTATAAAATTAACTGGTAGAAATAGTATGAAAAAATTTACCTCATGGAGACGACCTGGCACATTTTCCATTTTTTTAATAGACGATAGGCTCTTACTTATCTGTATCGGTATTATTGTGGGGCTTTGCAGCGGTCTTGCTGCACTTGCACTTAATAGTTCGCTTATATTTATGATGGATAGCCTGCACAATTTCCGCCATTACTGGTGGGCATTTTTACTGCCTGCAACTGGTGCACTCTGCTCATCTATTTTTCTTAAAAAGATAATAAAAGAGGATTCAGGGCATGGTGTCCCAGAGGTTATTTACAGCGTCTCCCGTTATGGTGGACTTCTTAAATTTCGCTCTACCTTTTCACGCCTTGTAGCAAGCTGTCTTACTATTGGAAGTGGCGGTTCAGCAGGTCCCGAAGCTCCTGTTGTTGTAAGCGGTTCAGCAATTGGCTCAAACATTGCCACCTTTTTTTCGTTTAATGAGCGACAGCGAATAACTTTAGTAGGATGTGGTGCAGCTGGGGCTATTGCCTCAATATTTAATGCCCCGTTGACAGGTATTATCTTTACAATGGAGATTATTTTGGGCGAGTGGTCAATGGTCAATATAATCCCAATTGCAGTTGCCTCTGTTGCTGGTGCTGAGATAAGCAGACACCTTCGTGGCAATATAATTGCATTTGAAAGCTCTACGGTTTTCCATCTAAGTAATTACCACTTTATTGCTTGCGTAGGGCTTGCTGTGTGTGCATCTGTTGCCTCAATTATTTTTACAAGATATTTAAGAGCCATGCACAAAGTCTCGCAAAAGGTAATTCTCCCTTTTTGGTTAAAAGCAGCTATTGGAGGTGCATCTGTAGGAGCTATTGGATTTGTAATTCCAGAAGTTATGGGCGAGGGCTATCACACAATTCACGAAATGATAGCTGGTATTTTTAAAGAGGGGTTAGGCATAGCAGTTATTGGCTGTTTAGCAAAAATTCTTGCAACATCGCTAACTTTAGGGTGGGGCGGCTCTGGCGGAATTTTTGCCCCAAGTCTTGTGATTGGCAGTTTTGCAGGGCTTGCTTACCATAGACTCTTGGTATATCTTTTTCCGTCAATTGCTTGGGTAAATGAGGGGTGCTTTGCACTGCTTGGCATGGCTGGTATGATAAGTGGGATTCTTCAGGCACCTTTAACTGGGATTTTTCTGATTCTTGAAATTACAGGTGGCTATGATGTTATGCTTTCACTTATAGTTGTATCAGCTCTCTCTACAACAATTACACATTATGCAGAACCCGCATCTTTTTATTTAAAAGAGCTTACAGAGAGTGGCAAACTGCTAAGACCGGGCACTGATTCCAGAGTTCTTGCAGATATAAGTATTCGTGAAGTTATTGAAAAAGATTGCATTCCAGTATCTCCTAACATGCTTTTAAGAGAGTTTATACATACTGTAAAGCAATCTACCAGAAACTATTTTCCAGTTGAAGAGCCAGAGAGTGGTAAATTTATTGGCATGATTCAGCTTGATCAGATAAAACCCTATATTTTCAATACGTTGATGTATGATACTGTGCTTGTAGAGCAGATTATGGATACCAATCCAGAGACAGTAAGTTATGATGATGAGCTTTCTGATGTCCTTAGAAAGATGGATATGAAGAGGTGTTTTAGCCTACCAGTCATCTATAATGGTCGTTTTGAAGGTATGATCTCAAAAGCTACACTTCTTGATAAATACAGAGATGAGCTAAATGTTCAAACATCGCACTCATTCTGATAAAAAGTGATATTTTTAAAAAAAGTGTTTGACAGGTATAGATGAAGCCTGTATAAAGCCCAAGTTTTTTCGGAATCGAATTTGATTGTGGATTTAATTAAATTTGAGTTAGAAGTTTTAAGAAGTTAGAAGTTTTAAATTGATCTTTGAAAACTGGTTATTGATTAGTTAATGAGTAGCGATTTTTAGAATTTAGAAGAAAGTATGTCTTGATTGAGAAATTAAGAGATAGAGTAGAAAAAAACTGGAGAGTTTGATTCTGGCTCAGAATGAACGCTGGCGGCGTGCTTAACACATGCAAGTCGAACGAGAAAGACCCTGCTTGCAGGGACGAGTAAAGTGGCGCACGGGTGAGTAACGCGTGGGTAATCTGCCCTTAAGACCGGGATAACATGGCGAAAGCCGTGCTAATACCGGATGAAATCCATGTTGCT
>JADFZO010000074.1 GCA_015232465.1 Desulfamplus sp.
AAAAATTTGTGATACAGGACTTGAGCGGCTTTGCCTGAGTAGTTACTCAAAATTTAACCACCCTATCTCTTCTAACATTAAGAGCTGTAATTTTTTTGTAGATATTTTGAGTCTCAAGATCAGGTTCAACTCCAAGCTCGTTTATTGCAATCTGCCTCCACCGTTCATATAGAGCAGTTGCTGCTTTAACCATGCCAGCATCAGCATAGACAATCATAAGATTTTGATAAGCCTCCTCATGTAATGGGTCAGCCTGTATAGCTTTTTTAAGATACTCCACAGCCTGAAATGGCTGCTCCTGCTCCTCATAAACTCTTGCCATAACCATAAGCATCTCAATATAATATCTCTTTAAAGAGTCTCTTTTAAGATCAATCCACTCCTCGTAGCTCTCTTCAGCAAGAAAATCACCCATGTAGCACTCTGCAGCCCTCTCAAAAAATGATAGTGCAAGCAAAACCTCATCTCTTGCAAGGCTCTCATAGCCCTGCTTTGTAAGATTTATAAATGTGTCAATATCAACAGTAACCAATTCAGAATCAAGAGATACCCGTCCAGCCTCCATTGTTATATATGAGTATCCAACCTGTTTATTTACATCAGGCTCAAGCACTTTTCTAAGTCGATGCAGATTTATCTTAAAACTTTTTTCCCCAGATTTCATAGGTGCATCGGGCCAAATATCATCAATTATTATATCCTTAGATACCTCCCTTGTGTTGTGGCAGATGATCGATTTTAGCAGCAGTTTTGGCTTGTTCCCCTCCCAGATATTATCTGCAACTGGCTGACTATTTATGCTGACCAAAAAACCTCCCAAAGTCTTGATGTTCACCTTAGGTAGAGTCAGCCTATAAATGTGTTTGAGCCTATTTATGGCATTGAGATCACCCATAAGATAGAAGCTACTTAAAAGATTTGTTATATAGGCTATTTGATGTTGCTGCCCTGTAATTAAGGGTGAGAGTGCCTTCAAAAGTGAGTTTGACTCATCAAAGGCAACTCCAAGCAGAACTATCTGAGAAAAGTCTGCTGGAGATATTGTTGCAAATCTCTCATATCCCTCCTCAAATGCTCTATTTAGAGCTGTAAGAATCTGCTTTTTTGCCCTATCTAAATATAGCTCTTTTGAGCTATTTAGTTGATTTAATTGATGCTCTCTCCAATCTAAAAGCCCTAAAGCTGCTTTAGTTTCGCACCATGAGACCCCTGAGGATAATCCTGTATCAAAGTAGTGAAAAGCCTCTAAAAGCTCTATTTTTGCATCTTCATAATATTGCTGCCTCATCAATATAAGACCATGAAGTGTCTTTGCTGCAAAAAAACGGGAATCTTCCCCGCCCTTACCCTCACCTTTTTCATTAAATAGAGATAGCGATTTTTCAGACTCTATTTGAGCCTCTCTAAACAAATCTTGGCTATCTGAATCAATGTTTTTAAAAGAGTTAAAACAGCCTAAGTGGTAGTGAGTCATAGCCTTTATATGGTGTGCAAGCCCAAAATAGAAGTTGTTGCCAGATAGAATGGAAAAATCGCACAGGTGATCTGCAATGGATAGAGCCTCTTTAAATCTACCAGTATATATGCGGTGCATTGCTTTAAGTTCGATAAATTCAGGATATAAAAAGATCAATCCAAATCGCTCAACATCAGTTTCAGACTCTTGAAGGTAATCTTCAGCTCTTTTAAAGTCGCCCTGTTTAATGGCAAAATCAACCCTTATGATGTGGTTTAAGACTCGATATTCAGGGTGAATATCCTCGTTAGTCAATGGTTCTATCTCGTGCAAAAGGGCACTTGCACCAGTAAAGTTTCCAGCACGAACATAACCAAAAGCCATAACAATTGAGGCGTTAAGTTCAATCTCACGATTTTTAACACGCTTTGCAAGTATCCGAGCGTTTTTACACGATGAAAGCCCTTTTAATATATCAACCTCGCCAGCAATATATCCAAATGCTATCTGCTGCCACAAAATCGCCCTTGCATAGTTAAAATAGTGACTCTCTGTTAGATTTAAAAGAAGGCTCTCCCCCTTTTTTATCCACTCTAAAATCTTAGATGGAGATTTTCGCACAAAAACCGCAGCCTCAATTAGGTGTGCAGTTGCAAGCATAGAGCCTCTTATATTGCCAATCTCTTCAAATAGATTTAATGCAGTTAAAAAATCCTCGACATTTCGTTTGCCCCCCCTAATTCTGCGAGTTACAGTAAGGTAGTAGATGAGCCAAGGATCAGCGTTGACCAAATATTGAGGAAGAGCCTCTATCCATTCACTAAGATCGGTAAATCGCCCCCGTACAATCAGATCAGTTGCACATTTTTTAACCATATCACTTGCCATCTTATAATCTTGCCCATCAAGGTAATAACGCACAGCAAGCTCGATCTCTCCTCGTTTTTCAAATAATTGTGCAGCCCTGATATTTAACGCTTTAAGCTCTTCAGAAGAGATGCTTTTGATAAGGGCTTTAAATAAAAACTGCTTAAATAGGTTGTTAAAACGATAACAAACAGGGGGGTGATTATTTAAAGTTGTGAACTTTGAAGTGGCTCTGCTGTAAATTAGACGCTGAATAAAGAGGTTTCGCTTTTCAAGATAGGTTAATATCTCATTTCCATTTTGAGTATCGCAAAGATTAAGAGCCATCTCTTCGTCAATCTCATCAAAAATAGAGGCTATCATCAAAAATTTTTTTACATTCTCAGGCAAAAAGCTATAAACCTCATTTGAAAAATAGTCTAAAGTCTCAGATGTAAGATGGATCGGCATACTATCTACATTTGGATTTAAAAGTAAAACTCCCCCATCTTTTAAATTTGAATCAGATAGGCTAACCTCTAATCTTGATATAGATTCAGAGATAAGGGCAACTCCTCCGGGCCAACCTTCAGTAATTCTATGAATCTTTTTAACAACATCTAATGATATTGCACAATTTTGGCTATTATCTGGCTTATAATGGCTCTTTAAAAACTGCTCTGTCTCTTCAAGGGTAAATGCAAGGTCTTGATTTTGAATAATCAAAGAGCCATGCTCCATCTTTATTTTTGCTATATTAAGGGGGGGAAACTCTCTTGATATTAAAAAAAGCTGCAACTTTACTGTGTGGTTAATAATGCTTTGGATAAGCTGATACGATGATGCAGAGTTATCAAGAGATTCAAGATTATCAAGCACTAAAGCAACTGGAGTTGAAATTGAGTCCAAAATAGAGATTAAAGTATCTGTCTGCCTTACACTATCTTCACCTGCTCCAAGTGTTGCTGGAAGAAGAGCTTTGATGTTACCCACTATATTTGTCTGCAAAAGGGCATTTATTATTAGATCAAAGAGGTTTGTGTGATCTGACTCTCTTTGGCTAAGGTTTAACCATACAGGGATAATCTTTAGCGACTCTGAGCCTAAGCTATCTGATGTTGATGTTAATACATACCTGCTTAAATATGATGCAATAAGGGTTGATTTTCCTTGTGCTGCCTGCCCTTGAACCAAAATAAGCTGTTTATCTCTGTTACTGTTAAGCAACTTATAAAGTCTTGGGCGATCTATTAGATCATAGAGCTGCGGAATAGCAAATGTGCGGATATTACTCATCTTTTGCCTCAACAATATGTGCGATTTTATGGATACCCACCATCTGAAAAAAACGGATATAGTTGTATGAAAGCCCGCTCATAGTTATACTCACCCCACTATCTCTAATTGATGATATAAATTCAACTAACCAATCAATACCGCCTCTGTTGATTGAAAAGTCATCAGAAAATTTAATATTAAGCTCCTTAATAGAATTAGAAGATAGTCTCAAACTCTGTGAGTCAAGCGTGTCCAAAGATGAAAAAGATGGATTGGCTATAAGTTTTCCGTAAATCTCAAGATAGAGTGTAGAGCCAGCTCTTCTCTTTTCAATAATGTTGCCCATTGTCTTGATATTTTGCTTTATTCTCATCTCTGCCCTTTGCAGTGCTGACTCTAATGCCCGTTTTTCAACTGGTTTATTTATAAAATCAGAGGCATCAAGATCAAGAGCCTCAATTGCCTTATCCATATCTCCGTGCCCTGTGATTATTATAACCTGAGTCTCAAAATTTTGATAATTTCGTATTCTTCTTAAAACCTCAATTCCATCAATTCCTGGCATTTTTAAGTCTGTAAATACAATCTGATGGTGCTCTTGCTCAAAGAGTAAAAGAGCTGTTTTGCCATCTTCTGCAATATCAACATGATAACCATAAGCAGTAAGAAAGAGCCTAAACATTGATAAAATCGGTTTTTCATCATCAATAACAAGTACCTTTAGCATGTAACCTCTTAAATAACCCATTTTTTAGTGGTAAAAAAATGATTTAATCTGTTGCCACTATATTAATTTTCAAATATTGTAATAAAAAAAAGGCTATCGTTCCACCATAAAAATTTATTTTCTAAGAGATTGTAAAGTTATTTAAGGAGATGCCATGAATTTTTCAGCCTATCTTACTCAGGGGTATTATGATGAACTCTTTCAGGAGAATGGGGTTCCTCGTCCTGATGCAGAGCTTTTAATCAAAAAAATAGAGTCTCTGCCAGAAAATGATCTCTTGCTCAAACAAAAGGCTGCTGAAACAGCATTATTGCAAATGGGCAACACATTTGCTGTTTATGGAAGCAAAGAGGGGACAGAAAAGATTCTTCCGTTTGACATTATTCCAAGAATTGTCTCAAGCAGTGATTGGCAGACGATTGAAAGAGGTCTAAAACAGCGAATCTACGCTCTGAATCTATTTATCAATGATGTCTATCACGACAGAAAAATTCTTAAAGATAAGGTTGTGCCAGAAGATTTAATTATGTCTTGCACAACCTACAGAAAGCAGTGCGAAGGCTTTAATCCGCCTAAAGGGATATGGTGTCATGTTACTGGCACAGACCTTATACGAGATAATGATGGTAGATTTTATGTGCTTGAAGATAATATGCGATGCCCCTCTGGAGTATCTTATGTGCTTGAAAATCGTCAAGTTCTTAAACGGACATTTCCGCAGGTGTTTGCAGATTCAAATGTCAGACCTGTGGAGGAGTATCCAAATAAGCTGCTTGCCACACTTGAAAACTTAGCACCATCAACAATCTCTTCGCCAAAAATTGGGGTTTTAACACCCGGTATGTATAACTCTGCATATTTTGAACACTCATTTCTTGCCCAGCAGATGGGGGTAGAGCTTGTGGAGGGTCAAGATTTAGTTGTATCTGACGGTTTTGTCTATATGCGTACAACAAAAGGGCTTAAACGGATTGATGTTATCTATCGCAGATTAGATGACGACTTTATTGATCCAAAAGCATTTAGAGCAGACTCAATGCTTGGTATTCCGGGCATTATGGAGGTCTATCGCTTAGGCAGAGTTGCTATGGCAAATGCTCCGGGTACTGGTATTGCTGATGATAAGGCTGTTTACGCCTATGTGCCTAAAATTATTAAATATTATATGAATGAAGATGCTATTTTACCCAATGTAACAACATTTCTCTGTCGAGAGGATAAAGAGCGAGCCTATGTTTTGGCAAATTTGGATAAATTGGTGGTAAAGGCAGCCAATGAATCTGGAGGATACGGAATGTTGATAGGTCCTCATGCAAGCAGACAAGAGCGAGAGGAGTTTGCCCAGTTGATTGAGAAAAATCCAAGAAACTATATTGCCCAGCCAACTATATCACTCTCTCGTGTCCCAACCATTGTAGATAACCATTTTGAGGGACGGCATGTTGATTTAAGACCATACATTCTTTACGGGGAAGAGATTTATGTGTTGCCAGGAGGGCTTACCCGTGTGGCACTTAAAAAAGGCTCTCTTGTGGTCAACTCTTCACAAGGAGGAGGCACTAAAGATACTTGGGTTATCAATTCTGAGCCTCAGCCTTCAACCTCTGAGCCACCATTAGAATCACAATCGCGATTAGAACAACCTTTTTCTTCACAATTTCAATCTACAACAAGCAAACAATCAAAAGGGGGTAGCGATGCTTAGTAGAGTTGCAAACTCGGTTTACTGGATGACCAGATATATTGAAAGAGGTGAAAATATAGCCAGATTTATAAATGTAAATCTTAACCTCACCCTTGATTTTGCTACAGAGTCAAATCGGCAGTGGAAGCCAATTATTATGGCAACTGGGGATCATATAGAGTTTGAGAAAAAACACGGAAAAGATTATTCCTCAAAAAACGTGATTCACTTTTTGGCACTGGATCAAGATTATCCTAACTCTATAATCTCAGCTTTGAGAGCAGCAAGGGAAAATGCAAGATCAGTCAGAGAGATTATCTCTTCTGAGATGTGGACACACATAAACAGATCATACCTTGAGATTAAAGAGTCAGCCAGCACCGATTTTGCTTACACAAATCCACATAGATTTTTTAGAACAATTATCATGCAGGCACACCTATTTACAGGGCTTTTATATACAACAATGTCTCATGGTGAGGCGTTTCAGTTTGCTTTAACTGGACTTCTGCTGGAGCGTGCAGATAAGACCTCAAGGATTCTTGATGTCAAATATTTTATGCTTCTTCCTCAGGCAGGAGATGTAAATACACCTTATGATTCAATTCAGTGGGCAGCGGTATTAAAATCAGCCAGTGCCCTTGAGATGTATAGAAAGAGATTTCACAGAATCATACCCAAACAGGTGTGTGAATTTCTAATTTTTGATAGCGATTTTCCACGTTCAATGCGCCACTGTCTTAAAAAGGTTGAGCTATCTCTTCATAACATATCAGGAACTCCGTTAGGAACAGCATCAAATAAGGCGGAAAAGAGTATAGGAAGGCTCTGTGCAGATTTAGATTACACAGACATTGATGAGATTATAAATATTGGAATGCACGAATATCTTGATGCCCTTCAGATTAAAATTAATGATATTGGCAGCAATATTCATGAGGCGTTTTTTAAATTGACGCTGTCGTAATGTTGTAAGAGCTTTTGGAGCAAAAAGCTTAAGGAGTGGTGATTTATGAAAAAACTTCCGCTTGGCATACAAAATTTTGATAAACTTAGAAAAGATAATTATCTTTATATAGATAAAACTGAACATGCTTTAAAATTAATTGATGAGGGAACATACTATTTTCTCTCCCGCCCCCGCAGATTTGGCAAATCCCTGTTTCTTGACACTTTAAAATGTCTGTTTGAAGGAAAGAAACAGCTTTTTGATGGTCTCTATGTTTATGACAAATGGGATTGGGATAAAAAATATCCTGTTATAAAAATCAGTTTTGGGGCTGGTATTGCTAAAGATACAAAAAAACTTACAGAGATGATCTGTTTAAATTTATTAGACAGCGAAAAAGAAAATGAAGCAACTGCATATGATAAAAGTAATTACAGCACCTATTTTAAGTCATTAATAAAAGCGTGCCATGAAAAATATAAAACTCCAGTAGTTCTTCTTATTGATGAATATGACAAGCCGATTCTTGATAACATAACTGATGAAGCCAAAGCTATTGAGATGAGGAATAATTTAAGAGACTTTTATTCTGTCATCAAAGACTCAGATCAATATATAAAGTTTGTATTCCTCACAGGTGTCAGTAAATTCAGCAAGATGAATCTGTTTAGCGGGCTGAATAATTTACGAGATATAACCCTTTTTCCTGATTATGGAACAATATGCGGCTATACCCAGACAGATGTGGAACAGAGCTTTGCAGAGTATCTTGATGGAGTAGATTTAGAAGAACTTAAAAATTGGTATAATGGGTACTCATTTTCAGGAGAAAAAGTTTATAATCCCTATGATATTTTGCTTTTTTTTCAAGAAGGCAAACGATTTAAAAACTACTGGTTTGAGACTGGAACACCTACATTTCTTGTTGATCTGATTCGCAAAGAGCAATATCATCTGCCTGACCTTGAACATATTGAGATTTCAGAAGCTAATTTGAACACCTTTGATGTTGGAATTATCCCAATAGAATCGCTCATGTTTCAGACTGGTTATCTTACAATCAAAGATACAAACCAAATATTTTCAAACACGATTTACACTCTCTCTTATCCCAACTTTGAAGTTAAAAACGCCTTTAACGGTTATCTTATTGCATATTTGACTGAGCATAAATTCCACCACACAAACCAGCTTTACAAGACTTTGATTGAAGATGATTTTATTGGATTTAAAGCACATATAGAGCGTCTTTTATCTGCGATACCTTATTCATCTCATGGAAACCTTTATAATTACGAAGGCTTTTATGTTAGTGTAATTTACTCATTTTTGGCAAGTTTAGGTTTGGATTTGATAGCAGAAGATATTACCAATAAAGGCAGGGTTGATTTAACTTTAAAATTTCCTGATAATAAAAAAATCTATATTTTTGAGTTCAAAGTATTAGAAGATGATAAATCAAACACCAAAAAGCCTTTGGAGCAGATAAAAGAGAAGAGATATTTTGAAAAATATGCTGGAGTGGTTGAGAAAATATTTTTGATTGGCATTGAGTTTTCAAAGGCTCAAAGAAATATTGTGGGGTTTGAGTGGGAAGAGGTCAGTTAAAGCTGATCAAACTGGGTAAAACTTATAAAAACATTTTTACTAATACTGATTTTTATCACCAACCGATGCCTTTTAAACAGGTATATCAATGATGTAGCTATTAAAGAACAATTCTATAAATATAACGATTGCGATATTATTCATAAAAAGAGTACATCTTTGGGTCATAAGCCTCTCGTATCCCCTCCCCTATAAATGTTACAGCCATAAGAGTTACAACAAGGGCAGATACCACAGATGTTGAAATCCACCATGCACTCATATTGCCCCAACCTTGCTGAAGAAGCTCTCCCCAGCTTGGAGTTGGAGCTGGAAGCCCAAATCCTAAATAGTCAAGAGATGTTAAAGCAACAATACCGCCTGATACAGAAAACGGGGCATAGGTTACAATAATAGAGATTGTATTTGGAATTATATGTTTAAATATGACTCTAATATTTGATGCACCAATAGATTTTGCAGCAAGCACATACTCTCGCTCTCTCTCTTTGTAGGTAAGGGTTCGCATAACCCATGTCATGTTAATCCAACCAAAAAACGCCATAATTAAAAGCAGTACCATAAAACTTGGCACAACAATTGACGAGACAATAATCACAACATACAAAAACGGAACATTACTCCAAACCTCAAGAACTCTCTGAAATAAAAGATCAAACCTGCCCCCAAAATAACCCATAGCACAGCCAAGTGTTATCCCAATTGCATAATCAAAAATTAATAGCACAAATGAGAATATCATAGCTATTCTAAACCCATAGACAAGCCGAGCTAAAATATCTCTTCCCACATTATCTGTTCCAAAGAAGTGTCTTTCTGAAAATGAGGGGGGAAAAGGCGGATAACTATTCTCTTTAAGATCATTCTCATAAGGGTTAAATGGCACAAGTGGCATTATGACAAAATTGCTCTTTGTAGCCTCACCATTTGCAATGCCAGCCTCTCTTTCTGCTTTGAATTTTAATTGAAGCTGCCTGTAATTTGTCTCATACTCATAATCAAGCCCAAAAGTTTTTCCTGAGATCATGGCTGTATAGGTTGGAAACCATAAATTACCGTTATAATAGACAATAACTGCTCTGCTGTTTATAAAAAGCTCTGCAAACATAGATATAATTAGCATTATAATCAGTGCAACAAAGGAGAAAAAACCCCTTTTTATGGAGATAAATCGCCTCCACCTCTTTTTTGTTAAAGGATTTAATTTTAGCATAGGATCAATTTATTAATTATTAGTTATGGCTCAATTCGCAATTTAAATACTCACCACTTGAAAATACACAAAAAGCGTGATTAACTCCAGACAAAAAAATTGAATATCAAATAAGGAAAACCGAAAAATGAAAACAGTAGATACAGCAGCTATTACACCCACAGCTCACTTTAACAACAGTGACCTTACATTTAAAGCATCAATATATACAGCCTTTCTTTGCATGCTCTTTGGAGCAAACTCTGTTGCAATAAAGATAAGTCTATTTGGACTTGGCATATTTACAAACGTAGGAATAAGATTTGCCCTTGCATCAATTGCCCTTCTTGTTTGGGCAAAGATGGTTCACGAACCTTTAGGCTTTAATAAAAAACAGGGCTACAAACTTCTTATTCTATCGCTAATATTCACATTTCAGCTATCATTTTTTTATTATGGGCTAAATAAAACTACAGCATCGCACGGCACGCTGATTGCCAACCTACTGCCATTTGTTGTGCTGATTCTTGCCCACTTTTTTATACCAGGAGATCAGATGACAACAAAAAAGGTAACTGGTATAGCATTGGGATTTATTGGGGTTCTGTTTCTGTTTTTTGATTCAGCACCAGATGCGATCTCTGGACAGATGCAGACTGGCGATATGATAGTTAGCCTTGCTGTTTTTTTGTGGGGTTGCAGTGCAGTCTATACTAAAAGGATCATCTCTGAGATAAGCGTTCTTCAAATAACACTCTATCCAATGGTGTTTGGAGTGCCGCTCTTTTTTCTTGCTGGCTTTTTATTTGATGGTCAAATGGTCAAATTTGTAGATTCAAAGATTATTCAGGCAATTATCTATCAAAGTTTTGTTACAGCTTCTTATGGATTTATTGCTTGGAATCGGCTTTTATACAAATTTGGAGCAACTGCAATCCACTCATTTGTATTTATTATGCCTGTCTCTGGGGTCTTTTTAAGTGTTATGATTCTTGATGAGCCTCTTACTTTAAACATCATTGTATCAATTATTTTTATTATAGCTGGTATGTTTGTAGTAAATAGGCATGGTGCAAATAGCTGATTTTAAACATTATCAATTCCATAGATTGAAGTTTTCATTATAGCAAGGGGATAAAATTTGAGTAGGATTTGAGTAAAGTTGAGGCAATCCATAAACCTCTACTGATTTGCCCCAAAGTGTTGATGTAACCCGCTTAACATGGGCAATAGAGCCAGTTGCAAAAAACTGGTCTGTGCCAGAGCGATTTTGTGTTGATGCAATATTGTGGTTGTAGAGCTGGCGTGAAAGCTCTTTTGCTACTGGAGCTGCTGGATCAATTATGGCAATATCAGAGCCAGCAACCTCATAAATCACCTCTTCAAGAAATGGGTAGTGAGTACAGCCCAGCACAATGGTATCAGCACCTCTATCAATTAGAGGCGATATGTAGTTAATGAGTAGTTGGCGTGTTGATGATGATTTTATTTTAGCTTGTTCTACCTGCTCTACAAGACCAGGACATGGCTGCAAAATAACCTCAATATTGCTGCCATACATGGCACACAGACGCGAAACAGTTGGACTTGCAATTGTTTGAGTTGTTGCAAGCACCCCAATTACACCAGATTTTGTCCTGTTTGCAGCAGGTTTTATAGCAGGCTCAATCGCCACAATAGGAACAGGCGACCATGAGCGAAGTCCATTTACAGCAACAACAGTAGCTGTATTGCAGGCAACTACAATTGCCTTTGCATTTGCACTAAGAAGAAAATTGGCAATAGCAGTTGCTCGATTTTCAATAAAATCTACTGAACGGTTGCCATAAGGGGCATATCCTGAATCTGCAACATAGATTAGATTTTCTGCTGGAAGTTGTTTGCGAATCTCTCGAAGCACAGAAAGCCCCCCAACACCAGAGTCAAAAACACCAACAGGGGCATCTTTATCTTTTAATGAGGTTAAATGTTTCATCTTAATATATTTACACCAAACAGATATTTTAAAAAGGTAATTTTACACAATAAAGTGCAAAGTAATTCAATTTAAAGTTTAAAGTCAAACATCTTTTAATCAAAAATAGTGCACCTTAAAAGGAGAGCTAAGGAATGGATCAAAATTTTCTTTTACACCTTCAAAATCAGACAAAAGAGCTTCATTCAGAAGGGCTTTATAAAGAGGAGAGGATAATAACCTCACAACAGCAAGCCGAGATCACTGTATCAGAGGGCAAAGAAAAGTCAAAAGAGCGTCAAGTTATAAATCTCTGTGCAAACAACTATCTTGGTCTTGCAAACAACAAAGAGCTTATAGATGCAGCAAAACAGGGGCTTTATACACATGGATTTGGTATGGCTTCTGTCCGCTTTATCTGCGGAACTCAAGATATTCATAAAACACTTGAAAAGAGTCTGAGCGATTTTTTAAAGACTGAAGATACTATTTTATATTCATCATGTTTTGATGCTAATGGCGGACTTTTTGAGACCCTATTTCAAGAAGATGATGCAATCATAAGCGATGCACTAAACCACGCAAGCATAATTGATGGGGTAAGATTATCAAAAGCTCAAAGGTTTCGCTATAAAAACAATGACATGACAGACCTTGAAAACCAGCTAAAAGCTGCAAAAAGTTGCAGATTTAAAGTGATAGCAACAGATGGTGTATTTTCAATGGACGGCACAATTGCCAATCTTAAAGCTATCTGCGATTTAGCTGATAGCTATGGTGCACTTGTGATGGTTGATGACTCACATGCTGTTGGATTTATTGGTGAAAAAGGGGGAGGAACTCCTGAATATTGTAAAGTTCAAGGCAGAATTGACATGATAACTGGCACACTTGGCAAGGCTCTTGGCGGTGCTTCTGGAGGCTATACCAGTGGCAGATACGAGATTGTTGAGTGGCTAAGGCAACGCTCACGCCCCTATCTATTTTCCAACACCCTTGCCCCATCAATTGTTGCTGCCTCAATTAAAGTTCTTGAGATGCTCAAAAAGGGCGATGAGTTAAGAATAAAACTTAAAAATAATAGCCAATATTTTAGAGAAAAGATGACAAAATTGGGGTTTAATTTAGTTCAAGGGGATCACCCAATAATACCAATCATGCTTGGTGATGCTACCCTTGCTGGTAAAATGGCAAAGATGATGCTTGATGAGGGAATCTATGTTGTGGGGTTTTCATTTCCAGTTGTTCCAAAAAATCAGGCAAGAATTAGAACCCAGATGTCAGCAGCTCACGACAAAGAGCATCTTGATAGGGCAATCTCTGCTTTTGAAAAAGTTGGAAAGATGGTTGGGGTGATATAAAAAGTTAAATAAGCTCAAATCTTATTGATGTCAGATTACTTTACGATCTGTAAAGCTAAGATTGAACAGCAGAATCCTTTACTAATAAGGCTTTTTTCTTCTGCTGATTCAAACTTTTCAACAACTCGAACTTTTTAAGCAGTTCTAAAACCTCTTTGCTGTTATACCAGACAGAACTATTTATAAAATCTGTTATTCTTAGAAAGAGGGCTGGATGAGTTGCAATAAAGGCTTTTGTCATGGCTTCAATATACATCTCTCTTTTATTGACTCTATTCACAAGATTTTCAAAATCAAGTGCTTTTTCAAAAAGAGATTCATGCTGATTATAAGAATTTATAGTATCAGGCGGTGTAATGACTCTCTGTTCC
>JADFZO010000075.1 GCA_015232465.1 Desulfamplus sp.
GAGAAAAATTTTGCAAAATTATGCAAGTCAGTAATGCAGTATAAAAAGAATAAAAGATAAATACAGGTTTAACTTGCCATTATTTTGAAGATTTTAAGGAGAAAATTATAAATGTCTGGCAGCACATTTGGAAAAGTATTTCAGGTAACAACATGGGGAGAGTCTCACGGAAAAGCACTTGGTGTTGTGGTGCAGGGTTGTCCTCCAAATGTTGTTTTAAACGAGGATATTTTGCAAAAAGCGTTAGATAAACGAAAGCCAGGTCAAGGTGGAGTTGCAAGCACAAAAAGACGAGAGCCAGACACGCCAGAGATACTTTCAGGAGTTTTTGAGGGAAAGACTACTGGCACGCCAATCAGCATAATTATAAGGAATCAAGATGCAAAATCTCACGATTACTCAAATATTGCCCAAATCTTTAGACCAGGACACGGGGATATAACCTATCAGTTAAAGTATGGCATCAGAGACTATCGGGGCGGGGGTAGGGCATCTGCAAGAGAGACTGCTGCAAGGGTTGCTGCTGGAGCAGTTGCTGAGGCATTTTTAAAGCAATATGGCATTGTTGTAGAGAGTTGCACCTTAGAGATTGGCAAAATTAAAGCTATCAATATTGATAAACTCTTTGCCTCTACCAATTATCTTGAATTTCCTGATGCTAAGACTCTTGAGTTGGTTGAGCAGTTGATTGAAGAGACAAAAAAAGAGGGGGACTCTTTAGGCGGAGTTGTTGAGATTGTAGCTAAAAATGTTCCAGCAGGGCTTGGAGAACCAGTGTTTGACAAATTAGATGCTGATATTGCAAAGGCTCTTATGAGCATTGGGGCTGTAAAAGCTGTTGAGATTGGGGCTGGTTGCGATGCTGCTAAAATGACAGGGTCTGAAAATAACGATCAGATAGCTCCACAAGAAGAGGTGATAGAGTCATTAAAATCAACTCTTAATCCAAAATTTAAAAGCAACAACAGCGGCGGTATTCTTGCTGGTATCTCAAATGGCGATGATATTGTTGCCCGTGTCCATGTAAAACCAATACCATCTATTTTAAAAGAGCAGATGACCATTGATATTGATGGAAATCCATGCCCAATTAAGACTCAAGGCAGGCACGATATTTGTGCAATACCAAGAGTCAACCCAGTGTGCAGGGCAATGCTCTATTTGGTAATTGCTGATCATCTACTTAGACAAAGATGTGTTATAAGCCCTGCTTAACCCACTAATTTATCAAGATCATGAACCTTACCAATCAACCAAATCGCCTAAAATCATCTTTAAAGCCTCAAGTGCAACAACATACCCAAAAATTCCACTAATCATAGAGAGGCTACCCATTGGATTTCTAAGTCTGCCACTGTCAAAGTAGTTATCTTCAAGATCATCAGATACACTATCTTTTTTTACTATCTCTGATGAATAGACGCAGTGGATACCGTTATCAACACCCATTCGTCTTAATCTCTTTCTGACCGATTTTGCAAGAGGACAGCCAAAAGTTTCAGAAATATCGCCTGTTGTTATAGATAGAGGCTCTTTTCGCCTTGCAGCCCCCATGCTTGAGACAACAGCCATTTTTCTTTGAACAAGCTCATAAAGTATATTGACCTTAGGATTTAGGCTATCAATTGCATCAACAACAACATCAGTGCCAGAGTCAAACACGCTATCAAAATTATCTTTGTGGCAGAGTGTGTTAAAAGCCTCAACCTCCATATCAGGATTTATCTGCTTTAAACGCTCAAAAGCAACCTCTGTTTTAAGTCTTCCGATGGTTGACTCTAATGCAAGCAGTTGTCTGTTAAAGTTACTGATACCAATCTCATCAAAATCCACAATTTTGAGCTTTCCGATTCCGCATCTTGCAAGTGATTCAATAACATGAGAGCCAACAGCCCCAAGACCAATAACAGTTGCTGTTGCACTTTTTAGCCTATCCATTGCACCAGAGCCAAGAAGCAGCTCAGTTCTTTTAAATTTCTCTTTATTAAAGCTCATTCAATCTATTTTTGCCTATCTTTTCTCTTTCGTTAAATAGAGATTTTTTCTTTGACCATCTTGCAAAAAAGCCAATAGCACCCGCCTTTTCTCCTCGTTCTACAATCTCCTCTTTAACATCTATACCTTTTAATCCAGACATAGCATTACGCAGGCACAATGTTTTGTGTTGGCATTGATACATGCACCTATCAGGAGTCTCTCTTAAACCACTACTTCCCATTGGAAACACAATCTCAAGATTGCCAAAGCAGTCAGGAAAATTATCCATTTTTCTCAAACTCCCTGTTAAATTCAGCAATATAGCCATGATCTGCAAAGCTGTAATAACCGTCATCACCAGTAATTACATGCTCATGGACAGTGATACCAACATGACGGCAAGCAAAAACAAGCCTTCTGGTAATTGCAATATCTTCAGGAGATGGAGAAAAATCTCCTGAAGGGTGGTTGTGGGCAAAAATAACAGAGGCTGCCCGATGCTCAAGAGCCTTGATAATAACCTCTCGTGGATAAACTGAACTCATGGTTAAAGTGCCTTGAAATAGAATCTCAAGGGCATTGACTCTATTTTTTGCATCAAGAAAGACCCCAGCAAAGACCTCTTTTGTTCTCTGACCAATTGCATTTTTTAGATAGTGGATAAGATCAGTTGAGTTGGTTATAACATCTCGACCAGTAACCTTTTTTTGAAGGTATCTGTCTGCAACCTCTTTGATTAGCTTTAATCCAAATATATTTGCCTCGCCAACACCGTTTACGCGTGAAAGCTCCTCTGGATTTGCCTCAAATACACCTTGCAGTGTCTTAAATTTGCTTATTAGCTCTTTGGCAGTTGACTTGCAATCTTTACGCGGGGTGTTAAGGGTAAGAAGCAGCTCAATCACCTCGTAATCTAAAAATCCGCTAAGTCCGTTTTGGAAAAACTTTTCGCGTAGGCGTTTTCGGTGTCCTTGTTTGGTGTCGTCTTTGGTTGTAAGTTCGTTATCTTTCTCTTCCATTTTATTTTTTTACAGCTTCCAAAACTTGCTTAACTATTTTAGGATGCAGCATCTTTCCAGCATGGAATGGAATAACCATACGCTCCTCATTTTTCATGTAAATTCTGTGGCTACCTTTGCTACGCATAAAACTATATCCAGCCTCTATAAGCATTGAAACCGCTTCCTGAGCAGTCATTCTCGGTTGTTTAGGCAATTGCCACCTCTAAAGTGGTAGTATAAATCTCTTTACTTAATGATTCTGTCAATTCTTCAGGATCGAGTGTTTCTAAATACAGCTCTACTGCCTCTCTTATGTTTAACATAATTTCTTCAAAAGTGTCACCCTGACTCTGACACCCTGTCAATTCAGGACAATAAGCGTAATAGCCATATTCATCTTTTTCAATTACAATGTTGATTTTATTGGAAATAGACTTTTCTGTTGCCTTCATACTATTTCTCCTTTAAATTTTCAGCTATCTGTTTCATCATCAGCCTCTTCTTCTTCTAAATCATCGTAATTTTCATCTTGATCTTCTTCAACGCACTCTTGTTCATCTTCTTGACTCTCTGAATCTGAACATATTTGAACCTTATTTCTGCTGCCATCATCTTCTGGCAGGCGTGCCACTGCTATAAGTTGCTCCTCATCAGAGAGATTGATAAGTTTAACGCCTTGTGTGGCTCTGCTTATTGTTGAAATTCCCTCAACATTGATTCTGATAAGTTTGCCTTTATCTGTAACAAGCATCAGCTCATCGCTATCTTCAACAAGAAGAAGTGAGACCATCATGCCGTTACGCTTTGATGTTTTAATTGAAAATACACCTTGTCCACCACGACCTTGAGTGTTGTACTCCTCAATTTTAGTGCGTTTACCATACCCGTGTTCAGTAACAGTAAGAAGAGTCTGACCATGACTTAACGCCTCCATGCCAACAACCTGATCACTCTCTTTTATTATTCTCATACCTCTGACTCCCATAGAGCCTCTTCCAACTGAACGAACCTCCTCTTCATTGAAACGGATAACTTTTCCACCTTTTGATCCAAGAAAAATATCCATAGTTCCATCAGTTATACGTGCTGAAATAAGCTCATCACCCTCTACCAACTTTATACCAATCAATCCATCTGATTTGGCTCTTGAATAGGACATCAAATCTGTTTTCTTAACAAGCCCCTTTTTTGTTGCCATTATAACATATTTGCTCTCTTCAAATTGGGGAACAGTCAAAACAGTTGCAAGTTTTTCACCCTCATCAAAGTTAAGAAGATTAACAATCGCCTTTCCAAGACTGGTACGTCCAGCCATAGGAATATCATAAACCTTTTTTTGATAGACCTTTCCAAAATTGGTGATAAATAAAAATGTGTGGTGCGTTGATGCAACAAAAAGGTGCTCAACAAAATCGTCCTCTTTTGTGCCCATTGCTGTTTTGCCCTTGCCACCACGCCGTTGAATCTCATAGAGCGATACTGGATTTCTCTTGATGTAGCCAGTTCGAGAGATTGTAACCACCATATCCTCTTGAGCGATTAAATCTTCAATGTTTATATCTGCTGTGTGCTCTACAATCTGGGTGCGTCTTGGGTCTGTAAATTCAGATTTCATCTGGACGATTTCATCTTTGATAATCCCTTTGACCACATCATCGCTTGAGAGAATCTTTTTAAACCAATCAATATCTTTTATAAGGGCAATATACTCCTCTTCAATCTTATTTTGCTCAAGACCAGTCAATCTTTGGAGTCTCATATCAAGTATTGCCTGAGCTTGAGGCTCTGAAAAATTAAACTCTTGAGGGTTCATCAAGCCTGCTTTTGCCTCTTCTGGCGACTTTGAGCCTCGAATCAGGGCAACAACAGCATCTAATTGCTCCAACGCCCGTTTAAGCCCCTCTAAAATGTGCGCCCGCTCCTCAGCCTTTCTTAAATCAAAGATGGTGCGTTTTTTGATTACATCTCGCCTGTGGTTAATAAAGTGCTCAAGAATCTGCTTGATATTGAAAAGCTGCGGGCGTTTATTGACCACAGCAAGAAATATAATACCAAAACTTGACTGCATGTTTGTATGTTTATAGAGCTGATTTATAACAACATCAGCAATCTGATCCCGCTTAAGCCCAATCGCGATTCTCATTCCATCGCGGTCAGACTCATCACGCACAAATGCAGCCCCTTCAATAACCTTTTCTCGCATCAACTCATCAATCTTTTCAACCAACTTAGCCTTATTCACCTGATATGGAATCTCAGTAACAACTATGGTCTCTCTTTGAGTTTTGCTATTTACCTCAACCTCCATCTTTGCCCTGATAGTGATAACACCTCGACCTGTGGTGTAGGCATCATAAATACCTTTTCTGCCGTGAATTATACCTGATGTTGGAAAATCGGGTCCTGGTATGTATTGCATAAGATCAGGTATCTGCATATCAGGATTATCTAAAAGGGCAACAATACCATCAGAGACCTCACCAAGATTATGGGGAGGAATATTTGTTGTCATTCCAACTGCAATACCAGATGAGCCGTTGACTATTAGTGCTGGAAATTTTGTCGGAAATACAGATGGCTCTTCTAATGTCTCGTCATAGTTAGGAGTCCAATCAACTGTCTCTTTTTCAATATCAGCAAGCATAAGATGAGCAAGTTTTCTCATTCTTATCTCTGTGTACCTCATAGCTGCTGGAGAGTCCCCATCTATTGAGCCAAAGTTACCTTGACCATCAACAAGGGTGTAGCGAAGAGAGAAATTTTGAGCCATACGAACAATTGTGTCATATACGGCTGTATCTCCGTGCGGGTGATACTTACCAATAACATCACCAACCACGCGGGCAGATTTTTTATAAGGTTTGTTCCAGTCATTGCGTAGTTGTCTCATGGCAAAGAGTGCCCTACGGTGAACAGGCTTTAATCCATCTCTCACATCAGGCAAGGCTCTTCCGATGATAACGCTCATTGCATACTCAAGATAGGAGTGTTTCATCTCCTTCTCAATACTGGTTATGTTTTTATCTTCTATCATTAAAATTCCTTCTTAAAAGAGCCTGTTTAAATAAAAAAACCCCTTCTGATTTACTAAACGCTTTTCTGAAGGAGTTTTTTATAACAGCAAAAAATATTATCTGCTAATGCAGCCAAGTGTAGCAAGCAGCAAAATAACCTCGTAGATGATCACCTGAGTAAAGTTGCCAAAAAAGTGGTAAACAATACCGCCGCCAATAATGGCTGGAACAGCACTAAATATCATTATTGCAAGTTTTCTGCTTATATCCATAATTTTACCTCGATTTTAAGATATTTTGTTTGTTTTGAGTTGTTTTTTTGATACTCTCTATTTTTCAATCACCATAGCCATACCCATACCACCGCCAATACACATGGATATAAGACCAGTTGAATAGCCTTTTCTCTTCATCTGATGAATTGCTGTAACCATCTGACGAGCACCTGTACAGCCAATCGGGTGTCCTAAAGAGATACCGCTTCCAAGCTCGTTTGGCTTTTCTACATCAATTCCAAGCTCTCTTATGCACCCAATTGCCTGAGCTGCAAAAGCCTCGTTAAGTTCAATTAGATCAATATCTTTAATTGACATTTTAGCCCTCTCAAGAGCGACTTTGACTGCTGGCACAGGACCAAGACCCATATAGGCAGGATCAAGACCGCCAGAGGCAAAGGTTTTGATCTTAGCAAGTTTTGGAAGTCCTAAAGAGTCAGCCTTCTCCTCGCTCATAATAAGAACAGCAGCAGCACCATCATTGATACCAGAGGCGTTGCCAGCAGTAACGCTTCCATCTTTTTTAAATGCTGGTCTTAACTTTCCAAGTTGCTCCATGCTTGTATCCATTGGACGCTCATCTTTATCAATAACAATCTCTTTTTTCTTAGAGGCAATGGTTATTTTTGCGATCTCTTCTGCAAATGTTCCGTCATTCACAGCAGCAAATGCGCGGTTGTGGCTTAAAAGTGCAAGTTCGTCCTGTTCCTGACGTGTAATGCCATATTTTTCGACAATATTTTCAGCAGTCTGACCCATGTGGTAGCCGTAGAAGATTTCATAAAGACCATCATAAACCATTAAATCATGAACTTCACCAACACCAGTAATCTCCATACGGTGTCCCCATCTTGCTTTAAGAAGAGCCATCGGGGCATTACTCATGCTCTCTTGCCCACCAGCAAGAATAACATCAGCATCTCCAGCTTTGATTGCTTGAGCAGCAAGTGCAATAGCTTTAAGACCTGATCCGCATATTTTGTTGACTGTAAATGCAGTGGTATAGCGAGAAATACCAGCAGCAATCATAGCTTGACGAGCGGTATTTTGCCCTTGACCAGCCTGAAGAACATTACCCATGATAACTTCGTCAATATGGATAGGGGTTAAAGAGTCATCATAGTCATACCCCTTTTTTTCCAAATCAAGCATACTCTGATCTTTAAGAGCATCAGGGCTATACGATTTTACCTTATCGTCTGCTACTGGTCTTAAACCTGCTTTTTTTAATAGATTTTTCATAACAATAGAGCCAAGCTCAACAACAGAGAGACTCTTTAAAGAGCCTCCAAAAGCTCCAACAGGTGTCCTTATTCCGCTTACGATTACTGCTTCTTTCATGTTAATGCCTCCAGATTTGTTTAAGATTCTCGTTCTATTCAACTGTTTTTACAGCTTATTCTTACCTTTATGCAGCCATGCAGCTTTTTTTTCTTCAATTATTCTGATTATTTATTTTTTTATGACCCTTATCAAAAAAGCTAAAAATATTCAAGTTTTGTTTGGTATTTGGTTTTATAAATAGCTTAAAAACTATTTTGAATATCTTTTGTCTCACGAGCCTTTTTACGCTCCTGCTGAATCTCGCGCTCCTTTTTTCTTTTGACAGATTTTCGTTTTTTCTTTTCGCTATACCTTTTATTTGCTGGATTATTTGGGGTTTTTTCTGAAAAGTCTATTTTACCAGTTCTTTCGCGAAAATATAGATTTATAGGTGTCTGGTTAAGCTCTGCAACCTCACGAATCTGATTTAAAAGGTATCGTTTATAAGAGAAGTGGACAGCATCAGGGTAGTTGACAAAACAGACAATGGTTGGGGGTTTAACTGAAACTTGCGTTGCGTAGTAAAATTTCAACCTTTTGCCCTTATGAAGCGGAGGCTCAGAGCGAAATACAGCATCTTCGATAATTCGATTTAAAAGACCAGTATTAATACGATGAGCATACTCGTTATAGACACCCTCAATCATCTGAAAAATTTTATGTGTTCTAAGTCCAGTTTTAGCAGAGATGGTCATTGCAGGGGCAAAAGATAAAAATTTTGCCTGCATACGAAGCTCCTCTAAAAACCTCTTTTGATCCTTTTCTTGGCTATCAACAATATCCCATTTGTTGAGCAAAAATATTGCTCCACAACCCCTATCTTGAGCATATCCTGCAATGGTTACATCTTGGTCTGTAACCCCTTCACTTGCATCAACCAAAATCAAGGCAACATCGCACTCATCTAAACTTTGAAGAGATTTAATTATTGAAAACTTCTCAATCTTTTGGGTAACTTTACCTTTACGTCTTATGCCTGCTGTGTCGATCAATTTAAAATTTCGCCCATTATGCTCAATAGTCAATGAGACAGCATCTCTTGTAGTGCCAGCCTGCTCACTAACCATAAGCCTATCCTCTCCAAATAGCTTATTAATAAGAGATGATTTGCCAACATTAGGGCGACCAGCAACTGCAATGCAAATCTCCTCTTTTTCTAAATTGGCAGCATCACCATTAGACTCATGGGTTGGAAAAGATGCAACCACATCATCAAGAAAATCATCTATCCCTAAACCGTGCTCTGCAGAGACAGGATAAAATTTATCAATACCAAGTGAGTAAAACTCAAGTATATTGTGTTGCTGGCTTGTATTTTCAATCTTGTTTATAAGATAAAATATCGGCTTTTTAGTTCGCCTTAAAACATCAGCAAGATCGCGATCAAAAGGAGATACTCCAGCCTTTCCGTCTAAAACAAAAACAACAACATCAGCCTCATTAACAGCAATCTCAACATGCTGACGTATCTCTGCTGCAAAAATATCGTCATCAGAGAGAAGAAATCCTCCAGTATCAACAAGGCAGAATTCCTTTTCAGACCAAACAGCATCAGCATAGTGTCTATCACGGGTTACCCCAGGAAAGTCATCTACTAAAGCCTGTTTAGATCGTGTGATTCTGTTAAAAAGGGTCGATTTACCAACATTTGGACGCCCTACAAGTGCAACAAGAGGCTTCATTTTATTTTACAATCTCCATATTTTTTTTAGTCTAACCTTTTAAAAATTTTTTTGATGTGGCTAAAGGTTTAAGAGATTAACGCCGCAGCCTGCACTCTTCAACATAGTTATTGAGCCTAATAAAAGGGACATAAACATGATCTTTTTGTGAGATGTGGCTTACCAACCAATCTCTAAGATTGGTTATATTCTGATAAGATAGATTATTTTTATCTTCAGATACCAATCGTCTAAGGCTGATTGCATTTTTGATAAACTGGCGATGCTCCTTTGAGTGGCACTCAATATCAGGATAACCAGATTTTCTTAAATACTCCTCCTCCTTACCAAAATAGTAACGGCTATACTCGATTAGCTCTGATACCATAGATGCACTATCTTTTATAATTTCATCATCATCGTATTTATGGTTAATAAGACCATTTAGCATCGCAAAAACCCTTTTTTGAATCTCATCAATTTCAGGTATATCAACGCTTAGTGATTGATCCCACTCAATTTTATCACCATTATTTAAATTTTTATCGCTCGCTAAATCTGCTACACTGTATATTGGATCATCTAAGCTATAATCAGAGTCATCAGAATCGTCAGCCTCATCAATATCAGCCAAATCCCCATCTTCTAACTCACTCTCTAATTGATCGTCTGTGCTATACTCTTGTTCCATCATATTTTCTCCTGATTCTCTATTTTTTGTTTTTTAGAACTGCCATAAGGTTTTGGCTTTGTAGTATTGTCTTTTTTTCTTTTATTAAAAAGAAGCGTCCCAATAATTAACACAGATATTAAAATTGCAACTGCTAAAACAGATAAAAATCCACTCTTTCCAAATTTAGGGTATATCACAAAAGGGACAAGCCAAAGGTAGAGCACAGAGTGCATAGTTCCAATAATTAAGGCTCTGATAAATATATCTTTTTTTATATGGCTATAATTTTTCAAGTAACCTCTGATGAATGTTGTCAAATCCTCCATTGGACATAATCAAAATCAGATCTCCTGACTTTGCCTGAGCAGCAAGTAACTCAATAATATTTTCTGTGTTATCAAAATAGAGGGCATTAATTCCCCTTTTTGCAATATCATCAACAAGTTGCCTGCTGTTCATACGCCTATCTTCTGGAACTTTAAATAGCATTGAAGGCTCTCTAATACAGACAATATCAGCACCATCAAAGGATTGTGGGTAGTCATTTTGAAAAATATCTCGCATACTGGAGTTTGTTCTTGGCTCAAAAACAGCAATCAGTCTGCCATCTTTAAAAAAGGGCTTTACGCCCAAAATTGTCTCTCTTACTGCAGATGGGTGGTGGGCAAAGTCGTCCATAACTGTTATGCCACGTTTAACCCCTCGTATCTCCTGCCTTCTTTTTACACCTTCAAAAGAGCTAAAAGCCTTTAAAATGGTCTTATCATCAATGCCTATATTTTGAGCAACACCATAAACTGCAAGTGCGTTCATGGCATTGTGTCTGCCCATAAGAGGTGTTGTGATCTTTATAATCTTATCTATATTTGCACAATCTCTAACTTTAAATTTAGTGAAATTTTGCTCAAATTTAAGATTGCTAAATGAGAAGTCATAACAAAGGTCATCTCCATAATATTGCACATTGCATAAGGCAGAGTCTATAATATCTCTTATATTTTTATCGTTGCCTGCAGCTATGATTAGGCTTTTTTGGGGGATTTTTTCGACAAATTTCATAAAGGCAGATTTTATCTGGTCAATATCGTGGAAAATATCTGCATGGTCAAACTCAATGCTTGTAATGACAGCTACATCTGGTGTGTAGTGCATAAATTTTGCACCTTTATCAAAAAAGGCTGTATCATACTCATCACCCTCAATCACCATGTAGTCGCCTTTACCAATACGGTAGTTACTCCCAAAACCTTTAACAATTCCGCCAATCATAAAAGATGGATCAAGCCCTGCCTCATTTAAAATATGGGCAAGGATTGATGATGTTGTTGTCTTTCCATGCGTTCCAGTAATTAGAAGTATCTTTTTATTTTGTGCAATAAAGTGGTTCAATGCTTGAGGCATGGAACAGTATGGGATATTTTTTTCCATTACTGCAACTGACTCAACATTATTTTTAGTAACAGCATTGCCAATAACAACAAGATCAGGCTTATAATCAAGATTTAAGGGGTTAAACCCTTTAAAGAGCTTAACCCCTTTTTGAGCTAAAAAGTCGCTCATTGGGGGATATATATTTTGGTCTGAACCAGTAACTTCAAATCCCATATCTTGCAGCATACAAGATAGTGCTCCCATACCTGTCCCACACGCTGCAATTATGTGGATTTTTTTTGCATTTAACGGAATAAAATTTTGCTTTAAATCCATATCAGGCAAGAGCATTCATAACCTCTTGAGCTGCTTTTATTGTGGTATCAATATCATTGTCTGTGTGAGCTGCTGAGACAAAAAGAGCCTCAAATTGAGATGGAGCAAGATAAATCCCCATCTCTCTCATTTTGCGATAAAACAAACCAAATCTTTGGGTATCACTCTTTTTAGCATCATCAAAGTTTATCACATCGCCAGATTTAAAGAAAAAGCCTGCCATTGAGCCAATATGCCCCGCATTAAGATCAATATTTGCGGATTTTGCAGCCTCTTTTAGACCATCTATCAATTTTGCTGTTTTTGCCTCAAGAGAGTCATAAAATCCCTCTTTTTTAAGCTCTGTAAGGGTAGCAATGCCAGCCGCCATTGCAAGAGGATTGCCTGAGAGCGTGCCAGCTTGATAGACAGAGCCAATCGGTGCAATGTGGTTCATAATCTCTTTTTTCCCCCCATAAGCACCAACAGGAAGCCCACCCCCAATAATTTTGCCAAAGCACGATATATCTGGCGTGATTTTAAATAACCCTTGAGCTGACCCTTTAGCAACTCTAAAGCCTGTCATAACCTCATCAAATATTAAAAGAGAACCATATTTATATGTAAGCTCTCTCAACGATTCCAAAAATCCATTAACAGGTGGCACAAATCCCATATTTCCAGCAACAGGCTCAACAATTACAGCAGCAACTTTATCTCCCATCTTTTGCATAACATCTGCAAAAGCATCAATATTGTTGTATTGAATTGAGAGTGTATTTTTAATCACAGATTCAGGAACGCCAGGGCTTCCAGGAATTCCAAGAGTTGCAACTCCAGAGCCAGCAGCCACAAGCAATGTATCAGCGTGTCCATGGTAGCAACCATCAAATTTTATGATTATTTCCCGACCAGTAAACCCCCTTGCAAGACGTAAAGCACTCATAGTTGCCTCTGTCCCTGAATTGACCATTCTAACCATCTCAACTGATGGAACAAACTCAATCAGCAGTTTTGCAAGCTCTGTCTCAAGAGGAGTTGGTGCCCCAAAACTTGTCCCGATTTTAAGCACATCTTCAAGAGCCTTGATAACTGCTGGGTGGCGATGCCCTAAAATCATGGGTCCCCATGAGCCTACGTAATCAATATAGCTGTTGCCATCAACATCAAAAATTTTACTTCCATCAGCCTTTTGAATAAAAAGAGGTTCACCCCCAACTGACCCACAAGCCCTAACTGGAGAGTTTACACCACCTGGAATTACAGCTATTGCATCTTGAAAAAGCATCTCTGACTTTGATCTCTGCATAATACCTCTATCCTTAAATTGCGTTTTATATAAATACCTTAATATTATTTACAATTTTACTAAATCTCTACCACGCTACCATTTAATGTAAACCTTACTTTACCCATATATACAGGTCAAGCTCATTTAGTTGCAACAAAAAAATATTTGACATCACCCATGAATACTGTTAAATTCCCGCTGTTTTTCTTCAAAGGGGCTGTTAGCTCAATCGGTAGAGCACCTGACTCTTAATCAGTAGGTTCCGCGTTCGATTCGCGGACAGCCCACCATTTAAAATCAAGGGGTTATGGCAATTTGTCTTAACCCCTTTTTTTCTCAGGTGCAAATTAGGTGCAATTAATATCATCAACACCTATTTTTAAAATTAAAAGTTTGATTCGGTAGTGTCCGGTTAGGTTTTTGCATATGATTTTTTTAATGCTCTTTGAAATTTTT
>JADFZO010000076.1 GCA_015232465.1 Desulfamplus sp.
GCTGGAGGACATCAGACCATCTCGAATACTGCCATCTTTTGCAACAAATTGAGCCTCCATATTTTCCACGTAGCCGTTTTTTTTCAGGCAATCCACTAACCTTGACCTGTCTTCAGGATTTTTCCAGATTGACAATTCAAGAGATGTTTTACCAATCGCATCTTCGCGGGTATATCCCATAATTTTGGTGAATCCTGCATTAATATCAATATAACAACCATCTTCAAGTCTATTAAGATTAATAGAGTCAGGGCTTGTGTGAAACGCTAACCTGAATTTCTCTTCGCTCTCCCGAAGGGCTTCTTCACCTCTCTTAACCTCAAGATTTACACTCCCCTCAACATTCAACTGTTTCTCAAGCTGTTTTAAAGCCTCTTTGGTATGCTTAAGCTCGTATTTAACTTGCTCCAGCTCTTTGAGTTTTTGATCTAAATATTCAAAGGTGTATCTTTCATTCATAGAAGCCTCTATTTTAAACCTTATTGCTACAAATTAAAAAGGAGAGCCTTGTTTGATCTTAACAACGTTAGCTCTCCTTTAACCTTTAATTACAATATGTTAAACAATCTTGACGACAATTCTAACCTTTATTTTTCTTTTCCTGTTTTTCTTTTCTCTTCTCTTTTAAAGTCTTTTCTGGTTTTTTCTTCTGCTCTTTAGTCCCTTTATCTTTACTTCCTTTCTCTCCCATACTGTTACCTCCATTGTTTGTTTTAACTGGTTACAATATCTGATCCAAAGCCCCTGAGCATCTGGAGCATGTTTGGGGGCGATCCTGCCTTGCTCCTGTTGTAATATCATACTTCCAACATCTATCGCACTTATCACCTTGAGCCTTTTTAACAATTACCTTAATTTTTTTAGCCTCTTCATCTTTAATATCAGAGATAAGATAGGCATCAGAGACAATAAAAATATCTCTTAAATCTTTGCCAAATGATGATAAAATCTGATTTACATCAGCATCATCAACATAGATTCCAATACTTGCATCAAGCGAGTGTCCAATCTCTTTAGCAACCCTTGCCTCTTCAAGTGCTTTTGTAACCTCTGATCTGACATCTATAATTTTTTCCCACTTTGAGGCAAGAGCCTCATCTTGCCAAGCAGGATCAGCATTTGGACGCAAAGTTAAATGCACGCTCTCAGCCTTGTTTTCAAAATTTGGTATCTCTTTCCAAACCTCTTCAGTTGTAAATGGTAAAATCGGGGCAAGAAGCCTTGTGATTGAATCAAGTGTCAGATACATAACTGTCTGAGCATCAAGCCTTGTCTTATCTTTAGCTGGCGATGTGTAGAGCCTATCTTTTATTATATCAAGATAAAATGCAGATAGATCAACTGTGCAAAAGTTATAAACAGTGTGATAAACAGTGTGAAACTCATAGTTATCATAAGCCTTTAGTGATCTATTTAGCACAGCCCCAAGTTTGTGGAGCATAAATCTATCCATATCTGACATATCTCTAACTGGCTGCATGTCAGTTGATAGGTTAAAATCAAATAGATTGCCAAGCATAAATCTGCAAGTGTTTCTGATGCGGCGATAGGCATCAGATAGCTGATTTATAATGTTATCAGAGATTCTAACATCATCGCGATAATCTGCTGAAGCTGCCCAAAGCCTTAAAATATCAGCCCCATGCTGTTTGATAATCTTCTCTGGTGCAACAACATTTCCCACAGATTTAGACATCTTTTTGCCTTGAGAATCAACAACAAATCCATGAGTTAATACAGCTTTATAAGGTGCTTTGCCAGTTCGCCCAACTGCAGTTAAAAGTGAGCTGTGAAACCAGCCTCTATGCTGATCGCTTCCTTCAAGATAGAGATCAGCAGGTCGTCTTAACTCCTCTCTCTCCTCAAGCACAGCAGCATGGCTCACACCAGAGTCAAACCAGACGTCTAAAATATTTTGATCCTTTTTAAAGTCATGACCTCCACATTTTGAGCAGACAGCACCTTCAGGCATTAGAAAATTAGCATCTTTTTCAAACCAAATATCTGAGCTATGCTCTGTAAATAGGGCATGAATCTTATCAACAGACTCCCTTGTAACATAGACCTCTGAACATTTAGCACAGTGAAAAACAGGAATAGGAACACCCCAAGAGCGTTGTCTTGATAGACACCAATCTGGTCTATGTTCAATCATTGAGTAGATTCTTGCCTTACCCCAAGATGGTATCCACTCAACCTGATCAATTGCCTCAAGGCTCTTTTGACGTAAAGATTTTGCGTCCATAGAGATAAACCATTGAGGAGTTGCACGAAAAATTACAGGTTTTTTGCACCTCCAGCAGTGTGGGTATGAGTGGGTCATGTTTTCGTGTTTTAAAAGAGCACCTTGTTTTGCAAGCTCATCAATAATCTCTTTATTTGCCTTTAAGATAAACTGCCCTGAAAACTTTTCAACCTCGTCTGTAAAACAGCCGTTGTCGCTAACTGGCGAATATGGCTCAAGTCCATACCTAAGCCCTGCAATGTGATCATCAGCTCCATGACCAGGGGCTGTGTGGACGCAACCTGTGCCAGCCTCTAAAGTTACATGATTGCCAAGAATAATCAAAGAGTCCCTGCCATAAAGCGGGTGGCTACATCTGCGATTTTCAAGAGCAGTTGATGCAAGATCACCAATAATTTTGTAATCTGCAATTGAAAATTGAGCCATAACTTTTTGAACCAGCTCTTTTGCAATGATCATTGTCCCCTGATTAGATGTTTTAACTGCACAATATTCAAATTCAGGGTGAAGGCAGATTGCAAGGTTAGCTGGAATTGTCCATGGGGTTGTTGTCCATATTACGATAGAGACATCTTCAGATTCCAATTTAGGCAAATTGGGCAAGAGATCAGAAATATCATCTTTTAGCGGGAATTTTACATAAATTGAAGGTGAGCCATGATCTTTATATTCAATCTCAGCCTCTGCCAAAGCAGTCTCACAACTGCAACACCAATAGATCGGCTTTTTGCCAAGAAACATATCACCGCTTAGGGCAAATTCGCCGCACTCTTTTGCAATTCTTGCCTCATAGGCACTGTTCATAGTTAGGTATGGATTTTGCCAATCTCCGCTAACGCCAAACCGTTTAAACTCATCTCTTTGAATATCTACAAAACCTTCAGCATATTTACGACACGCCTGACGAATCTCTACAGGTGTCATCTCTTTTTTCTTTGAACCAAGTTTTTGATCAACATTGTGCTCAATAGGAAGTCCATGACAATCCCAACCAGGAATGTATGGAGCATCAAATCCTGCCATCTGCCTTGAGCGTATAATAATATCTTTTAATATCTTGTTAATGGCGTGTCCCATGTGAAGATGACCGTTTGCGTATGGCGGTCCATCGTGGAGTATAAATTTATCCTTGCCTTTTGAAGCCTTTCTCAGCTTCTGGTATAACTCAGAGGCTTCCCACGCTTTTAACTGTTCTGGTTCCCTTGCTGCTAAATTTGCCTTCATCGCAAATTTTGTTATTGGCAGATTTAGGGTATCTTTGTAATCCATTTTTTTTGTATCGCTCCTCAAGATATTAGAATTTAAATAAAAATATCTCTTTTAAATATCAATAAATCTCATAAAATAAAATAGGAATTTCTAATTAATTTAAGCTGATTCAGGGTTAAGCTTACATCCTCTTAAAAAGAGATTTCATCTTAGCTTTAGTCATAATATTTTGCCAATCTTTTCCAAGACAGTTCTCCCACAAAGGCGTAAGACCCATAGAGACATTTATCATTTTATCCATATCATCTTTATCCATATTTTTAGTTAAATTGCGTGGAAGCTCGATATTATTTATTTTCATCATCGCTCTAAACTCTTTTACACCCTCTGGATATATCTCTTCAAGAGCATCAAAAGCAATAGAGCAGCCAATACCGTGATGAGTTCCTAAAACGTAGGAGAGTCCATAAGATAGGGCATGACACGCCCCAACTTGAGAGTAGGCAATGCTCATTCCTCCAAAAAATGAAGCCATCATAAGTTGATCATCTGCCTTTGCACGATTTGCATCTAACTGGCTATCACTATTGAGAAAAACAGATCGGCAAAGCTCTAAAGCCTTTTCGCCATAAGATCGGCTAAACTCGTTAATATATGTCCCTTGCAAAGATTCAATACAGTGGATATAGCAATCCATACCAGTATAGAACCGCTGGTCAGGCGGAACATCGCGGATAAGTTCAGGATCAAGCACAACCTGATCAAATACTGTGTAGTCTGAGTTTATCCCAAGTTTTTTTTCAGGACCTGTAAGCACAGTTGTTCTTGAGACCTCAGCACCAGTTCCAGATAGGGTTGGAACAGCAATATGATAAATAGCAGGATTTTTAATCAAATCCCACCCTTGATATGCGTGGGAATAGCCGGGATTTGTAAGCATTAAAGAGAGTGCCTTAGCTAAATCCATAGTGCTTCCCCCCCCAATCCCAACAACTGCAACTGGAAACTTTCTTGAAAAGTTGTGAACCTTAAGTGTCAACTGATCAACGTATGAGGTTTTAGGCTCATCTTTTACATTAACCCATAAAAGCATATCTTTTGAGTGCAGCGGCAGCCGTTTTTTAATAAGCCGATTTTGAAACACATCATCAACAACAAACACAACCCAAGAGGTGCCATTGTCACGCCTCAACTTTAATATATCATCAAGCTGATTAAAGCAGCCTCTTCCAAAAACCACATTAGATATCATTTTAAAATTTCTAAACATTGAAACATCTCCTTAAGCTCCTAATATTGTTAGCAAATATCGCCATTAACAACTAAGAGCATTTTTAATTTTTTTGATTCTATCCTCTATATCAGCCTCACTCCACGATAACTTAATCTGCATTGATATTGTGCGGCTCATTATACTATCAGATTGCAAAAGCGATATGTTGCTGTAATCATAACCATTTACCTTATGCTCTGAGCAAATTAGCTCTAACGGAAGTTTTGCAGCACGTTTCATCTCCTTTAAATGGTGCCAATGTCGAATGTAGTGCCAATTGTTGTCATACCAGTAAAAAGAGCCATCAACTCCATTATCTTTTAATGATTTTATAACTTCACGGGCACGCCTCTCATCTGGCAGAAAAAAGGACAAAAATGTGGCTGAATCTCCATTTGGGTCTGGAATGTGCCTAAAAGTTACATTGCCTATTTTCTCCATTGCATCTTTAATGGTCTTTTTATTTTTTCTTTGAGTCTCAAGAATATGGCTAAGTTTTGCAAGCTGGGCAACACCTACTGCTGCATTTAGCTCGCTGATTCTATAATTTGTCCCAATAATCGGGTGATCATCAGCACCTCTATCTGCTCCGCCAAGATGGTCGTGCCCATGATCTGCATATTGAGATGCTCTATCGTAAAGCTCAGATGAGTTTGTGATAACAGCCCCGCCCTCACCGCAGGTTATGGTCTTAACAGCATCAAACGAAAAACAGCCCATATCGCCAAATGTGCCAATTGCTTTTTTGTTAAATGTTGCACCAACTGACTGGCAAGCATCTTCAATTAAAATAAGATTATTTGAATCGCAAAAGTTTTTGATCTTATCAATTTGTGCCATTGAGCCACACATGTGAACAGGGATAACAGCCCGTGTCTTTGGGCTTAGAGCATCTTGAAGTTTAGCTGGATCAAGGCAGAGAGTCTCATCAATTTCAGCAAATACTGGTATTGCCCCTGCAAGCAGAACAGCTTCAAAAGTTGCCACAAAGGTAAATGGAGGCACAATAACCTCATCGCCAGCACCAATGCCGCATGAGGCAAGGGCAGTTGAGAGTGCCGCAGTTCCGCTTGAACATAGATGGGCATACTTAGCTTTGGTTAGCTCGCACAACTTCTTCTCAAAGGTTTTAGCCTTCCAGTGTCCGTTACGTGCACCCTCAAATCCATATCTAAACAACACCCCAGTCTCAAGCACCTCCATAACCTCTTTTCTCTCTTGTTCTCCAAATATCTCAAAACCCGGCATTAAAATCTCCTCAAATATTATTTTTATTTTACAAACTTATTAAATTGTCTATATCACATATAACTTATATATTTCATATATAATTAAAGTGAAACTCTTTCAAGATAAAGGGCGACATTTTAAGTTTTTTGCCCTTTTAGTTGACTTTACACAGCCCATTTTGTATAGCTTGGCACATGAAATATATCATAATAGCCAACGGTATTTTAGTAGATGGTGAAAAACTTTTAAGATTGGTCAATCAGGCAGATGTTGTTGTTTGTGCTGATGGCGGAGCAAAACATCTTAAAAGGTTTAATATTATCCCTGATGTTATCATTGGAGATATGGACTCAATTGAAGAATCCCAGCTCAATCAATTTAAAGATAGGGCTAAATTGATAAAATATCCGCCAAAAAAAGATGCAACTGACACAGAACTGGCTATATTTTGGGCAATTGATCAAGGTGCTAAAGATATAACTTTAATTGGCGTTACTGGAACACGCATGGATCACACTTTGAGCAATATCTTTCTTTTAAGGGCAATAACCAAAAAAGGTGTTAGCTGCAAAATTGTAGATGATTACAATGAGATATATCTACTATCAGATGAGACCCACACAAAAAAGATGACCATTGGTGGGAAAAAAGGGGATTTGCTCTCAATCATTCCTATCACAAAAGAGGTTACAGGATTGACTTTAACAGGGCTTGAATACCCATTAAATGGTGCAACATTAAAACTTGGAACATCAAGGGGTGTTAGCAATATTTTTACTGCACAAGAAGAGCCAGCCTGCATATCATTAGAGCACGGGCTCGCTTTAATTATAAAATCTTGTGATTAAATTTTAAGGTATGATTTTAAAGATGCTAAATAGTAACCAAAAATCAAATAGAGAGAGCAGAAATAGAGAGAGCAGCAAAAGAGTTAAAATAGTTTTTGTCAGACGCATATCTCAGATATTTTTTTTAGCCCTCTTTTTTTGGTTCTGCATAGTTTCAACAATTGGGGTAAACTGGTGGCAGCTTAGAGGCTGGAGCGTAAACTGGTTTTTAGAGCTTGACCCTTTAGTTGGCTTTTCAACACTGCTCACAACTGGTAAGATATACAAATCTCTTTTGTGGGGAGTCTTGACCATTATTTTAACCCTGATCTTTGGACGATTTTTTTGTGGCTGGCTCTGCCCTTTTGGAACGCTCCATCAGTTTATTGGATTTTGTGGGAAGCGTAAAAACTCACGATCTGAGCTTATTGCTGCAAATAGGTATCGCTCTTTTCACGCCATTAAATATGCTATTTTGATCTTTTTTATCGCCTCAAACATTGCAACATCTCCCATTATTTCAAACTATATAGTTAAGACAACTCCACTTCTTTTAACAGGGCTTCTTGATCCCATTCCGTTTGTTTACAGATTTGTCAACTTAACACTTTTGCCATTTGCAGATAGTGCTTTTTTGCATCTTAGCACAAATTTTAGGTATTATGATGGAGCGTGGATCATTGGTCTATTTGGAGTTTTAGCTCTTATTTTAAATCTTTGGATTCCAAGATTTTATTGTCGCTTTATCTGCCCGCTTGGTGCTCTTTTTGGTCTTATTTCAACTATTAGCTTTTTTCAGATTGCTAAAAAAAGCTCGCCCTGTATTAAGTGCATGAGGTGCGAATTTCACTGCGAAGGTGGTTGCGCTCCAATGGGTGCAATTCGTCTCTCGGAGTGTCTTTTATGTATGAACTGCTTAGATCAATGCGATTTTTTGACTTATCAAGCTGCTCCGTCTGCACCATCAAAAGATCAACCTCTATCAACTGACAAAAATCAAGAGTCCCAACTTGACAGAGTTGGACAATACCCTTTTCCTGAAATATCTCGAAGGGCATTTGTGGCATCTGTTGTTTCTGGAATAACAGTTGTGCCTATGATGCACCTAAACGGAGCAACTGCCGACAATTGGAATCCAAACCTTATACGCCCCCCTGGCTCTTTGCCAGAAGAGGAGTTTTTATCTCGCTGTATTAAGTGTGGTCAATGTATTCGCATCTGCCCAACAAATGTGATTCAGCCAGCAGATATTTTTACTGGTGGATTTCAGGGGCTTTGGACACCAGCACTAAATTTTAGGATAGGCTCAAGCGGGTGCCAGCTTCATTGCATTGCTTGCGGTCATCTCTGCCCAACTGGTGCAATTATTCCGCTCAACCTTGATGAGCGTTTTGGAATTAACGATTATGCACAAAAAGGGGCTATAAAAATTGGCACAGCTTTTGTGGATCAAGGCAGATGTCTTCCATGGTCAATGAATAGACCCTGCATTGTGTGCCAAGAGAACTGCCCAGTTAGCCCAAAGGCAATTATGATAAGTGAAGCCTTTGCAGTGCTAAAGAGCACAAAGATTAAATCAGTTTATCAAGATTCAAATCAGCTTATTTTAGATATTGCAAATCTTGTTGATGGGGCATACAGCACTGGGGACTATTTTGCTAAAGATATGGCGTCATTAACAAGGCGACCCATTATTGCAAATGGAGAAAATAGCATAACATTAGGCTCTTTAAGTGATGCTACACAAGATGGTGCTGATTTTAAAATTGGATCAAAAATCTCAATTGAGGTTAGGCTTCAGCGTCCATACATAGACCCAAGCCGCTGCATTGGTTGCGGTGTATGCGAGCATGAGTGTCCAGTTAAGGGCAAAAGGGCAATTAGGGTAACTGCGGAAAATGAGTCAAGAAGCACAAATCATATTTTAATCAACAGATAAAATCTAAGGAGTATTTTAAGGAGATAAAAAAATGTCAAACGATATAAATCCTCTATTGAACAATATTGATCTTCAATCTCGAAGATCGTTTTTAAAAACCGCTGGAGTGGCAAGTTTAGCTGGGGTTGGAACTATGATTGCACCAATTTTATCTCTTGAGGCAAAAGCTAATACTGATCAAACTTCTCAAACTGGTAAGAGCCTTGATAAGATGCCAACACGACCATTTGGCAAAACTGGTGTTGAGGTCTCAATTCTTGGGCTGGGAACTATGTTTGACGTTGTTTCAAATCAGATTTTGCTTAAACAGGCTCTAAAATGGGGAGTTACCTATTGGGATACAGCAGACTGCTACAGCGGCGGCAACAGCGAAAAGGGTATGGGCAAATTTTTTACAAAATACCCTGAGACCAGAAAAGAGGTCTTTTTGGTTACAAAATCTTGTGCTCGTAGCAACGAAGGCATGACTCGGCTCTTAAATCAATCATTTGAGCGAATGCAGACAAATTACATTGATCTCTACTTTGCACACGGCATCAGAGATATTTCAGAGATAACAGATGAGACAAAACATTGGGTTGATGATGCTAAAAAGGCTGGCAAGATAAAATTTTTTGGATTTAGCACACACAGTAACATGGAAAAGTGCATGATGGCAGCATCAAAGATGGATTGGATTGATGGTATTATGATGACCTACAACTACCGAATAATGCACACCCAAGCAATGAAAGAGGCGATTGCAGCCTGTACAGAGGCTGGTATTGGTCTTACAGCAATGAAGGCTCAAGGGTTGACTCAAGAAGGTTTAGAGAGCCAAACAGAACTTGAGATGGTAGATAGCTTTATGAAACTTGGCTACACAGACAAACAGGCAAAGATGAAGTTAGTTTGGGAGATGCCAGAGATTGCATCTATTGCCTCACAGATGCCAAACATGACCATTTTATCAGCAAACACAGCAGCAGCTCTAAACACAACTAAAATTGCAGCGGTTGAGCAAAAGTTGACCCAGCAGTATGCAGTAGAGACAGCATCAAGTTATTGTAGAGGTTGCACTGATATTTGTGAGTCAGCCTTAAATAATCAAGTTCCAATTGGGGACGTGATGAGGTGCTTGATGTATTCTCGTCAATATCAAGACAGAGAGCTTGCTAAATCTCTTTTTTATCAGATTCCAGAAGATAGCCGCC
Source organism: Desulfamplus sp. (assembly GCA_015232465.1). Taxonomy (GTDB): domain Bacteria; phylum Desulfobacterota; class Desulfobacteria; order Desulfobacterales; family Desulfobacteraceae; genus Desulfamplus. Next base: position 9,917 of record JADFZO010000076.1, read on the forward strand.
TCTCAATGGCTTTAATAGACTATTCACAAGCAGAAAAAAGGTGTCCTCACAAGATGGCAATTGCAGATTTAATGATGCAGGCAGCTCAAGAGCTGGCTTAAAAAAAGAGCTGTTTGGGTTAAAATTTATATAACAGATGCCTCTATAAACCCAACAATAGCATTTAAGACTCTATCTTGCTCGTTGCTGTTTAAAATAAGATGGCTATTTATATCAAACAGATAATACTCCTTGAAAGAGGTTTGGATAGTATCAAAGAGCTTTTGCACACTACGGGGGCTAATAAAAGGGTTGCTTCTTGATTGCACTAAAAGAAGAGATTTTATAATATCAGGTTGTTTTGTCTTTTCAGAGTGCTTTATCTTTGTTTGAAGCTGCTCCAATAGCTCCGCGACCTGCTTAACCCCCGAAACAGGGTGGGTGGAGTATCTAAATCTGCTAATCTCAGGCAGATATACAATCCACTCATCTTTATCACCTTTAGGCAGCAAAGCCCGTTTGATCTTTTGGCTCCACAGTTTTGTAGATGTGATAAACTCATCTGGATAATCTTTTATTGTTAAAGGCGGTGCTACCATAAAGATCGAATCAATATCAGTAACATTAAACCCAAGTAGAAGTCCAAGCACTCCGCCAACTCCTAAACCTCCCACAACTCTTCTTTTGCAAAGGCTTTTAATTAGCACAAAACCCTCCTCGACCGCCTCTACCCAATCAACAAGATCAGTTACAGCCAAATTTTCAGGAGCAGTCCCATGACCCGGAAGTCTTGGAAGATAGACTGTAAAGCCCTTTTTATGAAGATAGTTGGCAAATCCTAACATCTCGGCTGGAGAGGATAGGTAGTCGTGAATCAATAAAACTCCAACTTCGTCAGAGTTAGATTTTAGAAGTCTTGGCTCTTCATTGCTAAAATTATCTGAAAATTGGGCTATCTCATGTAGCTGATTTTGTGGCATTGCCAAATCGCCAACATAGTGGTTAAAATCGTTAAGATAGCTATTATACTGCTTATCCTCTATACGATAGCTCATCATAAGTGCGATTTCAGAGGGCGATTTTATGGCAAGATTGGCAAAGTAAGCCTGCAATTTAACAAGAGGCTCAACCTCGTTTGCAATAACTGCAATTGGGTTTTCAACCCTTACTGTATGAAAATCATACTGCATCGTTAAGGCATAATTATCTCTGAATCTTGCACCGTTTCTGTAGAGACGACCATCTCTTTTTTCCAAAACACCAGTCTCAATTGCAAGCTCAATAAAATCTTCGTACCGTTTAAATCTATCATCTGTTAAAATGTGAATCTGATTTGAGTAGAGGCTTGTGTGAAAGTTGCAGTGAAGAGCCATCTCGCAGACAAATGTTGCAAGAAATGCTCTACATCTAAACTCATACTCATCAATCCCTTTAGAGCTATCTGAGATATACTTCATAATAGATGCAAAAATATGGTCATAGTTTAAGGTTGTCATCTCATAGACGCTCTTCATGTAGCGAAGCATAAGCTCATTGGCATAAGCTCTCATAACATGGTATGAGCTTAACCGATTTGAGAAGTTCACCCTTCTTTTTGATGTTAAATCGCTCTCTATAAATGGGTTAAAAAAGTAGTCTTTTTTTGAGTTACTACTTCTGACTCGTATTGGCTCGCCAAATCTAATATCAACATCAACTCCAGAAAATATCATAGTGCCTTCAGTAAGAAGCTCATCTACAACCCTTTTAGATGGATTTTCCATCATATTAAGAACCATCTTGCTCAAGACATTCTCCTTTGCCCTTACAGGGTAGTAGGTTATATTTACAGGCACAATAAAGGTCTCTTTGTCCATAACATCTTTAGGGGAGTCTATCTGATACTCATCAACCAATCTGTCAAACTCCTTTATGTTGAGCTTTATCATTCTGCGTAACCGTTCGCGATAAAATTCCGTTTTAAGGGCAAGGGTGGCAGCACCTGTGCGAGGTCTTTGCACCTCAGAGCCTTCATATCGCTTAAAATCGCCATCACTTGTGATCTTTTTGTTCTTTACCATCATGCCTTCTGGAAAGATTATACAATCTGCCTGAGCGTTAATAAGGCTTTTGACAATAAGAAAATCTCGTTGCGGGTCTCGTGTTGATACTGCACCCATAGCCTCAAGAACCCCTTTTAGTGAACCTTGAAAAAGCTCTGCTGCTGCAAGAGACCAGACTGGTCTGTTTGTGATTTGATGGATATGGTATGGAAGAAAGATGGTCTCAATACGTGTGAAGTGGTTTGCTGTGAAGATTATAGACCCCTCTTCTTTTGGGATATTATTATCGCCATGAAGATTTATTTTGGCTTTAGAGATTCCTGAAAAGGCTTTAAAGGCATATCCTGACATATAATAGGCAAATTTATTCACAAGTTAAATCTCTCCTAAGGCATTTTTCAATTTGTATTGTTTAAGTTTATATTTTAGAATTAAACTTCAATGTTGTTTTTGTCAAACATTAAAGGCTGTAGATGTCTCAAAAGGTATTATAAAGAATAAATTAATGAATATTAATAAAGACGGCTTGAATGGGGAATCATTTGAGGAGATGGTATAAATGAAAAAAGATATAAATTATGAATAGTTGGCTCAAGTCTATTCTTGATTATCTGTTAGAAAAGAGAGGCTTTGACTTTTCAGGATATAGTCCATCAATGGTTGAGCGTCGTATTGGGCAGAGAGTTGCTGCAATAGGGTGTAAAGATTTTAGCGATTATCTCTTGTATGTTAAAGAAAACTCAGACGAAATTGATAATATACTTGATGTTATCACCATAAATGTAAGCCGATTCTTCCGCAATACATTGACATTTGAACTTTTAGCAGAGAAAATTTTGCCAACCATAATTATGGAAAAGATGGGGCGTAATGATAAATCTATAAGAGTATGGTCTGCTGGCTGTGCAATGGGTGAAGAACCCTATTCTGTGGCAATAGTGCTTGACGATCTGCTTTGCAGGGAAGAGCTTACAATGAACTTGCACATATTTGCGACCGATATTGATTCAAAATCCTTAGATTGTGCTGTAAAGGCTCTATATCCTATCTCAAGCATTGAAAATATAAAATATCGACTCTTAAGAAAATATTTTACACAAACCCAATCAGGTCAATCTTTTCAAGTAGTTCCAGAAATCAGGGATAAAGTTCTCTTTTCTTTTTATGATATTCTTGAT
>JADFZO010000077.1 GCA_015232465.1 Desulfamplus sp.
AGGATTAAAGGCTGAGGCATAAAGATTAAGAGATGACAATGGAAAATAGTATAAACAAAGTTTTAAATATAAAAGATAGAGTTATAGTATATGGCAGAATGATTAAATTTTCACATACCATCTTTGCCCTGCCATTTGCCCTGTCAGCAGTAGTTATGGCGTGGCGAGATCACGATGTTGTGGTATCTGATTTTATCTGGATTCTTTTGGCTATGGTTGGGGCAAGGTCTGCTGCAATGGGCTTTAATCGCATAGTTGATTCAGATATTGATGCCAAAAATCCAAGAACAGTTATTCGTGAAATTCCATCAGGGCTTTTGACAAAAAAAGATGCTACACTTTTTGTTGTTGGCTCTTCTGCACTTTTTATCTTCTCTTCTGCAATGCTTAGTAAGCTCTGCTTTATTTTATCTTTTCCTCTGCTCTTTTTTTTACTATTTTACTCAATAACAAAACGGTTTACAAAATATTGCCACCTCTATCTTGGATTTGCCATCTCTTTGGCACCTCTTGGTGCGTGGATTGCAATTACTGGCTCGATCTCGCTTAGTGTTGTCTTTTTAACATTAGCACTTATGACCTATATCGCAGGATTTGATATTCTCTACGCGTGCCAAGATATTGATTTTGACAAATCTCATGGACTTTTTTCGCTACCAGCCAAACTTGGTGCTGTAAAATCTATGTTTATCTCATCTGTGCTTCATATTATGACATCTATTTTTCTTGTTATGGTATATTTTACATTTAAGATGCACCCTGTTTTTTTGATCTTTCTTATTGCAATATCTCTGCTTCTTGTTGCTGAACATAAAATTGTCAGACCTGATAATCTTGAAAAGATTGATATTGCATTTTTCAATATAAACAGCGTTATTTCGATTTTGTTCTTTTTAGGCGTTGTTGTAGATGCGATTGTAAGAAATCTCATATATTAATACAACTTAACATGCTGTTTTTTATCAATAAATATAATTAACGAGGCAAAATAATCATGGAAAAAGCAAAGCTATTTATTAGCGGTCAAAGTCAGGCAGTTAGGCTGCCAAACTCTTTAAGGTTTGAGGGAGACGAAGTTTATATTAAAAAAATATCAAGTGGAGTTCTTTTGGTATCTGAAAAGCAATCTATCTGGGATAGTTGGGAGTATAATCTTAATAAATATAAAGAACCATTTATGACTAATAGAGAGCAACCTATAATGGGACAGGAAAGAGAAGGGCTTAATGAAATATTTGATTGATACCAATATCTGCATATACATAATGAATAAGCGTCCAGTTAGCGTTATTAATAGATTTAAAGCTGTGGAGTTAGGGGATATTGGAGTATCTTCAATAACCGTCTCTGAGCTTCAATATGGTGTGTCAAAAAGTAAGTTTATAAAAAAGAACAAGGAGAGATTAGAAGAGTTTTTAATCCCGTTTGAAATTCTCCCTTATGATAATAAAGCTGCCGAAGTATATGGAGATATTCGCTATAGACTTGAGCAGTTAGGGCAGCCTGTAGGTCCTATGGATTTACTTATTGCAGCTCATGCAATAAGTAAATGCTTAATTCTTGTTACTAACAATGAAAAAGAGTTCATAAGAATAGAAAATTTAAAAATTGAAAACTGGGCAAAATAAAGGGGCAATAATAGAATGGCTAATCTTAAAAAGTACATCGTGGCAATCTGCGGGGCATCAGGCTCAATTTATGGCATCAGGCTGATAAAGGCTCTTCTTGAGCGACCTTATCATGTTATGGTTATTATTTCAGATGGCGGACTAAAGGTTCTTGAGCATGAGACCAATTTTAATGGTCAAAGCTCTTTTAGGGAGTTTCTCCTTCTTGAAGGGACAAAATTTCACGAATCTGCAAACCTTGAGGTCTTTATTCAGCATGAAATTTATGCAGCACCAGCCAGTGGCTCATTTATACATCATGGAATGGCAATTGCCCCATGCTCAATGAAGACACTCGGCTCTATTGCCTCTGGATTTGCAGATAACCTTATAACCCGCTCTGCTGATGTCTGTCTAAAAGAGAGACGCCCCCTAATACTACTTCCTCGAGAGACCCCTTTAAACCTTATACATCTTCAAAACATGACAAGATTGTGCCAAGCAGGAGCTACAATCATGCCACCTTGCCCCGCATTTTACACATCTCCATCAACAGTTGAAGAGGTATGCGACACAGTGGTTGGGCGAGTTTTGGATCATTTAGGAGTTGAGCACAATATTATCAAAAGATGGTGCCATGACGAAGATAACGCAATGTTTTAAGGTTAAAAGATAAATTATAAGCCAAAATGAAGATAGAAAAGGGGCAAAATATAGGTGTCGATATTGTCAAGAGATTGACCAATCAAGGATTTAAAGCCTTTTTTGTGGGCGGTGCTGTAAGAGATATGTTTATAAAAACTATTTTGAATAAACAGACTCACACCTATTTAGCAAATAGAGATTCACACTATTACGAGCCTTCAGATTTTGACATTGTTACAGATGCCCCTTTAGAAGAGATTAAAAAGATATTTTCAGATAAAAAGGTCAAAAAGGTGGGTAAAACTTTTGCTATCTGCATGGTCAATAGGGTTGAGGTTGCATCGTGCCGATCTGATTTAACAGATTCATCGCAAACTAACCAAGATTTTCCTAAATGCGATCTTGCACAGAGAGACATTACAATAAACAGCATGGCATTTGATCCACTAACTAATGAAATCATTGATCCGTTTAACGGAAAAGATGACCTTGAAAATAGAGTTATCAGATTTACAGGTGATCCTCAAAAACGTATCTGCGAAGACCCATTACGAATGGTTAGAGTTTGTCGATTTGTCTCAATGATTCAAGGTGAGATTGAGCCAACAACAGCCTCAAGCATCATTAAAAACAGAGAGTTGATTATAAAAGAGGTTGCACCAGAACGGATTAGAATTGAGATTTTAAAGGCAATGAGCCACAAAAAGCCATCTCTGTTTTTTAGGGCACTTCATAGGTTACAACTTCTTGAGCTTATATTTACCTCTCTTAGCCGATGCTTTGATCTTGATGGTGGATTGCACCATGGCGAGACAGTATTTGAACACTGCCTTTTAACTGGTGATGAGATCTCTTCTAAAAATCCTATCTTAAGGCTTGCTGGCTATCTTCACGATGCAGGAAAATATGATGCATCAGAGATTAAAGATGGGCATCTTACATTTGCTGATCATGAAAAGATGGTTCAGGCTATAATTTGCGATCTTGAGAGGCTAAGATTTAGCAGTGATGAGATAAAATTTATTGATGCTGTTATCAAAACTCACATGAGACCCCTTACTGCTGAATCTACTCCAAAGGCTGTCAGAAGGCTTTTAGCTTTTTTAAAAGAGCATGATGTTCAATGGCAGACATTTATGCAGATGAGAATAGCTGATAAATCTGCAAATTTGGCAAAAGCTCCATACTCTCGCGAAGATATTAGAGTTAGAGTCAAAAAGATTTGCCAAGAGCTTCAAATTGGTAAAAATAAAAGCAAAAAGAGCCTTGTGCCACTATCTGTAAAAGAGCTTGCAATCTCAGGGCATGATGTGATGAAAATATTAAAAATTGAGCCAAGCCCTGAAGTTGGAAAGGTTATGAACTATCTATTTGAGTCTGTTTTAGATGAGCCATCTTTGAATTATTTTAATAGATTAAAAGAGCTTACTATCCAGTATGGATTTAAAAAAGGAGATATTTAAGAGTATGGGTTCTAAAGAGGAAAAAGGGCAGATACAAAAACAAGAAGAGCAGAAAGAGGCTATAAATAAAGAGAGATCAGAAAAAAAGATAAAGTGCGTTGTGTGGGATTTAGATAACACGTTGTGGGAGGGGACACTTTTAGAAGAGCCAAATGTTGAGCTTCGTCAAGGGATTCTTGAGATATTACAAACTTTAGATAAGCGTGGCATACTTCAATCAATTGCCTCTAAAAATGAGCACGAATTGGCGATGAAGAGGCTTAAAGAGCTTGGAGTTGATCAATATTTTTTATATCCGCAAATCCACTGGGGACAAAAATCTGGCTCAATAGAGCGTATTAGACAAGATTTAAATATTGGTATTGATACTTTTGCCTTTATAGATGACCAAACCTTTGAGCGTGAAGAGGTTAATTTTGCCCACCCAAAAGTTTTGTGCATTGATGCTGCCCATATTCACCAGATGCTTGATATGCCTCAATTTAATCCACGTTTTATAACTGAAGACTCTGCAAAAAGAAGACTTATGTACCTTGCAGATATGGCTCGCAAAAAGGTTGAGGAGCATTTTGATGGACCACAAGAGGATTTTCTTGCAACACTTGAGATGGTTCTTACAATAGGCAGCCCTCGGTCTGAAGATTTAAAGCGTGCTGAGGAGTTGACCCTACGTACAAACCAGTTAAACACCACAGGCTACACATACTCCCACGATGAGCTTGATTTTTTTCGCCATTCAGAGAACCATCGCCTTATGATAGCAGGGCTTGACGATAAATATGGCAGTTACGGCAAAATTGGTTTAGTTCTGATTGAGTGCGATAAAGAGCAGTGGCTAATAAAACTGCTTTTAATGTCATGCCGCGTTATGACAAGAGGCGTTGGGGCTGTAATCATCAACCACATACGCAACGAAGCACGAAAGAGCGGCTCGCGTCTTTTTGCTGAGATGATCCAAAATGATCGAAATCGAATGATGTATATGACCTATAAATTCAACCACTTCCACGAGTTTGAAAAAAAAAATAATGGTCTTATTCTGTTTGAAAATGATCTTAGCAAAGTTCAGCCATTTCCAGGCTATTTGACCGTTAAAATTGAGTAGATCTGCAAGATATGGATAGAGAGCTTGTTGTTAAAAATCTCTGGTTTAAAGATGAATCAGGCGATATTTTAAAAGATATAAATATCTCAATAAACAGAGGGGAAACCCTTGCACTTCTTGGACCTTCTGGTTGCGGAAAGACAACGCTTTTGCGTATTATTGCAGGGCTTGAGCGGGCTGATTCTGGTCAGATATTTTTTAGAGGGCAAAATATGGCAAGTGTGCCACCTTACAAAAGAGATTTTGGCATGATGTTTCAAGATTTTGCCCTGTTTCCGCACAGAGACGTATTTAAAAATATCTCCTTTGGTCTTGAGATGAAGAGGCTTTCAAAAAAGGAGATTGAATCAAGAGTCAAAGAGATGCTTGAGCTTGTTAATCTTGAGCATTGCGAAAAAAGGCAGATAAGAGAACTTTCAGGGGGCGAGCGTCAACGTGTTGCACTTGCAAGAACGCTCGCCCCTTTTCCGCAACTTATTATGCTTGATGAGCCACTTGGCTCTTTAGATAGAAGACTGCGTGAGAGGCTTCTTGCAGATTTATGTTTGATACTAAAAAAGAGCAATCAAAATAGCAGTAATGGCAACAGAGCAACAACAATAATTTGGGTTACACATGATCATAATGAGGCTTTTGCTGTATCTGATCTTGTCTCTGTTATGAGTCAAGGTGAAATTTTGCAGATAGATAGCCCTCAAAATTTATACCATTTCCCTGCCAACAGAAGAGTTGCCCAGTTTCTTGGATTTGAAAATATTGTAGGAAAAGATTGCCTAACCCTTATTATGCCTGATGCTGCATCTACTATCTCTGAAGATGAATTTTTGCAATTAAATCAAACAGATAATAACTATCTGACAATTTCAGGTCTCATAATAGATACTCTATTTCAAGGAGATAGCTATAAAATCTTCATTAAAGTATCTATGGCTGAAAATAGTTTTAATAACCTTCAATTTAATATACCAAGCAGCGTAACTATCCCAAATATCGGAGATAGAGCATTTTTAAAAATCGATCCTAATGGGATTAAAAGACTCAGTTGCTAAAATTTTCAATACTCTGACGCTGGGTTAAACAGGTTATTTTACTCAAGGGGGGAATATGTTTGTTCATTTTGCTATTGGCACTATAGGTTCTTTACTTATATTTTTACTTTTCAGCAGGATTTCCGGCGAACAGAGTTTTTCTTTTCCATCTGTTGTTATCCTTATAGGATTTTTCTGTTCTACCATGGCTCATTTCCTGTCTCCATTTGCTACTCCAGTAATTTTGATTCTCTATGCTATAACGAGTTTTAATGAACTTAGACAATATCGTGCAGCTCTTAATGCTATGAGACAAAAAAACGAGCAGGGGCAACGCGACCAACAACCAATTTCAACAGATAATAACAACTATACAGGGCGGATAGGAAAATAATTTTTTTACCGTCAAAATTCATACACCCTCTGTTAGAGTTCCATCACCACTTTAAATAAAATCTCGTCAAATAGTCCTAATTTATACCAAAGCCCTTAGTTTTTCACACAATGGCATTTATATTGCATGATTAGTCGCACAAGAGAATATCTTTTAGGTATTTTGACAAAAACCCTATCAAAAGAGGCAGAAATTAAAGATGATTCTTCAAATGACACGACCAGCACAAGGCGGATTAAGACAAGAGAGGATACTTGAGGCTACCTCAAACCACCTTTCAAACTCTGATACTGTTGGATTTAAAAAAGATGTTGTCAGCTTTGATAAGATGTTCAAGGCACAGCTAAATACAGATTTTAGTCAAGGGCATCTTAAAACAACAGACAATAAATTAGATGTTGGGCTTGGAGATGGGGGTTTTTTTAAGATAGCCACACCTGATGGAATCAACTACACAAGAGCTGGAAATTTTACCCTTAATAATCAAGGTGTTCTGGTAAATCAGAGTGGAAATGCTGTTCAAGGTTTAAATGGCAATATCGTGATAAATGGTCAGGCGGTTGCGATCAATGAGGCTGGAGAGGTTAGAGTTGATGGCATTCTTGTTGACACGCTTGATGTTGTAACATTTGAGGATTTAAATAAACTTGATAAAAAAGGGGCTAACCTCTTTATTTATGATGGTGATCCTGCTGACGAGATAAGACCTGAAAGGCTGTTGGTAAAGCAAGGGGCTGTTGAAGGCTCTAATATCTCTGTGGTTGATGAGATGGTTGGCATGGTTGATCACCACAGAATGTATGAGACATATCAAAAAATGATGCAGACCTTTGACGAGGTTGATGGCAAGACAGTTAATGAGGTTGGTAAACTTCAATAGCAGATAGATTTTAAGATATAAGGGGGTAAATATGATACGAGCACTATGGACAGCAGCAACTGGTATGAATTCACAGCAGATGCAGACAGATGTTGTGGCTAACAACCTTGCAAACTCAAGCACTGCTGGTTTTAAGAAATCAAGGGCAAATTTTGAAGATTTAATGTACCAAACAATGCTTGTGGCTGGAGCTACAACTCCGGGTGGCGGACAAGTTCCAACTGGAATTCAGGTTGGTATGGGTGCAAAGCCTGCTGGAATACAGAAGATATTTACTCAAGGTGATTACGTCCAGACAGGCAACCATCTTGATATGGTTATTCAAGGCGATGGATTTTTTAGGGTGTTGCATGGAGATCAAGAGCTTTACACAAGGGCTGGTAACTTTACCCTTGATAGCGAAGGTTTTATAACCACGCCAAGCGGTGATAGACTTCAACCTGAAATTGCCATACCAGTTGAGGCAACACTTATAACTCTTCAAGATAACGGAACTTTGACGGTTCATGGTCCAAATGAGGAGATTCTTGCAACTGAACAGATAACCGTCACCACATTTGTCAACCCTGCTGGGCTATTTGCAGTTGGCAACAATCTATTTAGACCAACTGAAGGCTCAGGTGCAGCAATAGAACAAAATCCTGGTGAAAATGGCTCTGGAACAGTTGCAAACAACTCTCTTGAGATGTCTAATGTAAGCGTTGTTGAGGAGATGGTTGGTATGATTACTGGTCAAAGAGCTTATGAGGCAAACTCCAAATCAGTTCAGACAGCAGATGCTATGCTTGGTATTGCAAATGGTCTGAAGCGATAGGCAGGTTAATCGGCTAAAGGCAGATTAGGGGGAAATTAATATGAAAAATTATATATATCAGTTGGTTATCTTTGTTGTCGCTCTTTTTAACATCATCTATTCTCCCTCTGCTTTATCAGCATCAAATGAAAGCTCTAAAGAGATTCAGATTGAATTAAGGGAGTCAGTAGAGGTCAATAACAGAAAGATAAAACTTGGAGAGATTGCAGATATTGAAGCTCCAGAGATTTTAAAGCGTCAACTTTCAGCAATTGATATGGGCTTTTCCCCAGCTCCTGGAAAGGGTAAAATTCTTGATGGCAGACAGGTTGAATCAAAGATTAAATCAAACAGGCTATTTGCCGCAAATAATCTATCTTCTGAGAACATCTCAATTTTTGTCCCTGATAAAATATATATTGAGCGGCTAAGTCAACAGATAGCATTTGATGATCTTAAGGCTATTTATGAGGAGTATATTTCTGAGCATTTAGGGGGACAAGATTTTGAAATCAGAGACTTTAATGTAAGGGGAGTAGATACCTATCCTGAGGGTGAGGTTGATATATCTGAACCAGTTAGCAACTCAAAAGAGTTAAAGGGGCGGGTAACACTTTATGTAAAAATTAAGGTTAATGGAAAAGATTATGGTCGCGTGTCGCTCTCTGGCTGGGTTGATATTTTTGATGATGTTCTTTGTGCTTCTCGCTCTCTTACAAGGGGAAAAACAATTTGGCAGGGTGATGTTCATGTTAAAAGGGTCAATGTTGCCAATATTCATGGAGACTATTTTAATGATGTAAACGATGTTATTGGCAAGGTTTTAAATAGAAACGCTCCAGCTAACAAGGCTATTACTCCAAATATGGTGGAGGAGCAGGCAGTTGTTCGCAAAGGCGACAGGGTGAAAATTGTTGCTGCTCGTGGAAATCTTAAACTTGTTACTATTGGAGTTGCAAAGAGCGATGGCAGGATTGATGAGACTATTCAAGTCCAAAATACAACATCAGGCAAAAGTATAAATGCAGTTGTTACTGGAAAAGATAGCGTAAAGGTCTTTTATTAAAAAATTTAGGAGGTTGTTATGAAAAGCTGCTTAAAATTTAATATACTATTTTTTAATATCACTGTTTTACTAATTATGTCGGGCTGTGCTTTGTTTGACAAAGATAAAGATTCAGCACTTTTACCACCCGGCATATCAGATCAGCCAGCTCTTCAGACAAAATATGAGCCTCTGCCAGCGTCTGAGGGTTCATTGTGGACAGAAAATAGCGATCCATTTTTTGAAGATACAAAGGCAAGGCAGCCTGGTGATACTTTGATTGTTGATATTGTTGAGAATGCAAAATCAAGCATGGACGCAGCAACTGAAGCAAGCAGAGCAAGCAGTATGGATATTGGGATTCCAAATCTTTTTGGCTATACTGAGCCGTTTGTCGCCCTTCCAAATCCCACCAACAGAGGTATGATTGCAGATAAAATGGTTGGGACAAAATATGATAACTCATTTAAAGGTGCTGCAAAGAGCAACAGAAACGGTCAGATTACAGCATCAATTGCAGCAAGAATCGTTGATGTGCTACCTAATGGCAACTACACCATCTACGGAAAACGGGCATTAAAGCTCAATAACGAGGTTCAGCATATTGTTGTATCTGGTGTTGTGAGACCTGAAGATATTGGAGATAATAATCGCGTTCAATCAACCTATCTTGCTGATTCAAGAATTGAGTATTTTGGTCAAGGTGTGATTGCTGATAAGCAAAAACAGGGGTGGGGAACTCGTCTGTTTGATAATTTGTGGCCATTTTAAGGAGATTTTATCATGCTAAAATATTTTAATTTTATATCAACCGCCATTTTGCTGATTTTTTGTATAAATCTCAACGCTCTTAATGCAGCAAGAATCAAAGATATTGCAGCAATAAAGGGTATTCGTACCAACCAGTTGATTGGATATGGTCTTATTATTGGACTTGATGGGACTGGTGATAAATCAGGGGCAGACTTTACAACACAAGGTCTTGCAAATATGATGGAGCGAATGGGAATTAGTGTAGATAAAAATGCCCTTAGTGTTAAAAATATAGCAGCAGTTATGGTAACTGCAAATATTCCGCCATTTGCAAGAATAGGCAATAAACTTGATATTATAGCCTCATCAATAGGCGATGCAAAGAGCCTCTCTGGGGGAACGCTTCTTTTGACTCCGCTTAAAGGTGTTGATGGTAAAGTTTATGCTTTGGCACAAGGAGCTGTTGCAATTGGCGGTGCTGGTGCTGGAAATGCTGGAGGCAACACACAGAAAAATCATCTTCAGGTGGCAAGAATTGCAAATGGAGCAACTGTTGAGCGTGAGATTCCAATGCAGTTAAACGGCAAAAAAAGTCTGACACTCTCTTTATTAAATCCAGATTTTACAACAGCAGTTCGTGTAGCAGATACCATTAACGCATCAGTTGGCAAAGATGTTGCAAGAACTGTAGATTCAAGTGCCCTTGAGCTTAAAGTTCCAGAGGAGATGCAAGAGAGTCAAGTTGCTCAATTTATAGCAGATATTGAGGCTCTTGAAGTTATACCAGACACTAAGGCAAAGGTTGTTGTTAATGAAAAGACTGGAACGGTTATTATTGGGGACAATGTAACCATATCAACTGTTGCAGTTGCCCATGGAAATCTTACAGTTACCATAAAAAAAGATGTTGATGTATCCCAGCCAGAGCCTTTTGCAGGGGGTGAGACTGTTGTAAATGAACAGACCAATGTTGAGATGGAGGAAGAGAAGGTCTCTTTGATGACTTTAGAGGGGGGCACAACAATTGGGGAGCTTGTACGGGGTCTTAACTCAATTGGTGCAACTCCAAGAGATATGATTACCATTCTTCAAAGCATTAAGGCTGCTGGTGCTCTTCAGGCTGATCTTGAGATAATATAAAATATTTTAAAAAATAAGGATTTGGGCAATGAACATATCTTCTTCAAATAATATTTATGAAAATAACCTAAATGAGCTAAAAAATGGTGATAAAGTTAATAGCTTAAAGGCTAAAAAAGATGAAAAAGCTCTTAAAGAGGCGTGTCAGGGGTTTGAAGCAATATTTTTAAATTCAATGCTCAAATCAATGAGGGCAACAGTTCCAGAAGACCCTCTTTTTGGTAAATCGCACGGCATGGACATTTATACCTCTTTGCATGACCAATACCTTGCGGAAAAAATTTCCAAAGAGTCAAATGCTACTGGTATTGGAGAGTTTCTATACAGGCAGCTTCAAGATTCGCTTTAAACTGTGATTTTATATAGATATTAGGGGGTTGCGTAAGAGATTGGCTTATCTCTTTTTCTATGCAATCCCCTTTTTTTACTGTGGCATACCCATTGCACTACCTTATAGCTAAAGGGTTTTGGGTAGGAAAAAAATTCCTTTTGACTTTAAAAACAGGAAATTTAAAGCAGGACATTTTATTGCCGATAATATATAAACAGCACAGGAGAGATTGCCATGGAAACAACATTTGCTTACAATATAGAAAAACTACTACAAAAAAAACTTGCAGTTTACAATGAGCTGACTGCACTTTTAGAATCAGAAAAAAATTATATAGTAAAAATGGATGTCAACTCTCTCTGGTCAGCATCTACAAGAAAAAAAGAGCTTGCCTCTGACATTGAGCGTGTGAGAAATAGTATAATATTTCTTTTAAATGAGCAAAATATTGAGCATGGTATGGATTCAAAGAGCTTTGATGTTGCAGCTTTAATAAAAGCTCTTCCTATATCAGACAAGGAAAGAGCCAATCTTGAGATGCTAAAGATAGCAATTGAGGGCAAAAAAGGCGAACTACGCCAGCTTGCATCGTTAAATAAAAAATATATCCAAGACTACTTAGGTGTTATTGACGGTGTTATATCCACAATAACAGGTGGTGCAAAACAGCAGTCTTACGGCAGAAGAGGGCTTAGTGTTTCAACTGTAGCCCCTTCATTTTACGGCACTCGCTTTGGAAGGGGTGCTGCAACAACTCTTCTTTCAGCACGGGCTTAACCAAATCTTATTTTAGGTTGTAAGTTTGTGTTACACGGGAGGCAGATATGGGCGGAATTAACTCTACACTTCAGATTGCCAAAGGGGGGCTTGCTGCACAGCAGTATGGCTTAAATGTTACTGGTAATAACATAGCCAATGTCAACAACCCAGATTACAGCAGACAGTCTGTTGAGCAGATCAACAATGTACCCATAAAATACGCAGGGTTTCTGTTTGGAACTGGTGTAAACTCCTCTCAAGTTACACAGAGTGCAAATCAACTTCTTGAAAATCGCCTCACAGGGGAAAAATCTTCCCTATCTGGTTTTGAGGAGGCAGAATCTTACATCAAGATAATTTCAGACCACTTTAACGAATCTTCAGAAAATAGTATCAGCAATGTTCTGACAAATTTTTGGAACTCATGGAACGATCTCTCAAACAACCCTGGTGATGATTCAGAACGTCTCATAATTTTAGAAAATGGTCAGGAGCTATCTGAACGGTTTAACAGAGCTTATGACTATCTTAGTCAAGTTGAGACTGAAATAAACATGAAACTTGTTAATGCAGTTGACAGGATCAACAACATCACTGCTGATATTGCAAAGCTAAATGTTGATATTATGGGGCAGGAGCAGGCAAGAACTGCTAACGACAAGCGAGATCAAAGAAACTCCCTTATTGACGAGCTTGGACAGCTTGTTGATGTTAAAATATTTGAGCAGACAAATGGAGCTGTGGTTATTAATGTTAATAATGGTATGCCTATTGTTAATGGAAGCAGTAATTATAGCCTTGCAGTGAAAGAGAATCAGGTGCACTGGGTAAACTCTGCAGGTGGCTCTCAAGATATTACTGATCAGATTTCAGGCGGAAAGATTGGTGGCTGGCTTGATATTAGAGATACAGTTATACCAAAATATCAGTCAGACATTAACGAGCTTTCACACGAAATTGTTTGGGCAA
>JADFZO010000078.1 GCA_015232465.1 Desulfamplus sp.
TGAAAACTCTGCTCTTATTGGTTCTACTTCCTCCCGTTATAGATCAAACTCAACAAATTATAATTTAGCCCCTACTGATAATTTGAAATCTACTGGTAGGTATGAGCCTCAAACTAAAGCAGCTCTTAATGATGCTGTTAAAGAGTTTATGGGAGAGAATTACGACAAAATTGACTGCTATGAGCTTGTTGTAAATGGACTTAAAAATATGGGGGTAAAATATAACGGAGATGGCGGACTTGGCACGCACCTTATAGATAAAGCTCTTAATGAGGGGAAAGCTCGAAACTATTATCTTAATGGTGAGGGGCTTTTGTCTGCAACTGGTCATAGTGTCTATAATAAAAGTTTTATAGGAATTAGAAACCCAACTTCGCAGGCTCAATCTGCAATGCAAGATATGGAGAAGGTTCTAAAAGAGGGGCAGATACTCTCTTTTTCTACCCGCACAAGAGGCCACACTGGAGTTATATCCAAAAAAGATGGGGTGTGGACATTCATAAACTCAGGTTATATGGATAACAACATTGCAGGGACAAACGGCAAAAAACAGGTTGGTGAGGAGATACTCTCAAAGGAGTTGGAGAACTGGTTTAAATTGGCTGGAAACAAAAAAGATGGATTGATTATTACACTTGGCAACATTGATCTTTTAAAACTTACAGCATATCGTGATGATAAGGCAAAGGTATCTCAAAAGGCTTAAAGCCTCCTCTAACTGACTTAAGGTTTAAATCATAAATAATGGCAACTATATTAAGTAGATATATTTTTAAAGAGCTTCTTTTGCCATTTGGGGTTTGCCTTATATTTTTGACGCTCATATTTTTAATGTCGCGTATCCCTGAGATTACAAATATGGTTGTCAACTACAACACAGGCATCTCCTCTATTTTTATGCTGCTT
Source organism: Desulfamplus sp. (assembly GCA_015232465.1). Classification (GTDB taxonomy): domain Bacteria; phylum Desulfobacterota; class Desulfobacteria; order Desulfobacterales; family Desulfobacteraceae; genus Desulfamplus. The sequence goes on from JADFZO010000078.1 coordinate 907, forward strand.
CTTTACACTGTGCCACGTTTTATGGAGTTTACTATCCCAATGTCAGTTATGATTTCAGTGCTGCTTACAGTGATGCGCATGTCAAATGACAATGAGATTATAGCTTTAAAAGGGGGGGGGATCAGCATATACAAGATTGTGCCTCCAATTATTTTTTTTTGCGTTATTGGAACGATTATCTCTCTTTGGATCACCATCTGGGCTATGCCTTGTGGTAGATTGGCATTTAGAGTCAAAGGGGCAGAGCTTGCAAAAACAACCATTAACCTCTCATTAAAAGAGCGTCAATTTAACAACACCTTTGATAACTTTACGATCTATATTAGCTCCATAGATATAAATACAGGGGAGTTCTCTGATATTTTTATAGAGGAGAGTAAAGACCCTGATAGCATCAACATTACTATTGCTTCAAAAGGTGCTCTTTTATCAAGCCAAAGTGAATCAGGAGATGATGATGGCACCCATACACTTAGACTTTATAAAGGTGTAATAAATCAAGTCAATATGCAAAATCGTTCTGTAAATAGTATGAATTTTGACACCTATGACATCAACTTTGACACCAAACTGTCAAGCCAAGATATTTTAAATCAGAGTAAAGATTTTGATGAGATGACCCTTAATGAACTTTTGCAATTTATCAAAAATGGTAAATCTAAGCTAAATGGAGAGCTTAACAAGATGACCATAACCTCTAAGATGCTAAACTCTGCGAAAATGGAGCTGCATGAGAAATTTGCAATACCTTTTGCATGTATTTCACTTGGATTATTAGCTGTTCCAGTTGGAGTTCGCTCATCATCATCAAGACGCTCTTCAGGCTTTGGATTGGCTTTAACTCTATTTTTACTCTACTATCTTCTTCTTGCTGCTGCATTGTCCGCTGGAAAAACTGGCAACTATCCACCAGCTATAGGTATGTGGCTGCCTAATGTTGTTATGGGAGGGGCTGCAATCTATATGCTCTTAAAAGTTGCACAGGAAAAGCCTCTTTTAAATCTTCTAAAACGCTAAAATTATCTATGTCCATTCTTATTCAATACTGGATTAAAGAGTTTTGCAGATTTTTCTTAATTATCCATACAATTGTTCTCTCAATTTTTATTGCTGTTGACTATCTTACCAACATTGATAAATTCCTCAAATCAGGCATATCTCTTTTTGATGGTTTTGGCTATGTTTTGCTAAAACTTCCATTTATGTTTGTTCAACTTACCCCTGCTGTAACTGTTATATCTGCTGTAACTGTATTTGGTCTTATGAACAGAAATAATGAGCTTCTTGCCATAAGATCAGGAGGAGTTAGCACTGCCTATATTGTTATGCCAGCAATTATTACTGGTTTGGCACTTTCATTGATTATGTTCTCTTTAAGCGAAACGTTAGTAACTGTTACTATGTCTAAAGCAAACCACATCAAATACTCTGTAATTAAAAAAAATAGAAATCTCCATGCAGTTAGAGAAAATATTTGGATAAAAGGCGATGGCTCTATATCCCATTTTAAATATTTTAACCCTGTTGATAGAACAATCGCGGGAGTAACCATAACTTTTTTGGATAGAGATTTTAAAATGTTAAAAAGAGTTGATGCTCAAACTGGAGAGTTTAAAGAGAATAGATGGATTCTTAAAGGGGTTTTAGAGCAGATTTTTGATAAAAATATTCAAGATTTTGCCATAAAAGAGTATGAAGAGATGGAGTTTGATCTTAATTTAGCACCTGATGATCTAAAGGCTGTTGTCAAAAAGGCTGAAGAGATGGATTTTTTTGAGCTTGCAGCTCATATCAAAAAGGTTGAGGCTGAAGGTTATGATGCAACAACATATAAAGTCGATCTCTTTGGCAAGAGTGCATTTCCGTTTATCTGTGTTATTATGGCAATTATTGGGGCAGCAACTGGAATGAGGCGATTTGTTAAGTCTAACCTTGCTTTTGGTATAGTGGTTGGGGTTGGTGTATCTTTTTTTTACTGGATTGTGCATGGATTTTCAACATCACTTGGTTATGCACGCATATTACCCCCCTTTGTGAGTGCATGGGCTGCCAATCTTATATTTTTGTCTGTTGCAATTATCTATCTAATTAATACTCAAGAGTAATTATTAAGGAGTCATTGATGAAATTTAAAATCGGCTCAGGTTATGATGTTCATAGATTGGTCAGTGATAGGCTTCTTGTAATTGGAGGAGTTACCATTCCATTTGATAAGGGGCTACAAGGTCATTCAGACGCTGATGTACTTGTTCATGCTGTTTGCGATGCCATACTTGGTGCTGCTGGACTTGGAGATATTGGCAGGCACTTTCCAGACTCTGATCCAACTTATAGAAATATTTCAAGCCTTATACTTTTAAGACGATGTGCAAACATGGTTGAGGAGCATGGATATGCTATTGAAAATATAGACTGCACAATTCTTGCTCAAGCTCCAAAACTTGAGCCATATAAACGTGAGATGGCGTATAAGATTGCATCTGCCATTGAAATATCAACAGAATCTGTTAATGTAAAGGCAACCACAACAGAAGGTCTTGGATTTGAAGGCAAAGGGGAAGGTATTGCTGCCCATGTAGTTGCCTTAATTTCAAAAATTTCTGGCTTAAAGTTAAATTCTGGAACATCATCAGAGTAATTAAAACCACCTTAAAAATAGATAGGATAGAAAATATATGAGCTTAAAAATTTACAACACATTGACTGGAAAAAAAGAGATTTTTGAACCACTTGAGGCTGGTAAGGTTGGCATGTATGTTTGCGGACCCACTGTCTATGACACGAGCCACATTGGACACGCTCGCTCTGTTGTTATATTTGATGTTATTTTTAGATGGCTTAAAGAGTCTGGTTATGATGTCTGTTATGTTAGAAATTTTACTGATGTTGACGATAAAATTATCAATAGGGCAAACGAAACAGGCAAAGACCCAATTGAGATTTCTGAAAAATATATCAAAGAGTTTCACAATGAGATGGACGCACTCAATGTTCTGCGTCCAACTATTGAACCTAAAGCCACTGAACATATTAACGATATTATAAATTTTGTTCAGATGCTAATTGATAAAGGCAAAGCATACTATGTTGAGGGAAGCGATGTATTTTTCTCAATTGAATCTTTTGAAGGTTATGGAAAACTCTCTGGCAGAAACCCTGATGATATGATTGCAGGTGCAAGAGTTGCGGTTGACACAAACAAAAGAAATCCAATGGACTTTACACTTTGGAAGCCAGCAAAACCAGGAGAGCCAGCATGGGATAGCCCGTGGGGAGCAGGAAGACCTGGGTGGCATATTGAGTGCTCTGCAATGAGCAACCGATATTTAGGGCAGAGCTTTGATATTCACGGCGGAGGTAAGGATTTGATTTTTCCGCACCATGAAAACGAGATTGCACAATCTGAGGCTCTGTTTGGCAAGCAGTTTGTCAAATATTGGATTCATAATGGTTTTGTTGATATTAATAACGAAAAAATGTCCAAATCTTTGGGCAACTTTACCATGATAAAAGATGTTCTTGCAAAGTATCACCCTGAAGTTATACGCCTTTTTCTGCTCTCCAAACATTACAGAAGCCCGATTGATTACAACGAAAACTCTATGGCTGAGATGGTTTCAAGTTTGGATAAAATTTACACATTTTTGGATAGAGCTAATAGGGCTGGAGTTAATTTTAATGTTAGTGAGAAAAGCTCAAATATCAGTTCTGGAGAGTCATGGGCAACTTTTAAAGAGGATATGGACGATGATTTTAACTCTGCAAAAGGGATTGCAACCATATTTGATGCTGTAAAAAGTGGCAATAAAATACTTGATAAGAGCGGGGAGTCTATCTCGTCTGACAAAATTAAAAAGGTCTCTGATATTTGTGCTGATATTCAAAAAATGGGCAGTATAATTGGAGTTGTTTCACAATCGCCTCAATCTTATTTTAAAGCTAAAAAAGATGCTGCTATTCTTAGTAGCTCAATTGATCCTAAAATGGTTGATCAACTGGTCATGGAGCGAACAGAGGCAAGAAAATCGAAAAATTTTGCAAGGGCTGATGAGATAAGAAAGGAGCTTGATTCTATGAATATTATCTTAGAAGATGGACAGACTGGAACTACATGGAAATTTGGTCAGTAATTTTTTTTGTCCCGATACTTTATACATAACAAGCATACCAGAGATAGTTGATATTTTTAGTGAATCAAACTTTAGTTAAAAAAAAGATAATCGTTATTTGCGGTCCCACAGGAGTTGGTAAAACCAGCTTTGCCATTGAGCTTGCACAAAAATTTAATGGCGAAATTATTGGTGCTGATTCCATGCAAATCTATAAATTTATGGATATTGGCACTGCTAAACCTGAGCCGTTAGAGCAAAAACTTGCTCGGCACCACCTGATCGATTTTCTTCTACCGCATAAAGAGTTTGATGCTGGCAAATATATTGAGATGGCGGACAATGCAATCAACGATATTTATTCTCGCTCAAAACTGTCAATAGTTGTAGGTGGAACAGGGTTGTATATAAAGGCACTCATTTATGGACTCTTTAGAGATAGAGAGATCGATAGAGGTGTGGTTAATCGGCTTGAAGGTGAGATAGACACAATGGGAACTTTTGCACTCCACTCAAGGCTTGCTACGCTTGATCCTGAAGCTGCTAAACGTATCCACCCAAATGATGGTTTTAGGATTGTCAGAGCACTTGAAGTTGTTGAGGTTACTGGCGAGCCAATATCTTCATTTCAGAGCCAGCACAGCTTTTGTTCACAGCGTTATACTCCGCTTAAAATTGCTCTTCATATAGATAGAGAAAAGCTCTATCAACGGATTGAAAAGCGGGTTGATATTATGATTGAGCAGGGTTTTGTTGATGAGGTCAAATCTTTAATTGGCAACGGTTATGGCTGTGAGCTTAAATCTATGCAGTCAATTGGCTATCGTCATGTTTGCGATTTTTTAAATTGCAAAACCTCGTGGGAAGAGACCATAAGGCTTTTAAAGCGAGATACAAGACGGTATGCTAAACGCCAGCTTACATGGTTTAGGCAGGATAAAGATATTACTTGGCTTGCCCCTGACGAGATGGGAAAAGCTAAAGAGTTAATAGAACAATTTCTAAACTAAATAAATTATGGATAAATTTTATGGTGATAAAAATACGATACATGGTTACAACTATAATCTATCTTACTCTCTTATTGTCATTAGCATCATGCGCCAATTTCCAACCTGAGCCTCCTAAAAAGCATAGGCAGCCTCAAATTGTCCTGCCATCTGTGCCAGATCAAGTTGAACAATCCCATTATGCTGCTATTGAGCAAAAGGGGAACAATGATGTTAAATCTGGAAACTACCGATTGGCTTTAAATAGTTACAACACGCTTATTTCAAAATATTCTGGAGAGGATAAAAAAAGAATTTTAGCCAAAACAGAGGCTCTTCTCTCGATAATGAAAAACAGCGATCTTGAGGTTGTGCTAAGTTCTAAAAAGAGCCATATACCTGAATCTATGCTTCTATACAGAGTTGGAATGAACTACGCACAAAAACAAAAAGATAACCAAAAGGCAAAAGAGGTTCTGACACGATTTGTTTTAGCCTATCCTAATGATCCGAAAATTGCAGAGGTTCAAGAGATTCTCAAAAATATTGAGACGCTATCGTTTTCAAAAAATACCATTGGCTGTATGCTCCCATTATCTGGAAAATATGAAAGATTTGGCAAACAGGCGTTAAGAGGTATTCAGGTGGCAGAACAGGAGCTTAAGGAGTTATATAAAGATCAGGAGATTGTCTTTATTGTTAAAGATACAGAGTCTAAAGATGATAAGGCGATTGAGTGCATCAAAGAGCTTGCACAGACAAACGCAGCAGCAATTGCAGGACCTATGGTTACATCAGAGGCAGCAGCAAAAGAGGCTCAAGAACAGCAGATTCCAATGATCTGCATGACACAAAAGAGCGAAGTTACAGCTACTGGTGATTATATTTTCTCAAACTTTATCACACCTGAAATTCAGATAGAGGGGCTTGTCTATTATGCAAAAGAGGTTATGGGTATAGATAACTTTGCTGTAATCTCTCCTAATGATAAGTATGGAGAAAGATTTACGAGCCTATTTAAAGATGCAGTTGTAAAAGGGGGGGGAGAGATTGTAGTTTCTGAGGTTTATAGTGATAATCAGACAGATTTTTCTGATGCTATAAAAAAGCTGGTTAGTGTTAAAAATGCGATGTTACCAGCTTTGGAATCTGAGCTTCCCTCTGAGAACTCTGAACCTCAACAGACAGATACGGCATCAGCAGTTAAAATAGCCATCTTCATACCAGATTCTCCTGCAAAAGTTGGTATGATTCTGCCCCAATTTCTTTATCATAATTTTAAAGATGCCTATTTACTTGGCACAAATATCTGGCACAATAACGCTCTTTTAAAAATATCGCCCGAACACCTCCAAAATGTTGTTATTACAGATGGATATTTTCCTAAAAGCACAAAACCAGAAGCCGCCCGCTTTGCTGAGGCTTTTAAGGCTGTTTATGGCGAATATCCTGGATTTATAGAGTCAATTGCTTATGACACAGCATCAATGCTCATAAAGACAGCTATGGATAGTGTGGTGGACTCACGCCTCACTTTAAAAAACGCACTTGCTGGTAATATTATTTACAATGGTGCAACTGGTGAGACAATGTTTGAGCCTAATGGTAATGCAAAAAAAGAGCTTTTTTTCATAACTATCAAGGATAACCAATTTGTAGAGATTGGCAGATAGTGGCAGATAGACCAATTAAAGATGGTTGTTTAAGCTCATTTTAATAGATTTTTGGCTTAGAAAAACCTCTACCTACAACATTAAATGTGTTTTCAGTTATCATAAATGCTTCAGGATCAACTCTTAATACAGCCTCTTCAAGTCGTTTAAGCTGGTAATTGTGCACAACTGTTAAGATAATCTTTTTCTCTTTGCCGCTGTATCCACCAACACCGTTGATTAGGGTAGCACCTCTTTGTAGCTCCTCTGTTATAACTTTGGCAATCTGCTCGCTTTTGTCTGATATTATCAAAATCATCTTGCGTTGGTTGAACATGGTCAAAACATAATCAAGCACCTGTGATGTTATAAAACTCAAAGCAACTGAGTATAGAACAAGGTCAGTCTCAAGGCTGCCAAAGCTAAACCCAAATAGAACCATGTTAAATGTAAAGAAAAATGTTCCAATACGCACGCCAAACTTCTGATTCAACATAATACCGATAATATCGAGTCCACCAAGTGAGCCAAGAGAGTGTAGTGTAACTCCAGAACCAACTCCAAGAATTGTTCCGCCAGCAAGAATTGCAAGAAACGGGTCCTTTATATCAATCTGAATATTGATTACATCAATACATATAGAGACAGCTATCATTCCATAAAGGCTGTAAAAGAAAAAGCGTCTGCTTACAAAAATCCACCCCATTATAAATAGGGGTATATTGATAATAAAATACCAAAGACCAGGGGAGAGTATGCCTGTAATATAGTAAATCAAGAGACATACTCCAGAGATTCCGCCAGTTATAAAACCTTTAGGTATTAAAATGCCATTAAGACCAATACTAAAAATAATAGCGCCAGCCATAATCAGGGTTAGATTCCATAAGACTGACGATATAAGCCTTTTTTGCTCTGCACTCATTTTTTTTCACCGTAACTATTTAATATGTTTGTTTTAAAATGTTGACTACTTAAAAAAATAAAGTTGATGCGTATAAACCTATTTATAAGACAAGTCAAGGAGTTTAGGTAACTGGGAAATCTCTTTTACTTATCTTAAAAAGTATAGTAATGAAATTTATGGACATTTAACATATCAAAAATTATTTAATTTGAGCTAAATATGATTATTGATCAAGCAATTAGTGTATTAAAGCAGGAAGCTGAAAGTATTTTACATTTAACCCAAAAAATTGGCTCTGAATTTGAAAGAATGGTTGAAGTTATCTTTAACTCAACAGGCAGAGTTGTTATCTCTGGGATTGGCAAATCTGGTCTAATTGGCAGAAAAATTGTTGCAACGCTTTGCAGTACTGGCACAAATGCGATGTTTTTACACCCTGTGGAGGCAATGCACGGTGATCTTGGCATGGTCTCAAAAGATGATGTCTTTATTGCAATATCAAACAGCGGCGAGACTTCAGAGCTAAATGTGCTTCTGCCATCTATCCGTTCACTTGGCTGTCCTATGGTTGCATTTACAGGCAACCCCAACTCCACAATGGCTAAAAGATGCGATATTGTAATTGACACTGGTGTAGAAAAAGAGGCTTGCCCTTTAGGGCTTGCCCCTACATGCAGCACCACAGCCCAATTGGCTATGGGCGATGCCCTTGCTGTGGTTTTAATAAATAAGAAGCAGTTTAAGTTAAGTGATTTTAAAAAATCTCACCCTGGCGGTGCACTTGGAAAGCGACTCTCTTGCATGGTTGGGGAGATTATGTTCTCCAATATATCGAGCAGTAACATTCCATCTGTTTTGCCGGGATCATCTATCTTAAAAGCAATAGATAAGATGGATAAATTTAAACTTGGTGCAGTGTTCATACTTGGTGCTGATAACTCTCTATCTGGAATTATCACAGATGGAGATATTAGACACTGCATTGCAAAGGTAGCTCTTGATCTTAGCAAAATGGCTGTTGAAGATGTTATGACAAGCGAGCCTCATGTTATATCGCCTGATATGCCTCTTTATGATGCTTTAAACATAATGGAGCAGCATCAGATAACAATACTTCCAGTTACAGATATAAAAAATAGACTTGTTGGTATTCTCCATCTACACGACATACTTGGCAAGGGGGCATTTAAATTTACAGGAGATGTTTAAACAATATAGAAGGATTAAAATAAATGGATATTGATAATATCGACACAAGAGTACAGACACTTGGAGAGGCTAAAATCCCCTCACCTTTAAAGGGTAGGGTAAAAGGGGGATATACCAGCCGTTTTGCTAAAGATAGTGATAGAATTGTTGCTATTGTGAATCATGAATCTATATTAAACTATATCAAAAATGCTATTGAGATTCCAAGTTTTGAAGTTGCGGGTCCTCGTGAGAAAATCTACTTTGATCCAAACAAACTCAAATGTGCTATTGTAACTTGTGGGGGGTTATGCCCTGGTCTTAACGATATTATCCGTTCTGTTGTCTTAGAGCTTTACTACTGTTACGGCGTAAGAAATATCTATGGAATTAAGTATGGACTTCAGGGATTTATTCCTGAGTATGGTCATAGTGTAGTTGAGCTAACCCCAAATGCTGTTGCCAATATCTTAGATATGGGAGGCACTATTCTTGGCTCTTCACGGGGAACTCAAGATATTGGTGAGGTTGTTGACTGTTTAGAACGTATGAATATTGGTATTCTGTTTATGGTAGGGGGCGATGGGACGCTTATTGCTGCAAATAAGATCGCAGATGAGATCACATTACGAAATCTAAAAATAAGTGTTGTTGTAATCCCTAAAACTATTGATAATGACATCTATTTGGTCTCAAAAACATTTGGATTTGATACAGCCGTAGATATAGCCACAAATGCCATAAAGGGTGCTCATAATGAGGCTGAAGGTTACCCTTATGGTGTTGGACTTATAAAGTTGATGGGGCGACATGCTGGATTTCTTGCAGCAACTGCAGCCCTTGCCCAGCAAGATGCTAATTTTGTTTTAATACCTGAGATTGATATTGATCTTTATGGGGAGTCTGGATTTCTTGTAGCTCTTGAAAAGAGGCTTATTGAGAGAAAACATGCTGTTATTGTGGTTGCAGAGGGTGCTGGACAAAAATTTTTTACAGACCAAAAGATAGAGTATGATCCATCTGGCAACATCAAGCTAAAAGATATTGGGCTGTTTCTTAAAACAGAGATAAACGACTGGTTTGTAAAGAAAAATATCTCAATAACCCTTAAATACATTGACCCAAGCTATATGATCCGAAGTCTTCCAGCCAATGCCAATGATAGCGTTTTTTGCGGATTTTTAGGAAGAGATGCAGTTCATGCTGGCATGGCAGGCAAGACAAAGTTATTGATTAGCCACTGGAACAACAGCTATGTTCATATTCCAATGGAGGCATCTGCTGGCAAGCGTAAAAATGTTGATCCCCATGGAAAGCTGTGGCAGTCTGTGCTTGAATCTACTGGGCAAGGCTCTCTTACAAGCTAAAGAAAGAGCAATAACAATCTTAATAAAAATATAGGTTTATAATATGCTAAACTTATTAAATTTTTTTAAAAAAGGTAAGAGCAAAAGGGCTGCCGAACGTTTATCTTTTCAAGTGATGTTTAAATATAGTTATAATAACAGAGATTACATGGCACGCCTAAAAGATATTAGCGTCAATGGTTTTGGTTTTTCTTGTGCAAATCATATTGAGCCAGGCAAAGAGATTGATATGGAGGTTATAGTTGAGTGCAATGAAGATAATGTTGATTTAAAGTGGCTCATACTAAATGAGCGGGCACGGGTACAGTGGGTAGCTATCAACCGTTCATCTAAACTTGCAGATTACGATATTGGTTGCGAATTTGTTGCACCAGACAACGAAACTCGTGAGAAACTCGCCCAAATATTGAACAATATGTTAAAGGAGCAAACTCCATAGAGTTTTAGACTTTTTATGAAATCTAAAATATAGAAAAAGGTTTTAGAAAAATCTTGACACCCCTACGGTTTTAAAATATAAAGGCTCTGTTTTTAAGCCCAGGTAGCTCAGTCGGTAGAGCAGGGGACTGAAAATCCCCGTGTCGGCAGTTCGATTCTGTCCCTGGGCACCACACAAAAATTAAGGGTTGCAGCCACTGGTTGTAACCCTTTTTTTTCTTTTGCATCTTCCATAGATGCTCTTTTTGAAGGAACAGCCATAATATGATTGAAGTAAGAGAGCTTAAAAAAAAGTATGGAGAGCTTACAGCAGTTGATAGTTTAACGCTCGAAATCCCAAATGGTGAGATATTTGGATTTATCGGTCCAAATGGTGCAGGCAAAACAACAACAATCAGTATGATAGCAGGGCTTCTTGCACCAACTTCAGGCTCTGTTGCAATTTGCGGGGTTGATATGCTCAAAAATCCAACTTACGCAAAGCAGCATATTGGCTATATTCCAGATCGCCCATATATTTACGAAAAGCTAACAGCAATGGAGTTTTTGAAATTTACAGCAGATCTCTTTTCCATGACAGCCAAAATGGCAAAAGGGGAGTTTAAAGATAGGGCAGAGGCTCAATTAAAAAAGTTCTCACTTCTTGATTGGGCAGATGAGCTAATTGAGTCATTTTCTCATGGCATGAAGCAGCGTCTTATAATGGCAGCAGCCCTTTTGCATGAGCCAAAGGTGCTTGTTGTTGATGAACCCATGGTGGGGCTTGATCCATCTGCTATCAAGATGGTTAAGCAGATGCTTGTTGATCTTGCAGCAGATGGAACAACTATATTTATGTCAACCCACACACTTAAAATTGCTGAGGATGTCTGCCATAGAATTGGGGTTATTCACAAAGGCAGACTTATTGCAAGCGGAACAATAGATGAGCTAAAGCAGCAGGCTAATGCTGATAACGCTGATTTAGAGCAGCTATTTATGATTTTAACTGAACCTATTGCATGACTCTATTT
>JADFZO010000079.1 GCA_015232465.1 Desulfamplus sp.
AGACAAATTTTAAATGCCTTTATATAAATGTGGAGGCAGCTCAAGGGGCAAGAGAGAATATCAGGCAGGGCATGAATGCTATAATTAATGAGATGGCATCAAGAGCCAAAAACTATTTAAATGATAATTTTATAGAGACCATTTTGCCCAAACTGCTTGATGAGACAGGATATATGTCAGCTTTGAATAGACATCCTGCAAAACTTAATTAATTTAGCGTACAGAAGTTTTATGATATTTAAATGAGACTTTTAGCTCTTTAACCTAAACCCATTATAATAGACCTCCTGCAAAACTCACTTTTCATCCAGTAGAATCAAGGGTCAATCTACAGTTTTGCAGGAAGTCTAATCTTAACTTACTTAGGACTAAAATCTTTTCCTTCACAGATACATAAATTTTATTATGTGTAGCAATAATTTTTTTTATGTTAAAGAGATAAATTTTAACAAATCATCTTTTTGATATAAGGAAATATAACATTCATCACTATGAAAAAAAATATTTTACTATGCTGGATTGGAATAACTGATTTAAAAGCCTCTTCTGATGTTTCAGAAGTTGGCTTAGGTCCCATTGCACAGGCTGTTGCTAACGAAAATTACACGGAAGTTGTCTTGCTCAACAATTGGGAACAGGCAAAAGCTCAAAGTTATATCTCGTGGTTACAGCAAAAAACCCAATCTACAATAACCCTAAAACAGATTGAACTCTCCAGCCCTACCAACTTTGGAGAAATTTATCAGGCAGCTTGCAAAGTGATTGCTGAAAAACAAGAAGAGCATGGCATTGATGCAGATTTCACTTATCATTTAAGCCCTGGAACTCCAGCAATGGCAGCAGTCTGGATTCTTATTGCAAAGACACGTTTTCCAGCAAAGCTGATTGAATCCTCTAAAGAACATGGTGTCCGCCTTGCATCTGTTCCTTTTGATATTTCTGCTGATTTTATTCCCGATTTACTCAGAAGACAGGACAGAACCCTTGAACGGTTAGCTTTTGGGTTGTCTGATGAATCTCCAGAATTTGACAAGATTATCCATCGCAGTGAAGTTATGCAGCGTGTGGTTATAAAAACTCGGCGTGTTGCACCCCGCTCTGTTCCAGTTGGTGTATGATGGCTGACAACTGCTAAAATTACACCTTTTATGAACTTTACTAAATAAGTGTGTCTGTCGTTTTGAGTATTTATTTCGTCAAATGTGGTGCTACCAAGCTCTCTTCAAAAGAGGGAACAACGCTAATAAAATTTGAATCTCTACACTTTACTCAACTTTTGTTGTGTAAAGTCTAAGGCTATTAGTAACAACAGAAATGCTTGAAGCTGCCATTGCAACTGCTGCAAGAATTGGGTGAAGCTGCCTTAAAAAATCAGGAAAAAATGCAAACGGAGCAAGAATACCAGCAGCTACTGGAATTAAAATTATGTTATAAATAAAGGCAAGAAATAGATTTTGCCTAATAGTCGCAATGGTGGCTCTGCTGATTGCTATTGCCTTTGGAACGCCATTTAGATTCCCGCCAGACAAAATAACGTCTCCAGCCTCAATTGCAATGTCAGTTCCAGTTCCAATTGCAAAACCAACATCAGCAACTGCAAGGGCAGGAGCATCATTTATCCCATCTCCAACCATTCCAATCAATGTATTGTACTCTTTTTGCAACTCTTTGATCTTATCTGATTTTTGCTCAGGTTTTACTTCAGCTACAATGTTTTTCTCATCAATGCCAGCCTCTTTTGCAATTGAAAGTGCTGTTTGAAGATTATCACCTGTCAACATAAAGGGGGTAACGCCTTGATATTTAAGCTGTTTGATGGCATTTGTAGATTCTGGTTTTATGCTATCAGCTACAGAGATAATACCAATTATTGTATTAGTACTATTTTCAGATGCCCTATTAACCTCTACCATCACCATCACAGTTCTGCTTTTATCTTGAAACTCCTTAATAATATCATTTACCTTTTTTGTAGAGCTATTTTGCAAAGAGAGTTCAGCCTTAAACCACTCAGGTTTTCCAAATCTTAAATCTCTTTGATTTATAGTTGCCTCAACACCCATACCGCTATAAGCTCTAAAGTTAATCGGCTCATAGAGTTTAAGATTTTTCTCTTTCGCAAAACTTACAATAGCCTTACCAATTGGGTGTTCAGACCCCTGTTCAATAGATGCAGCATAGATAAGCAGCTCATCGCCAGAGAGGTTCTGCAAAGGCGTGTTTATGCTGACTCTTCCCTTATCAAGCGATAAAATATCTTTTACAATTGGCTTTCCTATAGTTATTGTGCCTGTCTTATCAAGCAGGATTATCTTTAGTTTTGCAGCCTTTTCAAGTGCTTCGCTCCGTTTAAATAAAATTCCATTTTCAGCCCCTTTGCCAGTTCCAGCCATTATAGCAGTTGGAGTTGCAAGACCTAAAGCACAGGGGCAAGCTATAACTAAAACAGCAACCATACGAATCATTGCAGTTACAAAATCACCAGTTGTGGTCAACCAAATACCAAAAGTTATAATGGCAATAAGAAGAACAACAGGCACAAATATTGATGCAACACTATCAGCCAAAGCCTGAATTGGGGCACGGCTCCCCTGAGCCTCTTGGACAAGTTTTATTATCCTTGCAAGTGCAGTATCTTTTCCTACATGGGTGGCTTTAAATCGCAAAAGTCCATGACCATTTACTGTTCCACCAGTAACTTTATCCCCCTTTTTTTTCTCAACTGGTATTGCCTCACCTGTCAACATAGATTCATCAACAGTTGATGTGCCATCAACAACTAAGCCATCAACTGGTATCCTCTCCCCTGGTCTTATAACAACAATATTATCAATTTTTAGCTCAGATATTGTAATTGTCTTCTCTTTTGGAGAAGAAGAGCCATATCCATCAACTATGGTTGCAGTTTTAGGCTGCAGGGCGATCAACTTTTTGATTGCAGCCCCACTCTTGCCTTTTGTTCTTGCCTCCAAGAGTTTTCCCAGTTTTATTAAAGTTATAATCAAGGCTGATGTTTCAAAATAGACATGATGAAGATGGGTATTTGTCGCACCATCTCCCACAGAGTTGCTAAAAATTGGCAGTAAAATAATGCCAACAGAGTAGAAATAGGCAACAGATGAGCCAGAGGCAATTAGAACGTCCATGTTAGCACTTTTGCTCTTAAGGCTTTTGTATGCTCCAACATAGTAGTCCCAGCCAGTATAGAACTGAACAGGTGTAGCTAAGAGAAAAAAGAGCAAGTTGACCCACGGAGCATGGCTCCACGCTCCAGTCAATCCAAAGTCGCGAGACATGCTCAAAATAAATAGAGGCAGAGAAAATATTGCCCCAACAATAAACTTTGTTGTCTGGCTTGCTATCTCAGCTTGACGCTCAATCTCATCATCACCAGAGGCAACAACCTTAAAGCCAAGCTCTTGAATTTTTTGTACAATAGCCTCAAGAGCTATCTGATTTGGATTAAAAGAGATAGTTGCCTGCTCAACTGCAAAGTTGACTTGAGCGTTGGTTACACCTTTGAGGCTACCCACATTTTTTTGAATATTTGCAGCACAGTTGACACAGTTCATTCCAGTAATTGGTAAGGTTACTCTATTTTCGCCCATTTTTTTAAACTCCTAAACCTGAATCTTTTTAACTAATTATCTATTGAGGAACAGCTCTGTTGTTCAATTTAAATTTACATTAGGTCTTTATGAGAATCTTTTATTATCATAGGAATTCCAGCCACCATGTATATAACTTTGTCTGCTATCTGTGCAATTTTTTGATTTACCATTCCAGCCATATCTCTAAATCTTCTTGCAAGAGCATTTTCAGGCACAATACCACAGCCTACCTCATTAGAGACTAAAAATATAGGCACAGATGAGTTTATGAGTGCATTTTGCAAATCTTGAGTCATGCTTAAAATATTATCATCATCAAAATTATTAAACATAAGATTAGATACCCATAAAGTAAGACAATCAACAATAGCGGTAGATAGATTGCTATCAATAGATAACTCTCTGATTTTAGAGCTAATCTCAATAGGCACCTCAGCAGTAATCCAATCGCTCCCCCTCTCTTTTTGATGCTTTTCAACACGATCGTCCATCTCTTTGTCTGTTGGCACTGATGTTGCCACAAAGAGCCTTTTGTCTCCTAAAATCTGGTTGGCAAGATAGATTGCTTGGCTGCTCTTTCCGCTTCTGCAACCACCAATTATTAGGGTAATTTTACTATTCATAATGATAAAATCTCCGAAAACTCTTTTTTTGATATTTTAGGATAAAAATAAAAACAACATGATATTTACAATCTCATTTGGTATGCTAATTATAAACCACATTGCTTGATTTAAGATTAAAAAAATTTAGAGGATCAAATAAAATTACATAAAGGAAAATTTAATGGACAACACAAAAGAGAGTCAAACCGCTTCAGAGATTATCCCAGAGCAGATGGGATACAACACAAAATTTCAATTCCAATGCCATAAAGGTGTGAAATGTTTTACAAGATGCTGTCGCGGAATTGATATAATGCTGACCCCTTACGATATTTTAACAATCAGAAAAGAGTTTGGTATCACATCTGAGGAGTTTTTAGCAATCTATACAGATATACATCTTCTGGAAAAGGCTGATTTGCCGATTGTAACCCTTAAAAAATTAGACGATGAGGCAAAATCATGCCCCTTTGTTAAAGATGTTGAAGGGTGTCAGATTTATCCATTTAGACCGTCAGCGTGCCGTTACTATCCACTTGGCATGGGTTCACTTAGCTATGCAAGCGAACTTAATAAAGGCAAAGATACAAGCTCTGATGATGCCTTTTTCTTTACAGTAAAAGAGGCTCACTGTTGTGGCTTTGAGGAAAAAAAGGTGTGGACAGTTGCAGAGTGGAGAGAGGATCAAGGGGTCAATATCAGAGATGAGGTTAATGCTGGCTGGACTGATCTAATAGTTAGAAAAAAGACTATTCCAATGAGCTTAAAACTATCTGAGCAGAGTAAACAGATGTTCTTTCTTGCCTGCTACAACATAGACAAATTTAGGCAATTTGTATTTGAAAGCACATTTTTAAATAAATTTACCGTTGACAAAGATAAGCTCGAAGAGATCAAAAACGATGATGTCAAGCTGCTTCAATTTGGTTTTGATTGGTTAAAATCTATCTTCTTTAAAGAGGGTGATATTAGTATAAATAAGCCTGAGCAGTGATCAAAATTAGGCACTGGGGTTCATACTATTTTTTGAATACAATATACAGTGTGCTCTCAGTGCCTAATACGCTCTGTCATTTCATTTGCAATCGAATATCATGTCTGATTATCTGAGCTTCGCCAATTTTAATATATGTTCTATAATCATATCCAGTAGCCTCAACCCATAAACTAAAAGAACCAGCAAGATGAGGTATAACATACCAACCTGTAACAGGATCGATTAACGCTTCCCCCATTCCATTACTCTTTACAACTCCCTTGACTGCTGGAATAACCTTTCCATAAACAACACCAGGTAGGGCTGGACCTTCTGAGATTGATAAAAATACTTTGTAATTATTAGGAGTTCCTGCCTTATATTCAGACTCCTTAGATGGATAAATTTTAGCATAATAAATACCATCAGTCACCTTGTTTTCATTCATAGAGATCAATATCAGGATCGCAATCAGAGCTAACATCATAAACTTTAATAGAGTAATTTGCACCGTATTGAAGGTAAAATTTAATCCAATCCTCATCATCAGAATTGTGAAAATTGTGGCGTTGCAATGGACAATTGTAGCTGGCTTGGTCAACTTACGATATGCTGCATAGTCATATGTTATAACCATTTATTTTGGAAAGATGTCTAATGGAATGGGTATGGATCAAGATGCTCGTGAAAAGATGTTTACACTGTTCTTTACATCAAAGGGTTCACAAGGGACAGAACTTGGGCTTTTTATTGCAAACCATGTAATTGATCAACATGGAGGATACATCAAAGTAGAGTCAACATTAGGTGAAGGTACCTGCTTTGATATATCTCTGCCAAGAGTAAAGCCAGAAGAGTCTGTTGCCCCTTTTGGAAAACCCATAGATATTTGATTAAATATTTGATGATTTAGTAGATAAGATAGATCAAGAGCCTCGTTTGATATTGCTCGCAACGGTTGGTCTTTCAAGTGGATTAACAACTGTGTTCCAAGATAGCTCTCTTCTTGTTTTGTCCCACTGTTTATTGACCATTGCAACATGCTGAAAAAAGAGGTTTCTAAACTTTTTAGGAAGATGCTCTCCCTGTGGGAGTTTGAATTTTCTGTAATCCACATATCTGTTGTTGACCATGAACCTTAAATCTAAATGTGGACCAGTAGCGTAACCAGTAGCGCCAACATATCCAATAATATCCCCCTTAGATACCCTTTTATTCACCTTTATTGATGAGTGAAATTTTGACAGGTGCATATATTCGCTAACTCCAACTCCTGGGTGTTTAATCTTTAGGTAATTCCCAGCAGAGTCTGCATATCCTTTGAATACAACAATCCCATCTCCCACACTTTGAACAGGTGTCCCTTTTGGTGCAGCATAATCAATACCAGGATGAGGTTGATATATCTGTTTTATCGGGTGAAAGCGTCTTGTTGAAAAACCAGAAGATATCTCTCTGTATTTAAGAGGTTCTTTAAGAAAAGCAGCATCAAGGCTATTGCCTTTTTCGTCATAGTAGCCATTTTTGCCGTTATAGGTAAATCTGTATGCGTGGTAACTTCTCTTTTTTGATGTGATAATTGCGGCAGTGATTACACCAGTCTTGACTCTTTTACCATTTTCGTATTTCTCTTGATACGCCACTTGAATAAGATCGCCCTGTTGAAGATTAGATATTGCTGGAGTGTTTTTAAAGATTGAGCCAAGTTGATTTACAAGTTTTTTATTTAGACCCATCTTGGTTGTTGTTTTATGGATACTCCCCTTTACAATACCAGAGACCTGTCTGATTTTTACATTAGAGGTATTTATTTTAGTGGTTGTATCTATCTTATTGTTCTTCTCTTTTGAGACCACCTTATTAAGTTTTGATTCGCCATTTTTAGTGCTTTTAGATACACTGGCTATATGTTTATTGGTTTTAGATTTTATTACAGATTTTGTAAGTTTGACACTCTTCTTTTTAGCTGCATAAACCCTCTCAGGAGTTATGGCAACAGATGTTATAAAAAATGATAAAAACAATATTAATACAAATACGAGTTTAAATATTTTTTTGCTAATGTTTATTACTTCATAAGGGTTTGGGTTATTTGAATTTGATTTAGATATATTGTAAGATGGATTCAATGAATTTTACCTCATTTTTAAGTTTTAGGTTAAATATATATTATGGCACTCATCTCTAAACAATTACCTGTAATTACCCATTAAAGGTATATTGCTAAAACCATTTTCTGAAATGGGTGAGACCATAATATCCCCTGGTTTAATATCTTTATATGCAAATGTTATCAATGCTGCTGATGTTTTATCCTCCATACTTAGTACAACAAGTGAACCTATATGCTCTGTCTTCTCCTTAAATCTGTTAGAGTCTATGAGCTCTCCTATTGGTTGGTTAAAAATGTCATAAAACTGACCAGTCTGCAATCCGTCCGCTCTTCCTTTATCTATAAAGACAACTGAATTTTCTGAAATAACCCTTTTATGATCTTCAGCAAATAGTATTTTTGCAGCTATATCTTCATTTGATTGTCGAACAAGGATTTTAGAATCTGCTGAGTTATAGGGCACTAAAATATCCTCAGCCAAGATTCTACGGTAAGCATTAACAATCCTACCCTCTACCTGAGATAACTGCTCATAGCATTCACAAGGCGCTGGTTTTAATTTAGTTATCTCAACAATTCCAGTTATGTAGTGGTGAACAATAGGATCAACACCAGCATTTTTATTGCTAATATAAAAGGTTCTTAGAATCTGAAACCTATCGCCGACCATAAGGTTTGACTCATCTTTTATGTGCAGATATACACCATTATCAATATCAATCTCTTTTTGATGCTTTGGCATACATGAGATTATCTTGCCAACAGGATTAACAGCACTCTCTTTTAGATAACCTACGCTATCCATCAGTGGGTAAAAATAGTAGTAAGGCGGATTTACCTCTACAATTTCTTCAGCTCCAACATATCGGGCTTGAATCTGGTTCTCCTTTGATGAGACCCTTTTACCATTAATATAGATAACCTCTCCAGGATATATCCAATGTGGATTACGAATATGGGGATTTTGCCCCCATAGTGCGGGCCACCTGTAAGGTGATTTTAGCTTTTTTGCAGAAATATCCCATAGAGTATCATGCTTTTTAACACTATAAACATTAATCTCTTCGGTTTTAGTATCAGGCTCTTCAGCAGAGGCTCTATCAATATAGCACAACATATTAATAGTAAAAATAAAGAGCATAGATAAAGCTGCATAATTGAATTTAATACTATACTTTGATTTTATGAAGATGGTTAGCATTTTTAGTTATAGCTCCTTTTTACTTTTTAGTCTATCGACCGCCCTCAACATCAGGATTTACTACAACAAGCTCCTTTTTAGGAACTTTTCTATAGTTATTATCGCTGAGAATATCATTGGGTCGAAAATCTAATTGAATGAACTTTTTTTCATCAAATGGGAGTTTAAAGATTCTATTTAAATTATAGTCTCCTACCCATATACAATTTTCTGCAATAGCAACTGAAGATGGTCTTGTGATAGCCTCTGGCAATTTTACCTCATGAGTTATTTTCCCTGTATTAACATCAATACGTAAGAGACGAGGTATGTAGCAGCGTTGTTCGCTTGTGCGGCAGTCATCAATTCCAGTTACCCATACGTAACCATTTCCACTACAATCCCATGTTAAGCCAGTAGGACGCGCAATTGGAGAGTAGTAGATATTTTCAATTGCCCGCATATCAGGGTTAAACTTCACGATTTTATAGCTGTATTTTGAGACTATCCATAAAGATTTACCATCAAAGGCTATTCCGTTTGGGGCTGGAATTGGGGATTGAAAACTGTCAACCAATGTAAGATCAGGCTTCATCTTGATAATCCTATCATTTTTAGCATCAGCTATCCACAAAAAACCCTCTCCGCAACACTCCCCCTCCCAAGCAATGCCACACACATCTATATCCATTCTTTGCGGACCAGGAAATCTTCCAGAGCTATATGTTCCTCCATTTAGCCTACTATCTTTTTTAGAGAAGCTATAAAGTGGTTCAGTTACAATATCACGGGCAAAAAGTATCTGGTTAGTTGTCCCCATGATTAAGTTTTTACCGTCCCATGCAAGACCCGTTGGACCAACTTGTGAATCATGTTCAGAAAATGAGAATAAATCCGTTTTAAATTGATGTGGTGCACAACCTACAAAAAGGATTAACATTAATACAACAATAAAGTTTGAGCTTTTGAGCTTTTTGTACTTCATTATTTTTCTCCTAAGGGCTATTTATATAGAGAGCTTTAATCCTACATTTAAATTAATTTTCGTATTTCAATATTATTTTTAGAAATTTTTTTCAAGCAACTTGTGAGATTTATATAAGAAAAAACACATTTTTTTTAAAAATTAACTTTTTACAGCTATCCATGCCATCAAATCGTCACGGGTAACAATAGAGGAGACCTTATCCACATAAAGTCTGATGTTCTCCACTCCACCCTCTTGCCTATCAACAAGAGTTACCACCTGTATAACATCAAGCCCCTGCAACCTTGCCCGCTCAACTGCCTTGATTGTAGAGCCTCCAGTAGTTACGACATCATCAATAATAACAACCTTTTCACCAGCCGACATTGCCCCCTCAACCCACTGTATCACACCATGATCTTTTTGCTCTTTTCTGATAGAAAAAGCCTTGATCCCTACCCTATTTTTTAAATCGCCTGATTGGCTACTATTTTCAGCCTTAAAGGGCTTAGTTGCAACATAAGATGCAAATGATGTTGCAACCGCAATAGGATCAGCTCCAAATGTCAAGCCTCCAACACCTGTACACCCTGAATCTTTGATAGCCTCAAACATAAGATGCCCAACAAGATACATACCCTCAGGATCAAGGGTTACTGGTTTGCAGTTGACATAAAACTGGCTCATTGCCCCTGATGCCAACTTAAAAATTGGCTCTTTGCTATATTTAAATGATCTGGTGCAAAGAAGCTCTATCAATCTTTTTTTCATTTGATTTTATCCTTTTATATTAGGTATAACGGCTGGCATTTTGATATAATAATTTATGATCTGTAAAAAGCCCTCACTGAAGGAAGAAGCCGTTTTGCGGATTCAGTGAAGGCTTGTATGCAAAAGGAAAACTGTTTTGCAGCACTCCTTTAAGCAACTTTGGAGATATATCAGTAAATTTTATATGAGTCAAACCATCACATTGATATAATTTCAATTTAAAATTTAAAGATATTGAATATCATAATAACAGGGCAGACAATGAAAATTATCAATCAAAATCCAGAACAAAAAGCCCGCGATAAAATTGACAAACTCCTTATCCAAGCTGGCTGGAGAGTTCAGCATAAAAATAGAATCAACTTTTCAGCAAGCAAGGGCGTTGCTATTAAAGAGTATCAAACTGATGCAGGAGATGCTGACTACATGCTGTTTGTCGATAAAAAGCCAGTTGGTGTAATTGAGGCAAAAAAGGAAGAGCAAGCCTTTCACCTCAATGCAGTAGAGGAGCAGACATCAGGCTATGGCAATGCTCAGCTTAAATGGATAAAGCAAAAAGAGCCTCTGCCGTTTTTGTATGAAAGCACTGGTGTTATTACATGGTTTACTGATAGACGTGACCCAAAACCCCGTGCCCGTGAAATCTTTACATTTCATAGACCTGAAGAGCTTGCACGAAAAATTAAATCTCCCTCTCTTCGCTCACGCATTCAAGATATACCAGAACTGAATCCAATTAAAATTGATCCAGCAACTCTTACACCTCAAAAAATACCAGCAGCCCAGCTAAATCTGCGAGAGTGTCAACAGACAGCTATCACCAATTTAGAGGCTTCGTTAAAACAGGGCAGACCAAGATCGCTTGTTCAGATGGCAACAGGAGCAGGCAAAACCTACACAGCAATTACATCAATATATCGCCTGCTAAAATACGCACGAGCAAGAAGAGTGCTGTTTCTTGTTGATACACGAAATCTTGGCAAGCAGGCTGAACAGGAGATGATGGCTTACACTCCATTTGATGATAATCGAAAATTTACAGAGCTTTACACTGTCCAGCGTCCCACATCTCCCAATATTTCTCAAACAAGCCAGGTTGTTGTCTGCACAATCCAGAGGTTATACTCAATCCTTAAAGAAGAGGATTTAGACGATTTGCAGGAAGAGATAAATCCTGCTGAAAAATATATCTCAAGAAAAGAGCCTCTGCCTGTGGTTTATAACGATAAAATCACGCCTGATTTTTTTGACGTGATCTTTATAGATGAGTGCCACCGCTCCATATACAACCTTTGGCAGCAGGTTCTTGATTACTTTGACGCATTTCTTATCGGGCTTACGGCAACGCCTGATAACCGAACTTACGGCTTTTTCAAGAAAAATGTGGTTTCAGACTACAGCCACGAAAAAGCAGTTGCAGATGGTGTGAATGTCGGAAATGAAATCTATCTTATCGGCACACGGATAACAGAAAAAGGCAGCAAGCTCGAAAAAGGGCAGTTAGTTGAAAAACGGGAGAGAATGACCCGTAAAAGACGGTGGGAAGAGCAGGACCAAGATGAGGAATATACAAGCAGACAGCTTGATAGAGATGTTGTCAATCCTGATCAGATTCGCACTGTTATCCGTGAATTTAAAGATAAACTCCCAACCATCTTTCCAGACAGAGACGAAACTCCTAAAACCCTTATCTTTGCAAAAAATGACAGCCATGCTGACGACATTATCCGCACTGTCAGAGAAGAATTTGGGGAAAGAAACGAATTTTGTAAAAAGATCACATATAAGGTTTCAAAAGATGTTGTTGATAAAGATGGCTGCCTTATCCAAAAAGGAGAAGACCCTGACACCCTTCTTTCAAGTTTTCGTAATGAATTCTATCCTCGAATTGCTGTAACTGTTGATATGATTGCAACTGGAACTGATGTTAAACCTCTTGAGTGTCTCTTCTTCATGCGTGATGTCAAAAGCCGTAACTACTTTGAGCAAATGAAAGGACGGGGCACCCGCACAATCGGCTTTGATGATCTTAAACGTGTAACACCATCAGCACGATACGCCAAAACCCATTACGTGATTGTTGATGCAGTCGGAGTAACAACATCTCTTAAAACTGCAAGCCAGCCCTTAATAACAAAGCCGTCAGTGCCTATTAAAGATTTGATGATGGGAATTATGATGGGTGCAGGTGATGAAGATTCAATATCCTCTTTAGCTGGACGATTGGCAAGAATGGAGAGGCAGTTGACCCC
>JADFZO010000007.1 GCA_015232465.1 Desulfamplus sp.
AAGCGTATCAGGCTCCTCTTGAAGAGTTGCAGCAACAGCCTCAATGCCAACTGGTGAAGTTGATGGTCCTAAAATGGTTGAGGGTGATAAAAAGACTCCAGAAGGGGTATATTTTATTAAAAAGGCTTATGATGATCGCTTTTTGACTCCAATATATGGAAAACGTGCATTTACAACTGATTACCCCCACTTTTTAGATATAAAACTTGGCAAAACTGGCAGTGCTATATGGATTCATGGGACAAACAAAATATTAAAGCCTATGGATTCAAATGGTTGTGTTGCAATGAATAATGATGATGTTGTTAAACTTGATCCTTACATAGTTTTAGATGAGACACCTGTTATTATAACTGATAAAGCAGATTACATCTCTTTGGAAACAAGCGTGGATCAACGCATTGATATTACCAGCTTTCTTGCTAAATGGATTGAGTCTTTAAATAGAGGCTCATATTTAGAGCATCTTTTTTACTATGATGCCACCAACTATCTGCCAGATATGCGATGGTGGGCAGAGTGGGTTGAGATTAGATCACGAAGTGCAGCGTCAAAAAATCCCATAACAGCACTGATTGATAATATTGGTATCTACAAACATAAAACTCACTTTGTAGTCCTATTTGATTTTCAACTTACATCTATCAGCCGCAAAATCTCTGTGGGAAAACGAAAGCTGTTTATAAGTGCAATTTTAAACACTGATAAGCAATCTGCTGATTTTGGAAATAAGGGGTATAAAATTATTGGTGATCTGCTTCAGACTATTTCAATTAAAACAAGAGGCGAAGATAGCAAAAGTTATTTTATAACTGCTGCATCGCAACTTAATAGCCAATATAGAGGGGATAAAGTAAAATAGAACTTGACATACTCTGCTATATTAGGTAATGAAGCCAAATTATTTTTTATGAACAGGAGAATGGTAAATTGAAAAAATATACATATAGTGCAAAACGCTCGGATAATAAAGAAAAATGGTGCATTATTGATGCCAAAGATAAGGTACTCGGCAGAGTGGCTACTGAAGTAGCTGCCAGAATTCGTGGAAAAAACAATCCTCTTTTTACCCCTCATGCTGATATGGGAGATTGGGTAATAGTAATAAATGCCGATAAGGTGGTATTAACGGGCAATAAGTTAGATCAAAAGATATACTATCGCCATACAGGTTATATGGGTGGAATTAAATCTATTACAGCAAGAGAGCTTCTTGAGAAGAGACCTGAAGATTTAATAAAAAAGGCTGTAAGAGGAATGCTTCCTAAAAACCCACTTGGAAGAAAACTTAACACTAAATTGCGTGTGTATGCAGGAAGTGATCATCCACATACTGCTCAAACTCCAGAGGTTGTTGAGATATAGTGATTAACAACTTACAGTATTGTTAAAATAGCATGAAAAAATATAAGGAAATGTTGATTAGTTATGGAAAATGAGAATATCTATTACGCAACTGGGAAACGTAAAAGTTCTGTTTCAAAAACATGGATTAAACCAGGTAGCGGTAACATTACAGTAAATAACAGACCACTAAATGACTATTTTGTATTAAATTCAGCAAGAGAGCTTTTATCTTCGCCATTAGTTTTGACTGAGAATATGGACAAATTTGACATTAAAATCACTGTTCTTGGTGGCGGAATAATGGGTCAAGCTGGAGCGGTAAGACATGGTATTACAAAGGCTCTTGTGCTTGCAAATCCTGATCTTAGAGGCGTGCTTAAAAAAGCTGGTTTTCTTACCAGAGATGCAAGGGTAAAAGAGCGAAAAAAATATGGTCAAAAGGGTGCTCGAGCCAATTATCAGTTTTCAAAAAGATAATATTATTATTTATCTATATCTACAAATCGTTCAATAAGTCTGTTTTAAAAAGGGGCGGGTATTTTTACCATGCCCCTTTTTTTGTTACTAACTCTTTAAAATCTATCTATTTTTTTTAACAATGCGAACCTTTTTATTCTACGATATTGAAACCACAGGATTAAATACCTCATTTGATCAAATTCTCTCGTTTGCGGCAATAAGAACTGATACCAAGCTAAATGAGATTGCAAGAGACTCTATCACTATCAAAATAAGAGCTGATATTGTGCCATCTCCCGGAGCATTTATTACACACAGACTTACGCTTGATGCTTTGGCACAAGGGGTTTGCGAATATGAAGGGGCATTAAAAATTCATAAAATTGTAAATACTCCAGAAACAGTCTCAATTGGTTATAATAGTTTAGGGTTTGATGATGAATTTCTCCGTTTTACTTTTTACCGCAACCTTATTGAACCTTATACCCACCAATATTCAAATGGCTGCTCTCGTATTGATTTATTGCCAATTGCAACGCTCTATAGAGTTATTAGACCCCAAATTATAAGGTGGCCCATAACTGACGATGGCAAGCCAACCCTTAAACTTGAATTAATACGTAAAGAAAATCAATTTATGGCATCAGCACCATCTCATAACGCTATGGCTGATGTTGAGACCTCTATTGAGCTTGCAAAACATCTTATTAAAGAGGAAAAAATCTGGCAATTTGCCCTCTCTCTGTTTGATAAAAATAGTGAAAAGTTAAGAGTTGATAAACTTTTCAGCCAAACATCTAATAACACCCCCTACCCTTTTGCTGTTATGATCTCTCATAAATTTGGTACTGATTCAACCTACATAGCCCCAGTTATAGGTATTGGCAGATCGTATCACTACCTAAATCAAACTCTATGGATTAGATTAGATAACGATATATTCTCATCATCGGAAATGCCCTTTGCTATAAGAAAAAAAGATGGTGAGATTGGGATTATTTTGCCTCCAAGATTTAAAGACCTCCTCTCAAAAGAGCAGATTGATCTTTGTGATAAAAATTTGTCTATTATAAATCATAATCAAGAGAGTCGAGCAATTTTTGATAAAGCTGTTGAGTACCATCGCCAATTTAAATATCCACTTGTTCCAGAGGCTGATCTTGACTCTTTGCTATATCAATCAGATTTTTTTAGCAGATTAGAAAAAAATGAGATAGAGCGTTTTCACAGAGCATCGTTAGATCAAAAAGTTCAGATGGTTAAAAACTTGAACCCGTGCAGAGTTAAAGATATAGCTACTCGAATTTTATTTAGAAACTATCTTAATAATAATAGTGTTTTTGATTTGGTATCAAAAGATTATGAAACCTACATGGAACTGGTCAGATGCAGCATTGATGATCCTGATTTTAACACAAAAAAAATTGTAGGTTTTAGGCAAGATGAGAGACTTGTGCCTCAACAAGCAATTGAAAAATTAAAAACTATAAGTAACGAGAGAATTCTTGATAGCGAGCAACAAGAGATATTAAAATGGCTTGAAAAGTATATTTTGTCTATCTAAAATTTTACCTTCAATTTACTTTGTGGTTTAGGCAAAAATAGGGCATAATAGCTCTTCATTTTCGTATTTTTGCTAAAAAATTTTTTGAATTATCAAAAGGAGTCTAAGGGGAAAAAACTATTTATGAGTTTAAGACAAAGCCGAATTATACAATTAAAAGAGCGTATGACAACGCTTCTTGAAGCTCTTTTAAATGTACCAGAAGATCAAAGGGCAAAGACATATTATGCTATTGAAAAATGTAAAGAGTGTTTAGCCTCAGTGCCACCAATTGAGACACCTGTTTATATCCATATTATTGGCACTGATAAATCATTTAAGACAAGCTATCTTCTTGATCTCTTTGACCACTCCCAATTACGAGAACTCTTCTCTGTAAAGGCTCATAACACATCTGAAAATACAGCAGTGCCGTGTCTTGTTGAACCATCTGATCTTATTAAAGAGATAAAAATAAGGCAAATCTCTATAAGTTCAGGTGCAGTTATGCAGGATACTCTCTCGCCTGAGATGTTTGTTAGCCTCTATGATCTATCTAAAGGAGCAGTGCCTGATGACTATCTTTTGCAAGTTATAATTCCAGCAGATCAGACACCAATGAGGCTTTCAGTTATTGAATATCCTGGAATCAAAGAGGGGGCTGATGCCTCAGAGTCGCAAAAAACTCTTCACAAAATATTTCAGCAAAATCTAATACAGAATCTTATAAAATTTCCCGGAATTTTAGTTGCCTGTTTTCAGCATAAGGTTGCGATACCACCTGGTCACCCAATGGATATAATTTTGAAAAAATATGGCGAAGTGCTTGATACTGATAATTCATGGTATAATTGGCAAGATGCAACAGAATCCAACAAGGGCAACCGCAATCAGATAACAGATCCCACTTTCAATTATGTTGATGAAAAGGTTGGCAAAAATAGGTTGCCGCTTATAATCTCTTTGCAAGGGGCAAGTGCAATTACAGGCTATTGTGGCAATACAAATGTTGAAAAAGATATTGCAACTGACTTTAAAAGTTACAAATCTTTTGATACTACAATACAGTTAGTAAACCCCTATAACCATGCCTATTCAGTCAATTTTGGTCAGCCTGGACATTATGTTGATTCATGGATAAAAAATTTAAGCAGATACAAAGATGTGTATGAGATTCATGAACAGATTACACTTGATGGAGGCATAAGCTGGTCAAGAGCTTTGCTTGATGATATATGCCACAACTCCCACATACAAGATGCTCTTGATAATATCTTTTTTCGACCATGGGCTGTTGAGAGTCAATCTTGCATTGAAAAGTCAATTGAGATTTTACGAGAAATTGAGACTTACGATGAGGTTAGAGAGATAACCGAAAAGATAAGGCAAGCTATTATCAATGGTAAATACCGAACAATCCGCACTTTTTTTAATAGTGAACTTGCCATTGCAACAGATGGAGTTGTTGAGAATCATAGCCGTTTTTGGAGCAATATTTTTTACCAATACCTTTTGCAATTTTTTAACGATAATGTAAGATGCAATGCCATTGCAAAGGTTTTATGGCAAAATTTGGAAAATAGACTTGATCCTGAACATAAAGGTTTTCTT
Source organism: Desulfamplus sp. (assembly GCA_015232465.1). Taxonomy (GTDB): domain Bacteria; phylum Desulfobacterota; class Desulfobacteria; order Desulfobacterales; family Desulfobacteraceae; genus Desulfamplus. The sequence continues at coordinate 4,961 of JADFZO010000007.1, forward strand.
GGCACCCGTGAACAAGATTTACCCTTTATTATTATGAATACCGCAGAGCTGTATGTCCCAAATGCTGTTATACGTGGTGATATAGATGTATTTAGAGATAAAGTTGGAGATAAGTAACACAATGATTTTTAATTTTTTCAAACGAGGCAAAAAGGGCGAAGACTCATTTAATATTGAACTTGAAGATGACAATAAACTCTACTATCAGACAATTGCGGGCAGAACCCCAAGAGATATAAATAATAGAGAAGAGTATATTTTATTTATTGACTTTGGCTCATATCGAACCTCTGTTTTGTGCTGGCCCTGTTGTTATGGAAGAGAAAAAATAACCGACACATGGAGATATGTTGTCCATTACAAAAATGGTGAAATTGAGGGGGGCGGATTTCCATCAGCTTTTATAAATCCACCATCTGGTGATGAACGTGATTTTGCCTTTATTGATAACTTTGAGGATATTACAGTTGCAAGTAGTCAGATTGTTAAAAGTGCAAAATCTGTATTTGCAAGTAAATTTGCAGCATACAAGGGGGCTGTTCCGCAATTTAGGCTCTATATCAAAAAGGTGCTTGAAGAGAGTTTTCAATATATTACAGCCCCAGTTGAGGGGCGACCGTGGAACTCTTCTGCTATCCCTGTAATTACTGAGATACGTGTTACAGTGCCTGATCTTTTTATCGAAAATTTGCGTGCTGGATACCGTGAAAATATCTACTCTGTCTGCATGGAGTTCTTAACACATAAAAAGTGGAAACAGCTTTTTCCCACAAATTTACGAAGCCTTAAAAAGACCTTTATAAATATCTCAGCAGATGAGAGCGGGGCTTGCGAGCTATATTTTCTTAATCTTATAAAACTTATGCCGTTTTGGGATTTATCGTCAGAAAAAGATAGGGTACCAGATTTAAAAGAGGTTGAATTTTTATTTTCTCAAAAACGTAAGTGCATTGAAAACAATAATCCAAACAGAGATAAAAAAGAGCTAAATTTTGTGGTTTGCCACGTTGATATTGGTGGATTAACAACAGATGCAAGCATTCTTTTGATGCGATCTTTTAATGATCACGATCTTGGCATTACAACCACCCTAAAAAGAAAAGAGTCTTTTTCTGAAAAAAAGGCGGGTGAATATTTTGCAGAGGCATTTAAAGAGATTCGGCACGAAGATGATGAAGATCACTGGTGGGAAAGCGATAGATTTATACAAAAAGAGTTTGGAAAATTTCTTGAACTTCTATTTGGCAAGCAGTATGCACTTTTAAACGAATGGAGAAAGGAGAAATCACTTGATGGAATCTATTTTTTAATCTCTGGCAGACCAACAAAAGCACAAAAAATAAGGGATATAATATCAAGATATATCCTAAAAGAGTTCAACAAAGAGAGCCTTCTTCTCCTTCCAGAGCACTGTCTATTTATGGCAGACTACTACCATGTTGGAAAAAATGAGGAGGGGGAGCGGTATGCCAAAAAGATCGAAAATTTTGAAAAGCTCATAACCATTCTTGGCAATGTCTATACACTTTATGATGGGTATGAGATCGATTTTGACGAGCATAAATACTATATATCCCTTGATGTTGACACTCGTGGAGTTCAAAGAATGGAGATACTCCCTGGCAGACAGTATAACATGGAGGATTTTGAAAATTACCAAAAAGCTGCCCAAAGAAACAATGTTTTACACCTTGCCTTTACCCGTATAGCCTCTGGCGAAAACGGCACACGATTTCTTACAGTCAAAAAAATTGCCCGCCAAACAGCCTACCCGATTATCAAAATTGCAGATAAGAACGAATTTGATGATCAGGCATGGATCACGCCATCTCTTATAATAACCAACCTAAATGATAATGATCAGGCATTTGATTTAGCTTGGGCTTCTCATGTGTAAGTGTAAAATTTCCGATAAACAAATTTTCGTGTAAAAACGATGTTTCGTTTAAAGATTCAAATTTCTCTTGCAATATCTTTTCGTGTAACTATATATAAGAACAATCATGGCTCTATTTTATCTATTTGTTGATTTAAAATATTTAACAATAACAAATAGATAGCAAAATAGGGTAGAGTTTAATCATATTTAAGTTTACAGTAAAAAAATCTATTTTAAGGAATTTATCGAATTTTTATGGAAAAATTTATCAAGCCCATTTTAATATTTGGGTGTGGGAATACGCTTTTTGGAGATGATGGGTTTGGACCTGAAGTGGTAGATAGGCTTAACAGTAACTATAAACTCCCTGAGTATGTTGTTGCAACTGACGCTGGAACAGGTATTCAGGGAGTTTTGTTTGATATTGCCTTATCTTTGGAAAAACCATCAGCTCTGTTTATTGTAGATACAGTTCTCTTGCCAGATCGAAGTGCTGGAGAGCTGTTTGAGCTTGATATAAATCAGATACCTGAAAAGAATGTCAGCGAATTTTCTTTGCACCAATTCCCCTCTGTTAATCTACTTCAAGAGCTTCAACAAGAGTCTGGTATTCAGGTCAGAGTGTTTGTTGTACAGGCAAAATCTATTCCTGAATATGTAGAGCCAGGCCTTTCGCAAGAGGTTTATGATGCGATAGAGCCAGCTTGTAAATGGTTGATAGATAACTCTTTAAAGATTAAAAATGGTTAGATTTTAATTAGTAACTTTGTCCTAAGAGTTATTAGGACTTTTAAGAACGTTTAAAAAGCGAGGTGTATATGTCAGACAACCCAATCGGATCAGTCATGGTAGTTGGAGGAGGTATTGTTGGAATACAGGCAACGCTTGATTTAGCAGACTCTGGATACTATGTCTATCTTGTAGAAAAATCTGCCGGAATTGGCGGGGTAATGGCTCAATTGGATAAGACCTATCCAACGAATGACTGTGCAATGTGAATTTTATCGCCCAAGTTGGTTGAGTGCGGTCGGCACTTAAATGTTGAGCTTCTTACCCTTTCTGAAATCATTGCTGTCTCAGGCGAAGCAGGTGATTTCACAGTTACAGTAAAAAAGAGTCCTCGTTACATTGATATGGATAAATGTATTGCTTGCGGAATCTGCACTGAAAAATGCCCAAAAAAAGTTGCTGATGAGTATAATGCTGGAATTAGCAAAAGAAAGGCAGCATACATCAAATATGGTCAAACCGTCCCCCTTAAATATGCAATTGACCCTAAAAACTGCATCTACCTTACAAAAGGAAAATGTCAGGCTTGTCAAAAATTTTGCCCCACTGGTGCTATAAATTTTGACGATAAAGAGGAGATTGTAAAGATCAATGTTGGCTCTGTAATATTATCTCCTGGATTCACTCCATTTGATCCATCAGGACTTGATTTTTACGGATATGGAAAATACCCAGATGTTATTACAAGCCTTGAGTATGAGCGTCTTTTATCTGCAAGTGGTCCTTGCATGGGTCATGTGGTTAGACCCTCAGATGGTAAAGAGCCAAAAAAGATAGCATGGATTCAATGCGTTGGCTCAAGAAACACAAACAGAACTGAGAATGGATTTTGCTCAAGCGTATGCTGTATGTATGCAATGAAGCAGACACGCATCACAATTGAACATGCTGCTGGCAACGATCAAGATTTATCAATATTTTATATTGATATAAGAAGTCATGGAAAAGAGTTTGAGCGTTACTATAACGAAACTATAAATAAAGGCGTTAAATTTATACGAGCACGTCCCCACACAATAAATCCGGGTAAAAACAATATTGGGGTTCAGATGGAGTATCTGACAGAAGATGGTCAGAAGATTAAAGAGGATTTTGATATGGTTGTCCTCTCAATTGGTCTTGGTGCCCCTAAAGATGCTGGTGATCTCTCCTCTAAATTTGGATTTAATCTAAATAATTACAGATTTGCAAAGACAACCTGTTTTGAACCTGTAAAAAGCTCTCAACCAGGAGTATTGGTAACTGGAACATTTAGATCATCTAAAGCTATTCCACGCTCTGTAACTGAGGCATCTGCTGCTGCTGCTGAAGCTGCTATTATGCTTGCTGAATCAAAAAATAGCTTAACAAAAAATAAGGTCTATCCTACTGAAATAGATGTATCTGACCAAGAGCCAAGAATTGGTGTATTTGTCTGTTCATGCGGCATAAACATTTCTAATGTTGTTAATGTTGCTGAGGTTGTTGAGTATGCCAAAACCCTACCTTATGTTGTTTTTACTGAGAACAACCTCTTTACCTGCTCTACTGATACCCAAGTTCTGATTAGCAAAAAAATCCATGAAAATAGACTCAACAGAATTGTTGTTGCAGCCTGTTCTCCAAGAACACATGAGCCTCTTTTTCAAGATACTTTAAGAGAAGCTGGTCTTAATGGATTTTTATTTGAGATGGCAAACATAAGAAATCACAACTCATGGGTGCACCAGAGCGAGCCTGAAAAGGCAACTATCAAGGCAAAAGATCAGGTTCGTATGGCTGTTGCAAAAGTTGCTCAAAATTATGCACTCACTCGGCTTAAGGTTGATGTTGTTCAAAAGGCAATGGTTGTTGGAGGCGGTCTATCTGGCATGACAGCAGCATTGGCTTTTGGAAATCAGGGCTATGAGACAGTTTTGATTGAAAAGGGCGACAAACTTGGTGGTAATGCTTTAGAGCTTCTCCAAACCTATAAAGGCGAAGATATAGGGGAGCATATTAATAGCATTATAGAAAATGTTGAGAACCATGAGCAGATAACAGTATTGAAAAATACAACTATTAAGAGCTGTTCTGGTTCAGTTGGTAATTTTACAAGCGAGATTGTTATAAACGGTTCAAATTCAGGCGATAGTGAGGTAAAAAAGATAGCTTACGGAGTTGGAGTTATTGCCACAGGTGGCAAAGCATCATCTACTACTGAATATCTTTTTGGAACAGACGATAGAGTTATGACGCCTCTTAAATTTGATAAGTATCTTAAAAACGACCATAAATCTCTTCAAGATGCTGATACTGTTGTATTTATTCAATGCGTTGGTTCTCGTGAGCCTCAGCGTCCATACTGTAGCCGTCTATGCTGCACACACTCTGTTAAAAGTGCTATAATGCTAAAAGAGATAAATCCTGATCTAAATGTCTATATTTTAAATCGAGATATTAGAACCTATGGTGAACGTGAAGATTTATATAAACAGGCTCGTGATGCTGGCGTAATTTTTATCAGATATGAGCCAAATAAAAAGCCAAATGTCTATAAAAAAGATAATGACATTGCAGTTGAGATATATGATCCTATTCTAATGAGAAATTTAAGAATATTCACAGATTATCTTGTGCTTGCAACTGGTGTTGAACCTAATGACGCAAAAGATTTGATGGATATATTTAAATTTGGAGTCAATGAAGATGGATTTCTAAACGAGGCTCACCCTAAACTTAGACCTGTTGATATGCCTGTTGATGGTCTATTTGTTGCTGGTCTTTGCAACTATCCAAAGCCGATTGAGGAGTCTGTAACTCAGGCTTTAGCTTGTGTATCAAGAGCTGGTGTTATCTTGGCAAAACAGTCAATGGAGCTTGATGCCATAAAATCTTATGTAACTGAAAAGTGTGATGGCTGTGCTGTATGTATAGATGTCTGTCCATACATGGCATTAACACTTGAAGAGTATCAGTTAAATGGTAGTGGAAGGGTAGTAAAACGGATAAAAACTGATCCCGCACTGTGCAAAGGTTGCGGTCTATGTCAATCTGCCTGCCCAAAAGAGGGAATTATGATTCATGGATTTACACTTTCACAACTTAAAGCTCAGGTAGATGCAGCTTTAGAGAGCGTTATATAAATTTTTAAGGAGATAGATCATGTCAGATAAATATGAACCGATTATAGTCGGTTTTCTCTGTAACTGGTGTGCTTACGCTGGCGGGGATTTGGCTGGTGTTTCACGCCTTCAATATCCTCCAAATATGAGGGTTATAAGAGTTATGTGTACTGGAATGGTTCACCCTGAACTTGTTGTCAATGCTCTTCAAAAGGGTGCTGACGGCGTAATTATCATGGGTTGACATATTGGAGAATGTCATTACCTGGACGGTAATAATAAGGCACTTTTTAGAGCAGATGCAGTGAACATAGCTTTAGAAAATCTTGCTATAGATAAAGAGCGTTTTGCCATTGAGTGGGTCTCCTCTGCCGAAGCTCCCCGATTTGCAGAGCTTGTAATCAAGTTTACAGATCAGATTAGAGCATTAGGGGCAAATCCTTTAAGGGAGTTACGAGCAAAATCTGCGTAAAGTTACTTAAAATGGTATGTCAAAAAGGAGAATATATATGGCTGACGAAATAATCGAACTTGGCAGAAAACATAAAGCCAAAAGCGATAGTAAAGTAGAAGAAAAAGAAAAAGGTATATTTAATACTCTTTTGAGTAAATTTAACAAACACCAGCAGCCTGAAGAACCCCAAAAAGCTCAAAAAACGCCTAAGAAAAGTATCTTTAAAGATAAGGTGATGGAGCTTTTGCCACAAGGGGGAAATCTAAATGCCTGCCTAAGCTGTGGGGCGTGCTCTTCTGGCTGCCCTGCCTCTGGATTGGCTGATATGGATCCACGAAAATTTTTGCGAATGGCAGCACTTGGCTTAGATGATGAGATTTTAAAAACAGAGTGGGCATGGATGTGCACAATGTGTCAAAGGTGTATCTATGTCTGTCCAATGAAGATCGATATACCACAACTTATTTTTCAAGTCCGTAAAAGCTGGCCCAGAGAGGATAGACCCAAAGGAATTAGAGGCTCATGTGATATGGCTCTCAAACATGAGACATGCAGTGCAATGGGAATCTCTGAAGAGGATTGGCGATTTGTAGTTCAAGATATAGCTGCTGAAGTAAGAGAGACGCAACCCGGATTTGAGGATTTGGTTGCCCCTCTTGATAAAAAAGGTGCTCACTTTTTCCTAAATCAGAACTCAAGAGAGCCAGCAACCGAGCCTGACGAGATGGTGCCTCTTTGGAAGATTTTGCATACAGTTGGAGCAGATTGGACTTATGCCACAAAAGGTTGGGCTGCTGAAAACTACTGTATGTTTCTTGCTGATGATGAGTGTTGGGAGAAGGTTGTTCGCATCAAAGCAAAAGCTGTTGATGATCTGCAGTGCAAGGTGTGGCTAAACACTGAGTGAGGGCACGAACTTTTCGCGGTCCGGTCTGGACTCAAAAAATTCAACATTCCTCACAATTTTGAGATTAAAAGCATTATCCAATATTATGCTCAATGGATTAGAGAGGGGAAACTGCCTGTAAACTCTGAATGGAATAAAAACCTTAAGGTCAAATTTACAGTTCAAGACCCATGCCAGCTTATACGTAAGACATTTGGGGATCCTGTTGCTGAAGATTTACGATTTGTTGTCAAATATGTTGTTGGCGAAGAGAATTTTATTGATATGTATCCAAATATGTCAAATAACTACTGTTGCGGTGGTGGAGGTGGCTTTTTGCAATCAGGGCTTCCAGAGGCAAGACGAGGATACGGTAAGGTCAAATTGGATCAAATAATGGCAACAGGTGCAACATATTGCATCACACCTTGTCATAACTGCCACTCTCAAATACATGATTTGAACGAGCATTATGAAGGTGGCTTTCATACTCTCCATCTCTGGACACTAATCTGCCTATCACTTGGCATACTTGGGGAAAATGAGCGTGTCTATCTTGGAGAGGATTTGGCTGAAATTGGACTTTAACCTTTTAATTGCAAAGGCTTGATAACGATTATCAACAACCACTACACTTAAAAAGTAGTGGTTTTTTTGGAGGATTTTTATGAATAAAACTTTTTTTAATCTGATTCAAGAGGTTCAAAAGCCGGGGTTCTGCCACCATTGCGGCGGATGCGTTGCATTTTGTACTGCTATCAACTATGGAGCATTGACGCTCAATGAACAGGGAAAACCTATATATAAAGATATGGAAAAATGTATTGAGTGTGGTCTTTGCTACTCAATCTGCCCCGAAATAAGTGAATTAGATGAAGAGATCAAACGCAAAACAGCTTGGAGCATTCCAATTGGACGTGTTATTGAGATGACAATTGCACGAGCCAAAAATCCCGATATTTTAGAGAACGCAACAGATGGCGGTGTGGTTACAGCTCTGCTTACCCACCTATTGTCAATTGGACGGATTGATGCTGCAATAGTTAGCAGATCAACAGGATTTTTTAATCGTGAACCATTTTTGGCAAGAACTGAGGAGCAGATTATAGAGTCAGCTGGCTTTCATTTTGACACATCTCATGGAATGAAGGTTTATAGCGATGAGTATTCAACATTCTCATCTTCAGTCCAGGAGCTTGCACCAATGGTTAGAAAAGGGGCAAGACGCATTGCATTTGTTGGCACACCTTGTCAGATAAATGCTATTAGAAAGATGGAGGCTCTTGGTGTTGTCCCCTCTGATAGTATTTTGTACCATTTTGGACTATTTTGTACTGGCAACTTCTCATTTGGAGAGGCTGAGAGGAAAAAATTGGAAGAGATTGGAAAGTTCAAATGGGAAGGGGTCAGAAAGGTCAATGTAAAAGAGGATTTATTGATAACGCTTAATAGTGGTGAAGTAAAAAAGATAAGTTTGGATAAACTCGATTTTATGAAGCGTTATGCCTGCCGCTACTGCTATGATTACTCTGCTGAATATGCAGATATATCTTTTGGAGGGATTGGTTCAGAAGATGGCTGGACAACGGTTCTTATCCGTTCAGCTATTGGTAGGGCTGTTTTTGCAGACTCAAGAGAAGACGATGTTGAAGAGTACACACATCTTGATAATCCGAAATTTGTATCTGAGGCAATGGATATAGTCAGGAAGTGGTCATCTAAAAAGAAGAAGGCCGCAAGGGAAAATATGAGAAATTTCGAAAAACCTGTGAACATTAAAGAATAGGAGATACTTTAAATGACAGCAAAAGTAGCAGAAGAGTGGTTGAACGCCTGTTCAGGTTGTGAGATTTCTCTTGTGGATATGGGGGAGAGGCTTTTAGATGTTCTTCAGCTTGTTGAATTTGTCCATATTCCAGTGCTGATGGATCACAAATATTATGGTCAGCTTGGCGATAAAAAGCATATCCATATTCCAGAGGCTGATGTTGGCATAATATCTGGCGGAATCAGAAATAAGGAGCATCTTGAGATTGCTGAGGAGATGAGAAAACAATGCAAGCTCATAATTGCACTTGGAACTTGTGCAACTCATGGCGGAATACCAGCACTTGCAAACTCATACACAAACAATCAGGTGCTTGATCGTTACTACTCAACAGAGACAACAGATAAACCAGATACATATCCAAGTGAAGGGTTGCCAGAACTTTTAGATTGCACCTATGCTTTAGATGAAAAGATAAAAGTTGATGTCTATCTGCCGGGCTGTCCGCCCCATTCAGATCAGGTCTTTTCAGCTTTAGCAGGGCTTTTGACTGGAAATCCTGCAGTGCTTCCAAACAAGAGCGTATGTGATACATGCCCAACAGTTCGTAAAGGCAAGGGGGATTTGAAACAACTTCGCCGTTTTCTCCAATCACCTCATTATAATGCCCCTAACGAGCCTATTGACAAGATGCACTGCCTTCTTGAGCAGGGATTTCTCTGCATGGGACCTGTTACAAAAGGAGGGTGTGGAGGAGATTCCATACACCCAAGATGTATATCTGCCCGTGTCCCTTGTCGTGGCTGTTATGGACCTGTCAAGCACGATGGAAATCAGATGCTTGATATGCTAAATGCTTTGGCATCTAATCAGATTGATATAAAATCTCTGCCAGAGACAACATCGCTATCCCGATTTTCAGGGGCGCACCACAATCTAAGACCTAAAAAGTAAGCTGGAGGCTATATGGCTCAAGTTATTAATATTGCACCAATTACCCGCATTGAAGGACATGCTCAAATTGCCATCAAACTTGATGATGACGGCAATGTTGCAGATTCAAAGGTGCATTTTCAATCTTTGCGCGGGTTTGAAAAATTTGTAGAGGGAAAGCCAGCAGAGGAGATTCCCCGAATTGTAAACCGAATCTGCGGAATCTGCCCTTGGCATCACCATCTTGCATCAAACAAGGCAGTTGATAAATGTTTTGGGGCAACTCCCCCACCTGCTGGACACAAACTGCGAGAGTTGATGCAGACTATTGCACATGCTGAGGATAAACTTCTTCACTTCTTTTTCTTAGCATCAGCAGATTTTGTGATTGGTCCTGATAGCGACTACAAGGTCAGAAATGTTATTGGCGTAGCACAGGCAAATCCTGAGCTTGCTACAAAGGTTGTAAAAACCCGTCAGATGACAAAAATGATCTTGGAAAAGTTTGCTGGAAAGGCTATTCACCCTGTTGCTGGAGTTGTTGGCGGATTTGCAAAGCCAATGGTTGAAGAGGATAGAAAAGAGATTTTAGCAAAAATGGAGGAGGTGCTTGAGTTTGCACTCTTTACAATCAATTTTGCTAAAACCGAAGTTTTTCCAAAATATTTAGATACAGTAAAGACACTTGGCGTAATTACAACTGGATTTCTCGGCACAGTTGATGATCAAGGTGCTTTGAACCTTTACGACGGCAAGCTCCGTATGATGAAGCCAGATGGCACATTTACAGACTTTAGTGTTGATAACTATGCTGATTACCTTGGTGAGCATGTTGAACCCTACTCTTACGGCAAGATGCCTTATGCAAAATTTTGGAATGAGGGTTTTTCACTTGACTTAGATAAACCCAAAGGGGTCTATCGCTCAAACTGTCTTGCACGTATAAATGTGGCAGATAAGATGGCAACCCCGCTTGCTCAAGCTGAACTTGAAGAGTTTAGAAAACTTTTTGGAAGACCAGCTCAGGCAACTTTGCTCTACCACTGGGCAAGGTTGATTGAAGAGGTTTATGCTTGCGAGCACGCAATTGAGCTATTAAAAGACACTTCAATTACAGACACAAACATAAGGGCAAAGGTTGAGCCTAAAGCTGGAAGAGGTGTTGGCTGTGTTGAGGCACCACGCGGAACACTTATCCACGACTACTCAACTGACGAAAATGGCTTGATAACCCGTGCAAACATGATTGTTGGAACAACGCATAACCTTGGTCCTATAAATATGAGCGTTAATCAGGCAGCAAGACTGTTGATTCAAAAGGGAAAAGTTGATGAGGGCATTTTGAATAAGATTGAGATGTCTGTCAGAGCTTATGACCCCTGAGTCTCCTGTGCAACACACCGTCTGGACGGCGGTAAAAGCAGTGGAATCTCAATTAAGATAGTTGATGCTAATGGTCAAGTTCTAAATTTTTAATTTAAGTTAAAAGTCAAATAATTGGGGCGTAGCACTCTTACGCCCCTACCCCATTACACACTTTTAAGATTTAGACTAAACTTGAGGCTTTTATATCCCAAATATCTTTTGCATATTCTCTAATAGTTCTATCGCTTGAAAATTTGCCACTTCTTGCAATATTTATAAGCGATTTTTGAATCCACACCTTTTTATCAAGATAATCTTTAGATAATCTCTTTTGGGTCTCAACGTATGAGCCAAAATCAGCAAGATGGCAGTAAAAATCCCCCCCATTAACCAATGAGTTGTAAATTGGCTTAAATATCTCTGGCTCATTTTTGCAAAAAATATCTGAATCAAATGATGAGACAACCCGTTTAAGATTAGGATTGCTCTCAAGCCTCTCTTTAGAGTTAAACGAATCTCTCACACTTTGAATCTCTTGAACTTTATGCCCAAAGATATAAATATTATCCTCTCCAACCTCCTGAGCAATCTCAATATTTGCTCCATCAAGAGTGCCAATAGTTAAAGCCCCATTCATAGCAAACTTCATGTTACCAGTTCCAGAAGCCTCTGTTCCAGCAGTTGATATTTGCTCACTAACATCAGCTGCTGGAATTATCCGCTCTGCAAGAGAGACTCTGTAATCTGGTATAAATACCACCTTGATCCACTTATTAGCTATTTTATCGCTATTTACAACATCTGCAACGCCATGAATCAGCCTAATTATCAGCTTTGCCATAAAATAGCCAGGTGCAGCTTTACCAGCAAATATAAATATTCTTGGGCATGATGGCATTACTCCATCATCGCGTATCACAAAAAAGGTGTTGATAATGTTCATCACATTTAGAAGTTGACGTTTATACTCATGGATTCTTTTGGCTTGAATATCAAATATAGAGTCTGGATCAACATCAATTCCAATATTTAAGCCCCTTTTGATTAAATCTGCAAGCTCTGCCTTATTGGATCGCTTTACATCTTTAATTGACTCAAGAAACGCTCCATCATCATAAAACTTTTCAAGCTCTTTTAACTCTTCTAAATCAGTTATCCAGCCATCTCCTATTGCACTCAATATAACTTTTGATAGCCTCTGATTTGCCCTTAAAATCCAACGTCTTGGAGTTACGCCATTTGTCTTGTTATTGAATTTATATGACCAAAGATCGTAAAAATCTGGCACAAGATTTTGCTTTACAAGCTCAGAGTGGATAGCTGCAACACCATTGACAGAGTGGCTACCCACAATTGCAAGGTGTGCCATTCTTATATTTTCACCGCCATCAAAAGGCTCAACAATAGATAATCTTGAAGCCTTTTGACGATCTCCTGGGTATCTATTTTCAACCAGTTGCAAAAAACGGCGATTGATCTCATATATAATTTGAAGATGGCGTGGAATTACCTTTCTAAGAATTGATACAGACCACCGCTCTAATGCCTCTGGCATAAGGGTATGGTTTGTGTAGCCAAGGGTATTTGTCGTGATACTCCACGCATCGTCCCACTCAAGCGAATGCAGATCGATCAAAGATCGCATAAGCTCTGCAACAGTTAAAGCTGGGTGAGTATCATTTAGCTGAATAGCCACCTTTTCGTGGAATTTTTCAAAACTTTTGTGCTCTTTAAGATAGATCGAGATAATATCGTTGATTGCACATGCAACAAGAAAATACTCCTGAATCAGCCTAAGCTCCTTGCCAGTCTCTTTTAAATCTGATGGATATAAAATTTTGGATATGTTCTCAAATTTAATCTTATCTTCAACAGCCTTAAAATAGTCCCCTTCATTAAAAATCTGTATGTCAAAATCTTCAGATGCCCATGCAGAAAAGAGCCGTAGCCGATTTACAGTTTTTGAGCCATATCCAACAATTGCAATATCATGTGGTCGCCCAACAATGAGTTTCCAATCAACCCACATGGGGTTATAATCGCCTCTCATATCTTGGCTATCTTCAATCCTGCCAAATACAGGCACCATGCACTTTTCACCAAACATCCTCATAAGCCAAGGAGATGTTTTGTTAAACCAAAAATCAGGTCGCTCACGCTGATACCCCCCCACAATTGTCTGGCGAAACAGCCCATAATCGTAATTAATTCCATATCCAAAACCTGGCATGTTAAGTGTAGCAAGCGAGTCTAAAAAGCAGGCTGCAAGCCGTCCAAGTCCGCCATTACCTAAAGCTGGGTCAGGCTCAAACTCTATTAGATCATCAAAGCTAATCCCAATTGAAAGCTCCCTATTTAACGAGTTTACAATCTCTTTGCACTCATCATAAATCCCAAGATTTATAAGGTTATTTGCCAAAAGGGGACCTGTTAAAAACTCCATTGAGATGTAGTGCATTCGCTTTACATCACTATTTTTATATCTTTTTTCAGTCTCAATTTTAATGTCAATAATATAGCGTCTTACAACAACGCAGAGAGCATTAAAAATATCGACTCTGCCAGCCTCTTCAATGGGTCTGCCGAATCCATATTTAACAATTGAGCACAATGACTCTTTAAAATCTGTAAGATCAATTTTTGATTTGGACATAATCAGCTCTTCTGCTCTTGTTTGACTTGTAAAGAGATGGTATTGCAATACCTTCTCTGTTTAGCCCCTCAACTCTTATCCACCTGTTTTTTTTATCTAAAGTATCGCCCCCCACTGTTACAACACCTCCACCTTTTCTGGTGATTCCCACAAAAAAACCTTGAGGTTGATACTCATACATTGTCTCTGCTTTAGCAGAAGATGTGTTGCCATAATCATAAGTTCGCATAAACTCATCTTGAAGCTCACAGGTGTAACAGCTCATGCTTTTAGGTGCTTGAATGTTCCAAAAGACATTACGAACTCCTGAGTGGGGCATCACGCTTGTATCTCCACCAGGACAGATATAAAATCCTTGCATGTTATCAAATAGGTTTTCATAGGGGAAAAGCCCATGAAAATCAATCACAGCATCTGTGGCATTGTTATCATCTCTGCCATCATAAAAGGTTTTACAATCAGTTATCACGTTTCCAGATGCAAAGTTCTTCAAACTTACAGGGTGAACCAACCTTGCAAAAAAATCGGCTCGCTCAATTAAGATTCCATGACTTTGGGCAATAGTAACTCCAGCGTGCCCATCAAGCCCTTTAAATGCTAAATTTTTAGCTGTGATATATCCACTTTTACTAAATATAACCCCTTGAGTTAAGTTGTTAAATGTGATGTTTTGTATCCAGCTATCAGAGGCAGAGCTTACCCAAATTCCGCCCCACAGATAATCTTGCTCCTTTGCTGTTCTTACAATTTTGCCATCATCTCCTAAAAAAGGCTTGTGGTGGCGATACCCCCCTTTCCAACTGCTATCTATATTTAAATTCTCAATTCCAACCCCTTTTACGCCGTTAAACGATAAAATTCGTGGAGCATAACGGATAAAGTGGTCAAAACGGGCAGGCTCTGCAAGGATTATCCTATTGTTATCAACAACTTTCTCAATTTTAACTATCCATGATATTGTTTTAGAGACCTTTCCAAACGTGTCTGTTTGAGCTTTGATAAGTTTTAGCGGGTAGGTCAACTGAGCTGCAATATCAACCTTATCAGGAGAGGGTTTCTTAGGATCAATCAAGGGGTCGTCAAACTCAATTATTACTGTATCCCCTGACAAAAGATTTGATGTATCCAAAACTTCAACCTCTTTAGAGCCACGCATTACACTTTTTGTGTACCGAGTCAACTCTTTTGTCGCCTCAGAGCCTAAAATTGCAATAACTGTCCAGTGGCGACCCTCATCTTCTGCTGGCACAGTTCCAAGTCTGTAAATTCGATCTGCCTTGCCTGGTGAGCCTAAATGTAGGGTGCTCTTTAAGATTTTACTACCATTTAAACCATTTTCAACCTCTCCTCTCACAACAATATTGTTATGCCGAATCTGAAGAAATCCATGGTCAGGGGTTTTGTGAATCTCATAACGCCCTTTTGGCAAAAATACTATTCCACCGCCAGCCTCTCCAGCAGCATCAATTGCAGATTGTATCGCGGCTGTGTCGTCAGTTTGATCATCAGGAGTTGCTCCAAATTTTGAGTCTGTTACATCAAAAATAGGAATTTTATTTTGACTATTTTCAATATCAGGAATCTCTTTTAACCCCATCTTAAACCCAGCACGGGAAAAATCTGGCAGATTATCTTTTGTTGGACCATATTTTAAGAACTCTAACCACACCTTTGGAATCCACTCTGATTTAGCCTCTAAAAAAGAGGTGCAAAGAGTAAGACTTAAAACAGCAATCACAATTGCAGCCAATTTGGATAAAATTTTCAACTAACCACCTCTTCTTCAATCTTAAAAAGATCAATTGTTTAGTCTAATTTGTAGGCACAACAACGATTTCATAAATAGGATTTACCCCCTTTTTAGTGATCTGCTCTTTTATGATCTCATATATTTTGCACCTTGATAAATCTTGCTTTAAAATCAGCTTTGATTTGCTTCCAGCTATTGATGTTTGAGCCATTATTTGGGTATTGACAACAACCTCAGCCTTTAGCTCGCTTTTTGTGGCAAACTCTTTAAGTCCTCTCTGTTTAGACTTTATCTCTTTAATCTCACCCTCAATTAGCTCAATCTTACGCTGTTTTAAAAGGTTCTGTTCAACTATGGTATCTTGGCGTTCAAAGGCTTGATTGATTATCTTTTCTGAATTATCAACCCTTTTTTGAAGCTCTCCTACCATTTTGAGCATACGTTGAACCTGCTCAATATCTTCAGAAGCCTCTATCTGCGGAAGCTGTATTGCAACTTTTTTTAAATCTGCTTGAGCACTATCTTGCATGTTGACAGCATCAGATATTTGCTCATTTAATAGCTTCTCTTCAGACTCAAAGCTCAATATCTCATCTTTGATGGATTTAATCTCATCAGATTTTTTCTCAACTCTTTGATCTAAATCAGCAAGCATCATCTCAATTATCCCCTCAGTGCCAACCTCAAGTTTAGAGGGTAATGACTTTGCAGTGCCAACTCTACCAGCTACAACTCCACCTCTTGAGTTTACAAATGATGATACAATCAGACCATATCTGTTAAGAGATCGCCCACCAACAAAAAGCTCTGAGTCGATAATCTCATTTTGAACAACAATATCACCTAACGCCTTTATTCTGGAACTATTTATATACTTTGCATGGACATTACCCTGAATATTGACAATATTAGCATCAATAATACCAGCAGATACATTAAGGTCTCCTGTTAGATGGATTTGTGCCCCCTCAACTGCCTGTGCTGTAAGATTTGCACACTTTACGCTGCAACCAGCCTTTACAACACCATCTACGGTTATGTTGCCATTAAAGTTAATATCTCCAGTATCGTAATTTACATCGCCCTTAATCTGAAGCTCTGGAAATACAGATACAACCCCCATAAAATCTAAATGTGGGTGTCCGTCAGCGGTTGAAAATATTTGGAGCTTATCATCAGAAAATCGGGTGTTTACACCTGCTGTAAAAAGAGGCTCTTTTGGCTCTTCAACTGGTATTGGATTTCCAAAAGTATCAACCCCAGCAGTGCCTGCTTTACCCTGTGTCTTCTCTGCAAGTAGGCTATTTTTTAAGACAAATGGCTTTACGCCGCTGCTATGAAAATCCTCAAAAAAATATCTGACGCTACCATCAACTGGCTCTATTGGAAGGCTTGCAATAAGATTATCATTTAATCTAACCTCTTGAGATTGACTCTTTTCAATATTGTGTAAAAAATTGCTTGCAAAAGATAATCTGTTTTGAAAAAAGAGCCTTAAAACAGTATCAATTATCTCTTTTTCTCTATCTGAAATATTGCTCTCTTGCTGCTCTTTGTTTAACAACTTTAAAAGATAAAGTTCATCTAAATCAGCAATTTTAATTGAGTTATCTGAGGATGTAGCAGATACAATATTTTCAAGAAACAGCTTAATATCAGTTGCTGCCCTTTTAAACTCGCCAATGTTACCGCTATCCATCAAAATTTTGAGCTGCTGCTTCTTCTCTTCAATCTTTTGCTTAAAAACCTCTCGCTTTTTTTTTAGATGCAGTGCAACCTTATACATTTGGCGGTTCTGATGTTCAGTAAGATTTCTTAAGGTCTCTCGTTTTTGAATCTGTCCAAACTGTTTGCAGAGCCGTGCAACCTCAGATAGTAAATAATCATCTTTAAACGGTATGGCAATAGAGCTATGTATGGCAGCTCTATTAATGGCATTGATTAGTATCTCCATGTCAGAGGAGTCAGAAAATAGCATTCTTTGCGTATCAGGGGAAAGAGAGCGAGCACGCTCAAGAAGCTCATCTCCATTCATTCTTGGTATTTTATAGGCAGATATTACAACAGCAAATAAAGATGTTGAAGCCCCTTCAAGTGCAGCAATAGCAGGATAGGAGGATTTGACCCATCTTACATCATATCCAGCACCAGTTAAGAGCCTCTCAACGCTCTCCCCTATGCTATTTTGACTCTCTACAACAAGAATCTTATCGCATTTTTTATCTACCATTTTGAGCCTGTAAATAGTTCTGTTTAGTAAAATGATCTGCAAGCTGACAAATCAAGGTCGTATAAAATCTATTAATCTCTTCAGAGTCAATAAGTTCGCTCTCTTTAAGTATCTTTTTAATCCTCATTAAATCAGCAATATCATCCTCTGATGTTACGCTATTTTGCTCCTCTTGAATAGCCCCTTTTTTATTAATCCACTCATATCTGCCCTGTTTATGAGATAATGCTGCTATTTTTGCATCTAACTCTTTTAACATATTTGCCTCTTTTACGGCAGATTCATTTAAGATGCGATTTAGCTCAACAAGTTTTGTATTTTGCTCTTTTGCAAGACGAAAAAGCTCTCTGCTCTCAACAGCAAGCTCGTACTGCTCCAGCCCCTCTTTTACAGATGCTAAAAAATCCTCATTTTTCCAAGGTTTTGTTATATATTTATGAATCTCTCCTCTATTTACAGCCTCAATCACAGATTGAATCTCTGCATATCCTGTGATCATAAACCTTATGCTGTTTGGTGAAATCCAGCTTACCTCTTCAAAAAACTCTGTCCCAGTTATGAATGGCATCTGGTGATCAGATATAATTAGGGCAAAAGGCTCTGTGGCTGATTTGAGTATCTCTAAAGCCTCTTTTGGCTCATTAGAATATAGTGATGTAACAGAGATTTTGTTAAGCAGTGTGGAGATAATCTTTCCAACCGTAACATCATCATCAACAATCAAAACCCTTTTATCTTTAAATAGCTCTTTGTGATCTATATCCATAAATCAATCTCTCTTTTGATAACTTTTTTTACAAGTTTTTTTACCTTATGTTTTTTCTTTCAACTTAACACGTTTTCCTACTGGTATAAAACACTTATCTGTTAAAATTAGACGATAACTTTATTGACATTCACCGCTCAAAGCAGATAGTTTAACAGGGCTAATTTTGGCAAACAGGCAGGTTTTGAAGTTTTTTTGAAGATGGAGCAAAAAATAGATGACAGTATTTGAATACAGAGCCTTAACAGATAAAGGCAAGAAAAAAAGCGGGATTATTGATGCTGAGAGCATTATGGCAGCTGGTTCAAAACTTAGACAACAAAATATCTTTCCAACATCAATTAATGAGGTAAAAAGTGAAGTAGCAAGCCAAAATAGAGTAAAATCTCTATCAACTCTTATAGACTCCTCTGGGATAATGCTCTTTTCTCGAATCAGTAAAAGAGAGACCGCAATAATAACAAGACAGCTTGCAACCCTTATATCTGCTGGTTTTCCGCTTGCAGGTGCTCTTGCTACACTTGCTAACCAGACAGAATCAAAATCTTTTCAGCGTCTTTTATCTAAAATCAAAGAGTCAATTGAGGAGGGAAAGAGTTTTTCTCAGGCTTTGTCTCAATATCCATCTGTTTTTTTGCCTGTTTATGTAAATATGGTTCACGCAGGAGAGTCATCAGGCACGCTTGAGATTGTGCTTGAGCGCCTTGCAGATATAACTGAAAAGCAAGAAGATACCCGTAAAAAGATTCAATCATCTCTTGCATACCCAATGTTGATGAGTATTACAGGGGTTGGTGTGCTTATATTTCTTATTACTTACATTGTTCCTGGAATTATCAAAATATTTACAGATATGAATCAGCAGCTTCCAGCCCCTACACGTATTCTTATCGCTCTAAGTTCTTTTTTTCAATCTTTTTGGTGGGTTGTAATTTTGATTCCAGTTGTGCTATCAACTACCCTCTATCTTGTCAGAAAAAGACCAACTGGTTTAAGAGTAACCGACAGCTTGCTTCTTGCAACCCCGAAAGCTGGTAAGTTGATAAAAAAGAGTGAAGTGGCAAGATTTGCGAGGATTCTTGGCTCTTTACTTACTAATGGCGTTCCAATGCTCACAGCACTTGATATTGCAAGAAACACAATTAGAAACAGCGTTCTTCAAAACAGAATAACCATAGCAGCAGAGGCTGTAAAAGAGGGGGGTGATCTTGGCAATGCCCTTGATGGCACAAGCGAGTTCCCATCTCTTGCAATACAGATGATTAAGGTGGGAGAGCAAAGCGGAAAATTAGAACAGATGCTTGAAAAGACCGCCCAACTCTTTGAAAAAGAGGCTGAATCAACCATTGTTGCAATGAGTGCACTTTTAGAGCCAATCATCATACTATTTATGGGTGTGGTAGTTGGTTTTATTGTTCTATCTATCTGTCTTCCTATTTTTGAGATGAATCAACTTGCAAGGTAAACCTGCTATTTAACATTTTATGGAGAGTAAAGTTTAATGATTAAAAGGTGTTATAAAAATTTAGTATTTATGGTTATAATTTTAAATCTATCTATTTTGCCAATATTTTTAAGTTTAGCTCACAGCAATAGTGGCAAAATAAATAAAAAACCGATGAGCACCAAACATCTGGTAAAAAAGAGAGGAGCTGTAAAAGATAGCAGCTCAATTATAAACAGCAAAGCT
This sequence comes from Desulfamplus sp., assembly GCA_015232465.1. Taxonomy (GTDB): domain Bacteria; phylum Desulfobacterota; class Desulfobacteria; order Desulfobacterales; family Desulfobacteraceae; genus Desulfamplus. The sequence goes on from JADFZO010000007.1 coordinate 25,207, forward strand.
GGAATTATGCTTTTGAGTAACAATGGAACTATTTTATATTCTCAAAATCCAAATATTGGATTTATTCCAGCATCAACCATAAAAGTTCTGACAAGCCTTGTTGCACGCCACTATCTTGGTGTGAACTACCGCTTTACAACCGATTTTTTCCTTACAGTTGGAGGACAAAATAGGGTCAATCTTAAAATAAAGGGTTACGGAGATCCCCTTTTTACCTCAGCAGTCATACATGATGCCTGCCGTCAAGTTGTTGCTACTTTAAGGGCAATGAATATAAATCAGCTCAACGACATAGTTGTTGATAACTCATTTTTTACACAAAATATCAATATTGATGGAAGATCAAACACCAACAACCCCTACGATGCCCCTGTTGGAGCTTTATCAGCCAATTTTAATACTGTCTCTTTCCAATACAGCAGGTCAAAAAAAGAGTATGTTAGCGATGATCCAGAGATACCGCTTCTCCCATTTGTTATGAATCAGGTGAAATCCTCAAGGTTAAGGGGGGGGCGTGTGGTTCTATCTCAAGAGGAGAGCAGACTCTATGCTGGTATGCTGATACGCCATTTTCTTTTGCAAGAGGGGATATTAATAAGAGGCGATGTTAAAGCTGGTATTGTAACCTCAAAAGATAAGCCAATTTATGAGTTTATATCTCCTTACAGCATAGATGAAATAATAGTAAAGCTCTTAAAACACTCGAGCAACTTTATAGCAAATCAGATATTTTTAGCCTCTGGAGCAAAAGCATTCTCACCGCCCGCAACTGTTGAAAAGGGGGTTGCTGCCATGAGCGATTACGCCAAAAGGGCTATTGGAATTTCAATGTATAGCGGATCAAATGTCATCTTTGCAGAAGGCTCTGGTCTTTCAAGATTAAATAGAATCTCTCCAGCAGATATGGTAAAGATTTTATTTAAATTTCGACCAAATTATCAGCTTATGAGAAGTGAAACTATTGCTGATGGAGTTACTGAATATTATAAAACAGGGACACTAAACGGGGTTCGGACAAGATGTGGCTATTTTGAAACATTAGATGGTTTATACCCATTTGTGATTATGGTAAATCAAGATGGTGCGGGGTATGAAAATATAAAAAAATCTCTGTGTGAGATGGTTTTGCTTCATAAAAATGCCTCAATTCAAAACTTTTTTTCAAAAACTCAAGTAGTTTTAAATTTTTAAACTCCAGCAAGTAGCCTGAATTTATCAGTAATAAGAAGTATGCCAAGTGCGATTAAAAGCAGTCCAGATATTTTATTTATGTATATTAACACCTTTTTTGCCCGTTTCATAATCTCAAGAATCCTGTTGATAAAAAATGAGATAATAATAAACGGCAATGCTAAACCAATCGAATAGAGAGTTAAGAGAAGAACGCCTTGCAATACGGTCTCCTGACTTCCAGCAACAATTAGTATAGAGCCAAGTAAGGGACCAATGCACGGAGTCCAGCCAGCACCAAAAGCCATACCAATAACAAATGTCCCCATAAGGTGCATAGGTTTTTCACTTATGTGCATTCTCTTTTCAAAATTTAGGCTCTTAATATTTATGATGCCAAGCAGGTGAAGACCAAAAATAATAATTATAGCACCACCAACATATCTGATAAGCCAAGAAAATGAGGAGATAACACCCCCTAAAAACGATACAGATGCGCCAAGCAATATAAAGACAAAAGAGAAACCGCCAATATATGCCAATGTTGCAAGCATAACTTTTACCCTTGTTTTTCTATCATCTCCAGTTGTAAGTTCATCTAAAGATAGCCCTGTGATAAAGCTAAAATAGGCTGGAATTAGAGGCAGAATGCACGGTGAAAAGAACGAGAGCAGACCCGCAGCAAGTGCTGCCTGATATGATACTGTTTCAGTAAACAATTTTTTTCCTCCAGAGTACCTTTTGGGATTAGTTAAAGGTGAGAATAGTCTAAAATTTATAAGGTTAATAAATTAATCAGTTTTAATCTTTTTTGCAAGACTGTTTATTTACTAAAAATTATCTTGACCTTAAATAGTTTTTAACATATATTAATAAAGTTTTTGCGGGGTGGAGCAGTCTGGTAGCTCGTCGGGCTCATAACCCGAAGGTCAGAGGTTCGAATCCTCTCCCCGCTACCAATTAAAAATTTAATACCGTTAAAATATTATAAAAAAGCCCTGTAATGCAGGGCTTTTTTTATTCCTCTCCCTATCTTCTATGCAATAAGATTTTTTTCGCACAAATCTCTACTTATTTTTATATCAGTTTTTCAGCCTTAACATCAAAAGAGTTGCCATGCACAAAAAATAGTATAGTCTCAAGAAAATCCTCAACATTTTAAATTTTTAAAAAAAATAAACACCTCAAAAACACAACAGCAAAATTGTTAATCTTGCTTTTTTATGCCTTCGTGTCTTATAAAAGGCAAATAAAATCTATAACTAAAATTTTAAATTGACAACAAAAAGAAGGATCACAATGACATCACAACAGGTCATTTTAAGAAGAGTAACTCCAGTTCTGGTTTATGGTCGTCCAATTTTAGTTTTTGCAGGAATGATCTGCGCAATTGCAGTTATGCTTACCCGTAATTATGCAATTTATCTTACTGGAACAATCTTGCTATTTACATCAATGATATTTGATCTTATTGATGGGTGGTTTTCTGACCGTTTTAGCCCAAATCCAACATTTGCAGAGCTTGCTGATCTTATCATGGATAGAGTTGTCTATTCTATTATATTTCCATTGGTTGCAGTTGGAATGATGTGGAGACTGCTTTTTGTTTCACCTGCACATAGCCGTTTAGAGCTTTTTCACGCCATTTTTGTCTTGATTATCTGCGTAACTGTTTTGGTTAGAAACAATTTTGCCCATTTTATGCGAGGCTTTGCTCTTCGTTACGGACAAGAGACTGAACTTCGCGAACTTACACGACTTCGCACAATTGTGGCAGCTCCACTTGGTTTACTGCTCTATGTTCACGCATTTTACGTCCCATTTATAGATGCCGGACCACACTATTTAACTATTTATGCAGTAATCGAAAAACTTGGAAATCTTCCATTAAGAAATCTTTTTATTATTGAAATTCTATTTTTGATAATCAACTTTGGCTCAATTGCTGGGTATTGCCGAAAATATGGCAGATACTGCTTAGATGAGATATGCCTTGATAATAATTTGTTAAGACGTAGGATTTTATCTGTCTTTCCAAACACTCTAACTGCAATGAATGCAATTATGGGGCTATTGGCTGTATTTTTTGCATATCAGGGAAAAATTACAGAGTCTTATCTTCTGCTTATTGGTGCTGCTGTTTTTGATAAGTTAGATGGGGCAATGGCAAGAAAACTTGGGCTAACGGAGCCTCTGCCAGGTGTAACTAAGGGGCATATCACATTTGGTGGAATTATGGACGATATTGCTGATGGGATAAGTTTTTGCATTGCACCTGCTTGGATATTTTACATAGTGTTTGCAAACCACCCAAATATTGATATTAGCTCACTTCCAGCAGGCACAGTTGCAATAGTTTACGCATTAGCAGGGATTGTAAGGCTTATCTATTTTACCTTAGATAAAAACTCCATTCCAGGAATGTTTAAGGGGCTACCAACACCAGCAGCAGCTCTCTTTGTAACCTCTCCACTTGTAGTTTTAGCCCACATCACAGGCTCAGAGCAAGATTGGTGCAGATTGGTTGGCTTTTTCAGCTTTGGGCTACTTATATTTACATCTATCTTGATGAACTTTTATCCAATAAAGTATCTTCACATGGGGCGATTTATGGATAGAAACCCCAAATTTATGTGGAGCACATTAACCCTTTTGATAATCTTTGTCTTTACACCTTGGTTTGGATATTTTGCCTTTTTTTTGATGCTTTTATATATCTTCTCTCCAGTCCTATCATACAAAATTGATCCTGCAACTGCTGCAAGAGAGGGTAAAGAAACGTGAAGCTAAATGCTATTTTGTTTTTAAGCTAACCACTTTTTAATATTCGATATTCTCCACAATAACCCTGCGAGGTTTTACCCCATCTGATGGTCCAACAATCCCTCGTTTTTCCATAATATCAATGATTCTTGCAGCTCTATTGTATCCAACCCTAAGTGCCCGCTGAATCCCTGAAATAGATGCCTGCTTTGTTGAGATTACAAACTCTAAAGCCTCATTATATTTATCATCATAATCATCGTCCATAGTCTCTTGGGGAGGCTCTTCATCTGTCTCTGTAATAACATCAAGAACATACTCAGGTCTGCCTTGAGCTTTTAAAAATGATGTTATCTCCAAAAGCTCGTCCTCTGATAGATATGTCCCATGAACCCTTGTAACTCTTGAGCTACCCGGAGGCACAAATAGCATATCACCATTTCCAAGAAGAGTCTCTGCACCATTTGAGTCAATAATTGTTCTGGAGTCAGTCTTAGAAGAGACCTGAAATGATATTCTTGTTGGAAAGTTTGCCTTTATGATGCCAGTTAGAACATCAACAGATGGTCTTTGCGTTGCTAAAATAAGATGAATTCCAGCAGCCCTTGCCATCTGAGCAAGACGTGTTAGAGAGAACTCAATGTCTCTTGATGCTGTCATCATAAGGTCTGCAAGCTCATCAATTATCACAACAATATAGGGGAGTGGCTCTTGCTCTTCAAAATCTGCAACGTGCTGCCCAACTCCATTTTTTATCTTTTGATTATACTGCTCAATGTGTCTAACCTGAGATTTAGCAAGAAGGCTGTAACGCCGATCCATCTCCCTTACCAACCACTGAAGTGCAAGCGTGGCTTTTTTCATGTCAGTTATTACAGGGGTTAAAAGATGCGGAATGTCGTTGTAAAATGAAAGCTCAATCCGTTTAGGATCAACCATCAAAAATTTGACCTCTTCAGGAGATGATTTATACAAAATACTTGTAATCATCGCATTTAGACCAACGCTTTTACCTGTACCTGTTGCCCCTGCAATTAAAAGATGGGGCATCCTATCAAGCTCAACAACAACTGGATTGCCAACAATATCCTTACCAAGACAAATTGGCACTTTTGATTTGCTATTTATAAAGTCTTGAGCAGTTACAATATCAATAAATGGCACAATGCTCTTTTTGATATTTGGAATCTCAATACCCATAACATCTTTACCAGGAATTGGTGCAACAATGCGAATGCTAAAAGCACTTAACGCAAGGGCAAGATCATCTGCAAGGTTGACTATTTTGCTGATTTTTATTCCGGGTTCTGGTCTATACTCAAACGTAGTGATAACAGGTCCAGGAGAGACCCCCATAACTTCGCCCTTGATTCCAAAATATCCAAGTTTTTTTTCAAGAAGCTCTGCATCTCTTCTGATGCCGTGGTGATCAATCTCTGTTTTGCTGCTTGTATTTCTAAGAAAAGATATCTTAGGAAGCTCAAACTCCCCCTTTTTATACATCTTTGGTTTGGCAATGGCTGGCTTATTAATTGTGCTTGGCTTACTACTGATAAGAGCATCATATTGATAAGAGTCATCCTCTATCTCATCATCTTGCGATAATATTATTGTTGATAGCTCGTCTGGCTCAACCAATATTGCATCATCTTTAGATACAACCGCTATGGCAGACTCAGTAGGTTCAATTAATATTGCCTCCTCTTCTGTTGATGCAACTATTATTTTTTGCTCTGGAGGTTTAAAATTAACCACTGATATTGAAAAAGGCGGCTCAACTAATGGTTGTGTTGTTGATATTAATGGTGCTGATGATGACACAGGAATAACAACATCATTGAGATTATTTGACCTATTTTGCTCCCTAATGCTCATAACTCGCTCTATTGCTTTTTGTTTTAGGGCAAGATATGAGTTATTTAGCTTCCAGTTTGATGTTTCAGACTTTTGGGGTTGGGGAAGAACTTTATCTATCTTATCTATATTCTCTATATTCTCTTTTTCTTTTTTTTCTTCATTCTCTTTTTCTTCTTCTAAATCATCTGATTCAACATTATACTCCTTAGAATCAGCTATCTCATTTATAAAGCTCTTCTCTATTGATGGCTCGGTTAGAACAGGAGCGATATTTACAGATTCCAATTTTCTATTTATAGCATCAACTCTTTGAGTAAGATTTTTGTACTTATCCTCAAGCCTTACATATTTTTCACAAAGATTTAGATTTGTAAGGAGCAATCTGGCATACTGCCCAGATTTCTCCTTACGAAAATTTAGCTTTCTATCAACGCTATCCATCTCATTGATCATAATCTTGACGATACGTTCAGCATCGCCAAGAAGCTCAGTGTCCTCTATCTTAAATGAGTAATGACCAAAGGCTGTTATTATGGTTAATACATCTTTATTTAAATTATAGCTGTAGTTTTTCACGATACCATACCATAATAATTAACTATTTAAGTGTTGTCAGATACTCACCCATCTCTTTGGCTTTTGCGATTATAGCCTCATTCTTCTCAACATCTTCTTTATTACGACACCCGCCGCAAACAAGGGTATCAACAACTTTAAATTGCAAAAATTCAAACATCTTTGCATTCATATCAAAATACCCTGCAAATGCTTTAACGTCTGGCTGCCCTTGTGTATATACAAGAACTAAAGGCAATCCAGACTTAAACTTTACGCTATAATCAGGATTTAACATGGCAAATAGGCGATCAACAAAGAGCTTGGTCTGTGCTGAGAACTGCCACATATAGACAGGAGAGCCTAAAATAACCGCATCAGCAGTTAAAATCTCTTGAAGAAGAGGGAGCATATCATCTTTTACAGCACACCCATCATTGCTTTTGCAATACATGCACGCCTTGCAACCCGCTATGTTCAACTGGCTTAAATCGTAGTAGTTGACCTCTGCCCCTTTGCCTTGTGCCCCTGCAATAATTGCCTTTACAAGCCTCTCTGTGTTACCATCTTTTCGTGGACTTCCTGTTAATGCTAAAATTTTCATTTGATTTTACACTCCTTTATAATGTGTTTAGTAATAAACTGCACTAATGAAATATAGTCAAGGGGTTGACTTTATTTATAATCCCTTGGCTGTATATCATATTTTTTGATCTTGTAATTAATTGCCCGTCTGCTTATGTCAAGAAGCTCTGCTGCCTTTTTTTGAACCCCTTTGGACTCTTTAAGTGCCCTGATAATTGTATGTTTTTCGCTATCTTCAATTGAAAAGCCAAGTTGGCTATCATTTTCATTAAAAGATTGAGAATCTCTGCTATCAGAAGAGGAGTTGCGAGTTGGATCAGATTTAATATTTCTCTTTGATTTTTGGTTGTTCCCAAGCTGAAGATCAAAAGGCTGCATGATGTTATTTTTGCAAAGCACGATACCAGCCTCAAGGGCATTTCTAAGCTCTCTGATATTGCCGGGCCAATCATGGGAATCCATAAGCTCAATCGTGGCATCAGCAAAGGTTACTGGGCTAAGGTTGTGTGATTTTGTGTATCTATCGACAAAAAACTTTGCAAAATCTGCAATCTCCTCTTTTCGATCCCTAAGAGGAGGAACCGTAAGAGTTACAACCTTTAGACGATAATATAAATCTTGACGAAAAGTTCCAGCCTCAATATCTCTGCTTAAATCTGCATTAGTTGCTGATATTATTCTACAATCCACAATCTTTTCATGCACAGAGCCAACTTGACGGATACTCTTATCTTCTAAGAAACGCAAAAGTCTGCACTGCATATCATGGGATATGTTGCCAATCTCATCTAAAAAAAGAGTCCCCTTATCAGCAGTCTCTATAAGCCCCTTTTTATCTTTAACAGCACTGGTAAAAGAGCCTTTTAGATGACCAAAAAGCTCGCTCTCCAAAATCCCAGCAGGCGTTGATCCACAATCTACAACAACATAAGGCTGATCCCTTCTTGAGCTATTGCGATAAATTGCCCTTGCAATCCACTCTTTTCCAACACCGCTTTCACCAAGAATCATAACATTGACATCTGTTGCTGCAACCCTTTTTATCATGCTGTAAAGCTCTTGCATAGCAGGGGTTTTATCCCAATAAAACTCATCTTCAAATATAATATACCCATCTGGCTGAACCAATTTGGCTGAATCTATTTTGCCAAAATTTGTCTGGGTTGGATGCTGATCTAATTGATGTAATTGATGCGACTGATTAGATTGATGAGCTAAAATCTGGCTATTCTGCTCTTTAGCCTCTAAAATCTTACCAATCTTTTTTATAAGCTCTCTTCCATCAAACGGCTTTGAGATATAATCAACAGCACCATGTTTAATAGCCTCAACAGCATCTGGTATTGTGCCATAAGCTGTTAAAAATATGACTGGAAGCTCTGGCAGACTCTTTTGAACCTCTAAAAATAGATCCATTCCACTTACAACTGGCATCTTCATATCTGAAATTAAGAGATCAACCCCTTTTTGTTCCTGCTCTAATATCTGCATGGCAATCTGAGCATCGCAAGCTTTTAGAACATTAAAACCTGAGGCTGTCAGACGTGCATCAAGCACCTCCAAAATATTGGGATCATCATCAACTATTAATATACAAGCACCCTCTTTCATTCACTCTGCCTTTTGTTTTGGAGTTTTTGATCAATACGCTCAAGTTCAGATATTTGATGTTTAAGGGTTTTTATGCTCTTTTCTAACTCTTTTGTTTTAGCTTCCATATCCTCTTTTGCCTTAGACTCTTTTTTGGCAATGGCATTTAAGAGCTTTATCTTCTCATTTTGCTTTTTTACAATTGCGTTAAGGGTTTTAATCTTTCCCTCCTGCTCACGTAAAAGGCGGTCAAGACGTGTATTTACCTGATTTGTCTCTTTAACAATAGCGTCAATCTCTTGAATATCGTGCATCTCACTGATAGCATTAAACTCTTTGAAATCATAGCTATCTCTATCTTTTAGAAGATTGTTATTTTGAAGTAACGTATGTATTATTATCTCTGGATTCTCATAATAGATAGGGCTACTTTTAGAAGATTTCCACTGCATAAGTATCTTCATTGCCTCAAGAATCTCATCATCACTCTGAGCTGTTATAATTTTTGTGCATGCAAGATTATAGATAGCTCTATTTTTATCCCACGGATTTTTGCTCTCATCAACTGCCTGACAAAAAAGAGATTCAGCCAACTGATAATCACCAGCCATAAAAGCTCGCTCTCCAGATTCAAGCATCTGTCTTACAGATTTTGGTCTTTTATCAGTTGAGTTAAGACCAATACAACCACTAACCACAAACGATAAATATAGAGCTAAAAATATAATAAAAATAATCTCAAAAACAGAGATTTGATCAGTTACTGCCCGCCTCTTTTGTTGGCAGGGTGAAAAAGAATGAACACCCTTTATCACTGTTATTCTCCATGTAAATTGTTCCCCCGTGAGCCTGAATTATCCTTTTGGATATATTTAAACCAAGCCCTACACCGTCCATGTGTGTCCTAACCTCTTTGCTTCTGTAATACTTTTTAAAAACAAGACTCTGTTCATCTTGAGGGATACCAGGACCTTCATCAGATACCTTAAATATAACCTCGTCCCCCTTTGCTCCCTTGATAAGAGATATATCAACAAAGCTGTTTTTATACGAAAATTTGATGGCATTGCCAATAATATTCAACAAAACCTGTAAAATCTCATTGTTGATACCCATAACTAAAGGCACTGGATCATCAACAAGCGGGTGGATCCTTAACTCAACACTGTTAGCATTAGCAGTGCCAATAAGCCCCATTGCAGCATCGCTTATCAACTGATTAGGATCAAGAGGTTCTGGTTTTATCTTATCTGAGTCAGATTTTAGCATTGATACATTAAGAAGGTGGTTTAAAAGTGTTGTGATCCTGCTAATTTCAGAGCTTGCAATTTCAAGAAATTTTCTCTGCTTATCGTTTATAGGACCAAAAACATCTTCAATAATCATGTTGACAGACTCTCTTATTGATGCAAGCGGAGTTCGTATCTCGTGGCTCAATATGGCAATAAAGTCTGATCTTATGCTTTCACTCTCCTTAAGCTGTGTGGTCATATCATTAAATATAGATGCAACCTCTCCAAACTCATCATTAGATTTTATCTCTATTAGATGGTCATAGTTATCATGGGCAATAATTCGAAGTCCATTTTTCAATTTATTCAAAGGCTTTAACATAGATTGAGATATAAACCACACACCAATAATTCCAACAACAATAGAGACACCAAATCCAATAAGCCCCTTTTTGATGCTCTCACGGCTTTTAGCATTTATATCAATAAGAGACTGCTCAATTTGACGCTCATTTTCTTGACGGCAGTTAGATATAGATTTTATCCACTCCTCTAAAATAGGCTCTGGAATCCACGCTGGAAGTGCCTCAGAGGCAATGGTCTTATCTGGGGGTGATGAATTGGAGAGATTTTCAAAGTTAATCTCAATATGTGGCATAAGGTAGCTGGCAAATTTTTTATCCTCTATTTTGTGCCACGATTCAGGCAGTTTATACTCATTAGACTCCAATCCCAATATCTTCTCAATAGAACCAATATAATCTTTTCTGGCTGTCTCAAAATACTCAAGATATATCTCTTTTTTAAGAAGCCTATATTTTTTATCGTTGACATCCATGCTAATAAGGCTGTCAAGCATGGTCTTTGATAACGATGCAATCTGATTGTTAATGCTGACAATCTGCTCTGAGATTCCTGACATTGTTTGGATATTAATAAGCAGATCCAAAACAGTTCCATAAAGAATCAGGATAAAAAAGAGGCAAAAGATCGACAGTTTTTTTGCAATACCAAGTTTTAATCTCATAGTGCTATTTCTTAAGAGTTAAATCTCTATCTCAACAAGGTTGCCAGCCTCAAGTTCAAACTCATCAACAATTGTGATTGTAGAAGCCCCGTGCTCCTCTTGACGGTAATTAATTTTATATTTTCCGGGTTTTAAAGCAATAGGTCCAAAGCTGCCATTTAGACGAATTTTATTTAACTCTACACCATCTTTAGCAATCTCTATAAACTCAACAAAATATGGGGGCTTCATACCTTCAGCAGGGATAAGTCTAACTCCAGTGTTAATATGAAAATCGTTCATCTTGCCATCAACAACCTCAACTTCGCCAAGAATAGAGTCAGAAGAGCCATGTTCAGATAGATCATAAACGAAATAGTATCTTCCAGATGGAACAAGTTGCGGGACAAATGTAGTGCCAAACCATGCAACAAACTCATCTGACCCGCTGTTTGATGAGGTGCTATCTAACTGACCTAACTCTTCTCTATCCTTAATATTTTTTAACCCCCAGTAGTGAACTTTGTTTTGCATCCAATCTGCTGGCATTGGGTTTATAGCAGTCATTAAAGAGATTTCAACAGTTTTTCCTGATTCAACTCTAATAACCTCAGTAAGTGCAACATCAGAGCTGTCATGCTCAGACTGATCCCAGACAAGCTGATAATAGCCAGGTGCAACCAAAGTTGTCTCAAGAGTCGAAAATTTGCCTTTATCCTCACCAGTCTCAGGATCGATAAGTCTCCATGAGTATGGCTTTTTTACCCATGAATCATATTTGAATGCAATTTTACCAGGTCCCTTTGCCTTTATTTTAATAGACTTTGACGTTGTTGTGATAGGCTCTTCAATCTTTTTTGTTTTGCTCTCTTCAACCTTTTGTACAAAATCAATTGAGCTATTTTGTGCAACGCTTTTTTGAACAGCAGATAGTATTGATACAAGTTCGCCTGAATTTGTTGTTGAAAAATATCTTCCTCCCCCAGCTTGTGCAATGCAGGCAAGCTCTTTAGATGCCTCTTTATCAACATCAAATCCAACAACATGGAGCACAAACTTAATTCCAGAAGATTTTAACTCTGCTGTTAGTGCACAGGGATCTCCCTGGCATGTCTCTATGCCATCGCTTATAAGAACAATGGTATTATCGTTTTCATCTGTCTGATTAGGATTACTATTTTTAATGTTATGTGCCACCTTTTCAATAGCTGCTGCAATGGGAGTTTTGCCTTTTGGGGTAATTTTACCTATTAAATCAATAGCTTGAAGGCGATCAACCTTTCCTAATGGGATAATCTCAGTAATATCAGAGCAATCCCCTTTTTTAAGGTGCCCATAAACAGTAAGGCTACATAAAAGCTCTTCTGGCATCTCATTTATGAGCTTTTTCATGGCATCTCGTGCTGCCTCAATCTTTATCTGACCATCAACTCGACCCCACATTGAACCTGAGCCATCAAGAATATAATACAAAGATGCAGCATTTGCCTCACATTTTAACCCTAAAATAGAAGTAAATGATATTAAAATAGATATATAGATACAAGTTAAAACAATCAGTTTGCACATTCCTGACAAAATAGAGACGCTCTTTTTTTTCATAAAACCTCCGCTATCTTATGATTTTAAATTTATTTTAATTTTAGGCGTATCAGTAAGCCTATCCTTTTTTTATCCTCTATCCTACCTATCTATCCCCACAAAGCCTCAGATAAGCCTGAGTAACGCCTTATAGGATTTTCTATCATGCGTGCAATTGAGCCAGTTGAAGCCAAAATAGTAACCTCTTTTTTTGCTCTTGTTATGGCTGTGTATAGCATCTCCCTTGTAAGAACTGGGCTTTTACTCTCTGGAATCACAAGAAGAACTCTGTCAAACTCTGAGCCTTGACTTTTATGGACAGTTAGCGAATATGCAATCTCATGTTCAGGAAGTCTCCCTGGCATAAATTTTCTAAAACCCTTCTGCCCTTGAAAAAAGACCCTAAGCCCATCTTTTTCTTGCAAAAATATCCCAATATCTCCGTTGTAAAGGCTCATGGAGTAGTCATTTTTTTTAACAATAATTGGAAGAGAGTTGTAAAAATTCCCTGCTTTGCCTCTAATGCCATAAACATCTCTTGATAAAATAGTGTCAATATATCTATTTATCGCCTCAACACCGCCCTGCCCCTTTCTAATTGGTGTTAATATCCTAAATTGAGTCAAAAGGTTAAACGCCTCATTTGGGTCAGTAACCTCTAAAAACTTTTTATATTCAGAAACTGCAATTGAATCTATCAAATCAAAATTAATGTTGCTTCTCTCTTGTAAAGATAAAGATGGATTGGTTGGTGAACATTTTGGCTCAATAAATCGAACATCACTATATTTACCACTTAAAAGCAGATTAATAGCATCATTCACCCTTCCTCTATTTACAAAATTGCTTAATGCTCCAATTCCACTACTTTTATCAAATCTAAAACTTTTTTTAAGATGCACAATTGACTCTGCAATCAATGGAGTTTTATCAAGCCTATTTACATTTATATCGCTATTAGATGAAGAGCATATATCTCCAAGCACAGCACCAGACTCAACCGAAGATAGCTGATTGCTATCTCCTAAAAGAATTATCTTTGACTTTAAAGAGAGAGCATCAAAGAGCTTTGCCATAAGCGGCAGATCAGCCATAGAGGACTCATCAACAATTACAAGATCATAGGCAAGTAGATTATCTCTGTTGTGCTTAAAAAAAGATGACCCTTGCCTGTAACCAAGCAGTCTGTGTATTGTGTAGGCTTCAGTTGGAATACTCTGTTTTAAAATCGCTGTTGTTGACTCATCTATCTCAAATTTTGCAATAGCAGAGTTTATAGACTCCATAAGCCGTGCAGCAGCCTTTCCAGTTGGAGCTGTAACAGCAGTTAAAAGTTTTTTACCCCTTTTTAGTTCAAGAATCGAGAGAGCTATTAATATTTTGGCAATTGTGGTTGTCTTTCCAGTTCCTGGTCCGCCTGATATTACTGCAAAATTTTTTAAAATAGCAACCTCAGCCGCAACTCTTTGTAAGTCTGGCTCTTCAAACAGATCGCTGTTTTTAGAGGGAAAAAAGGTATTTAAAATCTCTGATATATCTTTATTCAATTTTTGAGATTTATTTAAATTTGACTCAATCCTTAGCTTTATATTCTTTGCGAGCATATCCTCATAATACCAATATCTTTGAAGATATAGCCTGCCTTTGCTATCAAGTATCATTGGGAAAAATTGATCAGGCTTTCCCACTGCTCGACTATTTTCTAAAATCTCTATCCATCTATCAAGTTGTGGCAAAACAATATCAGATGTTGCATCAGCAATAACATCTTTAAGAGCCTTATCACGAAAAAGTGGGAGATAGAGGCAGACATCTCCCGAAGTAGTTGTAGCATAACTTACAAGAAGGGCAGCCAATAGAGCCTCTGGGGTGTTATCTATGGCTGATATAAATAGAGCAAACTCTCTGTCTATATCTGAAAATATTGGATCAGAAAATATCTTATCAAATATCTCATCTTTGCTCTCTTTTTGAATATCAGCCATTTATCTCCCCTATAAAATTAGAGCCACAAATAGCCTTTGTAAGCTCATCTATAACCTCTTTATTTGGACAATCAAAATAGACCCCACTCTTTAGCTCAGATTGTACACCCCTCATAAATATATAAAAAACACCTCCAAAATGGCTATCATAGTTATAGTTTACAACTCTATGTTCTAAATATGCGTTTAAAGCCACAGTGTAGATAAGATACTGAAGTGTGTAGCCTGAGCTTTTCATCTGAGATGATAAAGTATTAAATGAGTAATCCTCAAATCGATCTCCAAGATAGTTAGTTTTCCAATCAAGCAGATAATATCTGTTGTTGTGGCAAAAGACCATATCAATAAAACCCTTTAAATAGCCACCTTTTTGAGAAAAATTAAGGCTCTTCATGGTCAAAGCAAAATCTAAAATTGCTCCAGAGCCATATTTGGACATCAAAGAGCTAAGTAATGAAGAGTTTGTATCTCCAACTGGTATGTAAAACTCCATCTCATTTAACCTATCTAAATTTCTTATCTGATTAAGATAGATGGGATAAGAAGTGCCAAACATAATATTTGAATTGAGCAGACGGTTTAACATCTCCTCAACCTTTTGAAGCTCATCTTCTTCTTTAAATCCAAATTTTTCAAGTTTTTGCTTTGCTATATTAATATCTGGTCGTGTAAAATCAATACTCTCCATTATCTCATGGATACATGTTCCAGCCCTTGCACCTTTTGGAAAATCAAAAAAAGCAGCTTTTAGATTATCTTCATCTTTTGGTTTAAGCGATATAAGCGAAGATAAATCTTTTGGCAAATCTTCCACAAAATCTGGTTGTGCTCTCTTATCATAGTCAGAAATCTCATCATGGTCTGGCATATCAAAATCCATAGCTCTGCCTGAAAATATTGATGTAAAGCTCGATATTCTCCAGCCATAAGGAATCTTACCACTGCTGCCACCTTTAAATTGCTTGTGCTCAAGTGTGATCGTTTTTTCATTTAAAGGCAGATAGGGAAGGCTCTTAATATCGCTTACCACCTCAACTTTAATCGTGGAATCTGAAAGGCTCGCCACTCTATCAACATCAGATTTAATATCTTCCCAACTTAGCTGCTTTAAACTCTGTCGCCCCTTTGCTAAGTTTAAGCCTTTGTCTAAGAACTTGTCGCCATGAAATAGCCAAGATAATGGTGAGTTCTCAGAGCTACTTATCTTTCCCCAAACAGTAAAACAGCAATACTTTGCCCTTGTGAGTGCTACGTATGCAAGGCGGACCGACTCTGCAAAACTCTCCTCTATCATCTTCTCTTTATGTTTATCGTAATTATCAGAGCCAATATCAAGCACCTTATGAGATTGCACATCATCGTGAAAAGAGACAAAACCCTCATCTTTACTATCCATTGCGTGATAAAGATATGGGCAAAAAACAACATCAAACTCAAGCCCCTTACTTCTGTGAATCGTGATTATCTTAACAGCCTTTTCGTCAGTCTCAAGCCTAAGTCTATACTCATCAGCATCTGGCTTATCAAGGCTATCAATGCTATCAAGCCGTCTTTTAGCTAAAAAGTTTATAAGTCCATCAATTCCTGGTTTTAGCTTCATATCTGCTATATGAAGTAGCTCTGCAATGTGAAGATAGTTTGTAAGTTTACGCTCCCCGCCACTATAACCAAGCAGTTTTGCCCTTACTCCTCTTTTTTGCATCATATATCGTAACATTGAGATAAAACCAAATTGCCTCCAAATGGTGTTGTACTCTAAGAAATCGTTTTGCAAAGAGTCGTAAAGCATCTCATTGCTTGAAAGCTCAACTATCTGGTGCCCATCAAACCCAAATAGAGCAGTAATCAGAGCACCCTTTAAAAGTCTCTCGTTTGAAGGTTCAGCAGCAGCCCTCATAAATCGCTCCAGCTCAATTGCCTCCTCTTCAGCATAGACAGAGCCTGCACTGTAAATAACTCCAGGAATTTTAAGTTTTTTTAACTCCATTAGCACAATATTGCCCTGTCTGTTTGTCCTAACAAGCACTGCTATATCTTGTGGCTCTAAAGATTTTTGGCTATTTGCAACTCTATTTTTGATAACAGCCCTACCGCAAGCCCCTAAATTTATCAATTGGGCTATTTTTCCAGCAGTAAATTTAGCAGCAAACTCCTCAGTTGTCCCCTTATTTATAGAGCCAGCCTGCTTTTTAGAGTCAGATAACTTCTGATCTATAATGGCTATATTCATAGGCTTATATTGGCTATCATCAATATAGAGTGAGCCATCTTCTCTATCTGGAGCATGATTTACAGGGATAAAATCTATCCCATCAATAACAAAAGGGTTGCGACCTTTGATGTCAAAAAGGCTATTTACAGCAACAACAAGAGAGCCATCTGCCCGCCAGTTTGTGCTCAAGGTGTAGGCTGAATCTACGCTCTTTTTTGCCTTTAAATATGCGTAAATATCAGCACCTCTAAAGCCATATATTGCCTGTTTAGGATCACCGATAAGGTAGAGTAGCCTCTCTTTATCTTTTTGAAAAATGTTTGTAAATATGCTGTATTGGATAGGATCAGTATCTTGAAACTCATCTATAAGAGCTACAAAAAATCTATCTCTTATTGCCCGAACCATAGGGGTATCGCCACCCTCTACAGCCCTATACATTGAGAGCAAAAGATCATCAAAAGCCCTCACATTTTTTAAGGATTTCTTTTTTTTAAGCTCATCTTTTGCAGAGGTTAAAAAATCAAGTTTTATGCTAATGCAAAACTCTTCTACCAATTTATCTATCTCATCAACCAACCCGAGAAAATCTTCAACCTTTTGAAAAAATGGGTGAGATGGTAGCTTATCAACACTCTTTGCCTTTTGACGCATAAATCTGTTTGTGAGCTTTTCAATGTATCTTATATCGCTATTTTTATCTTTTTCAATATTCCAAAAATTTTCGCCTTGAAAGTAGTTATCCACAATAGAAAAGAGATTTGGATATGTTGACTCTTTTATGCTTCGTCCATCAAATGCCTTGTTTTTACAAGAAGTTAAAATAAGATCAAAAATATTGTCTCTATCTTTTATCCAGCCATCTTGAAGTGATAAGTAGAGTGGTTGAGCATCTTTAATTAATGGGGTAAGGCTATATATAATCTTATCTTTTTTATAAGAAGAGCTATCAGGAATAATCTTAAAATTGGGATCAACCAAGAGTCGTCTTACCAGCTTTAAGAGATATGTGGTGTCAATCTTCTTAACTTTAGGGTGGCTAAATAGAAGAGGATTCATACTAAAAAAATTGCGTCTATAATAGTCTTGGCACGCCTCAATTAAGAGATCGCTATCATCTAAAAGAAGCTCTGTATCAAAAAGGGTGTTGCTCTCAAATGCGTTTTCAGAGAGCATCTTTTGACAAAATCCATGAATTGTAAATATAGCAGACTCATCAAAGCAGATTATAGCCTCCTTTAGCCTATTTTGAGCACCCTTATCATCACCATATTTTTGATAAGCCCACAACAAAACAGGGTCTCCGCCTTTATAGCCCCCCTTATCTGTTAGAGCCATAAGAGCATCTTTGAGCCTTCTGCGAATTCTATCTCTTAGCTCCTCTGTTGCTGCCTTTGTGAATGTAACGACAACTATCTGATTTATCTTTAAATATTGAATTTTATCAGATTGAAAAGCCCCATCTTTTTTATCTTTATCTTTATTAACTTTAAAACTCCCCTCAAGAATGAGCCTTAAAAAGATTCCAGCTATGGCATAGGTTTTGCCTGTTCCAGCACTTGCCTCAATAACAGATAGACCTTTTAGTGGAGCTTTAGTTATATCAAATTTTTTCATTGTTTCTCTTCTAAATAGCTTAAAATAGGTCTCCAAATAGCTGTGGATAAATCAGAGAACTCTTCATCTAACGGTGTCTCAAGATGCCTAAAACAGAGCTTTATATCTTCTGATTCCCCTTCACCTATATTATTAAAAGAGCTCTTAAATTTATCTTTTGCCTTTTTAAAAGCAGTATCTTTCAAATTTTGATCATCTAAAGAGTCCCCATTTTTATTTTTAAATATCGTATCAGCATAAGCCATTGATGATTCTGGAAAAAATTTAAGTGGACTCTTAACACCTTTTTGGTAAATTTTTATTATGGTATCTAAAATAGATAGTGGATCACAAGGTTTTAAAAGATTATAGATTTTATCTGAGCCTATTATCAAACTCTTCTCTTCTACCCTATCTTGAAAAAAAGATAGAAGGCTAAGATGGATAATCCATGCTCGTAAAATATCTTTAGGTTTTACAGATGCAATTCTAAATCTTACCAATCTATTGCCCCACAAATCAGAGATTATACCCTTTAATCGCCAGCCATTGCCATTAAGATCAACCTCAATGGGTGAAGATCGCCCATCTTTAATGTAATCAGCTATTTTACTAAAAAATGATTTAACACCACTTTGAGTCTCACCATAAAAAACCTCTCCAACTGCTCCATGTGGAAGAAGCCCTTTAGCTCTGTATATGTCAATGGTCATCTTACAATCACTTGGCTCTTTAGATTTTATTATCTGTTTTAACATCTCATCTTTTATTCCGTAGCTCTCAAGAGTATCTAAGCTAAATGGTTCAGACTCCTCTAATCTCTCCCCTTCATCTTTTAGGTATATGCTTAGGCTGTTTTCAAGAAAATATCTCTGCGGAGCCAAAAAAAAATTTATAAGGTTGTTGATAGATATTAAATCATAATCGCTCGCACTATCTGTTGATTGCGATATTGATTGAGCAGATATAAATGGTTTTATATCTGATTTCTCCCCAATTAATGCTTTAGCTGCATCACAGTTGGATTTAGAGTAGCTAAAAAGCCCTAAACCGCTCTCTGATAGATTAAAATATGCAGGGCTAAATGGCTGTAATCTATGCTGTTTAATTATGTAGGAGGATATTTTTTTTTGATTTATACAATCAGTGGTAACACCATCTACGCAAAAAGCCTCATCAAGATAGTCAATAAGCTCGCTTACAACAACAGAGGGTAAAATTGTGCTGTTATCCTCAACCCCTTGACCAGTATAGCTTAAATAGAGCCTCTCTCTTGCTGAAATTAGGGTCTCAAGAAAAAGATAGCGATCCTCATTACGCAAAGATCGATCGCCTCTCATTGGGTGTTGACGTATTAAATCAAAGTTTGGTGCACTATCTATTCTTGGGAAAATGCCATCATTAAGACCAAGAATGCAGATAACTTTTGCTGGAATACTTCTCATTGGAAGCATTGCACAAAAGGTTACTCTGCCATTTAAAAAATTTGAGTCTCGATACTCTCTGCCAATTGCCCTATCGCACCAGCTTTTTATGATTCGTGAACTTACAGGAGTGTCAAATTTTGTTATCTCTTCTATCTGTTTAAGTTCGCTAAGTGCATCTCGTATCTCTTGAACCATTGATATTGATGAGCTATCTGACCTATTATGGCTCCCATTATCGCTATTTTGATCAACAAGAAAAAAATCATCAACAACCTCCATAAGAAGATCGCTCCACTGAGTAAGGCTCATCTTTTTACTCATATTATCAGCAACTTTTGATAATGTGTTAAAAAAGCAAGATAACGAACCAAGCACCCTGCTTGTGCTCCCCTCAACCAAATCGCAAGGAAGTATGTTGTTGAAAAACCGCTCCTCATGCCCAACCATTGCATAACCAGCCATTAATCTATTAAGTCCAGCTCTCCAGCTATTCTCTTCAAAACAGGGCAGCCCAATATCTTCCTTTTGCTTGCCATCTCTGCCCCACCTTATGGCTGTTTTTTTTATCCATGATCTAACAACATCAATATCTTTTGGCTCAAGAGAAAAACGGCGAGCAACTGCATCACACTCAAGCATATCAACAATAAAAGATGCCTCAAATCTGCTTTGAGAAATAGATAGTATATCCATAAATAGATCAACAACTCGACTTACGCTTTTAATATTAAGATCAGCAATGGAGAATCCAATTTTTAGCCTATCATCTTCTGGAGTTGTAAATATTGCCCTGATAAATGGGGCATAGGTCTCTATATCTGGGGTCATAACAAGGACATCTGCTGGTGTAATATCTGAATTTGAATCAAAAAGCTCAAGAAGATAATCGTTTAAAACTTCAACCTCCCTCATTGGGCTATGACAGGAGTTTATCAAGATTGAGCGATCTTTTTTTATATCATCTCTTGAAATAAGATGCTCTTTTCTATCTTGCATCAAAAGTATGTCTTGCTGAACCATTGAGAGAATTGTATTGCCCTTAGGCTCAATAAATTTTATGTCAATATCGACTAAAGTATCGTAGTTAAGAAGGCTCTCCATAAAATCAGCACCAGCCCTGCCAAGTGAAGATAGAAGAGGATTTCCACTCTCTATGTGCAAAAGCTCTGGAGATACGCCAAAATAGTAGCCCTCAATATTTTCCCTCTTCAGCTTCTCTTTTGCAGATTTTAAATCGCTAAAATAACCTTGTGCTGGGGTCATGACATAAAAAGATACATCTAAAAGATCAGATAGCGATGCCAATATATCTAAGTGAAAAAGTGGCAGTGATGGGATTCCAAATATTGATATTCTCTCTGGTAGCTTATCAGTTGGCTTTTGAAACTTTATGGCATCTAAAAAATCTTTTTTGCGTGCAGCCTTGTGTGTAAAGCTAAAATTGGTAGAGAGATACCTCCAAAGCATCATCTGCCAGTTGTTATCATTGGCTATGTTACCATACTTATCTTCATCTGTTTCAGAGGCTTCCCAAAGCTCAATCAGGTGCGGTCGGTAGATAAGATATTGATCAAATATCATGGCAAGCTGGCGTGCAAGTTGAAAAGCTCTAAAATTTACCTCATCAACCTCAATAGTGTTATCAATTTTGCCCTCAATTTTATTATCGATCTTCTGAGCTTTACAATACTTTGCAAGATGAACAAGGCTCTTATTTCTACTCATCTTACTGCCAACAAGCAGATCAAGTATCATCCATGTCAACTTATCTCTATCAAGAAAAAGCCTCTCATCAATATCAGGCAGCACTTTAGCAAAAAGTGTGTTTATGAGTGTATTGGGAAATAGTAGCTTGCCATTTGCCCAAATACCAAGCCTTTTTGCCATCTCAAGATTTAGCCATTTAGCCATTCCAAGACTCTGCACAAGAATTATCTCAGGTGCAAATGGCGAGGATAGAGGCGTTTTAACATTCTCTGATAGAGCATCTACAAGCTCTTCAATGCTGTTACTTCTATAAAGTTTTATGCCAGCCACTATTTTCTCCGTAAAAGACCTCTTGTTGTTTAAGTTTATATTTTATTTTGTTGGAAAGTAAGGAAGATCAGGGGAAGGTGTTTTTTAAAATTTTCAATTAAAGATAATTTTGTATATTGAAGTGCTTCAAATCGTGTCAACCCATCTTCATTAGCTTATTATAGGCACCTTGTATCTCAATAAATTTTCTATTTGCAAGCTCTTGAAGCTCTTTTCCAAGATGGGCAACTTTATCTGGGTGATACTGCTTTACAGCAGCTCTGTATGCTGCATGGATATCCTCTTTGGTTGCATTTGGCTCAACTCCAAGTATCTGATATGCAGATTGCAAAGGCTCGCTATTTTGCCCTTGATTTTGCTCTGCTTTTCCATCTTTTCTCTTTATCTCCTCTTTGGGTGGCTCTTTTTTATATCTATTATCTTCTGCCTGATTTTGCTGGGTAGAGTTCTCTGCATCTGATTTTTTTTGTGTAAACTGATAACTTTTTGCTTTCTCTTTACTTGCTTTTGCTTTACTCCAAAAACCTTTACCTCTACTCTTTTTATAAAAAGCCTCTGGCAGACGACCATGTTTTATGTAATAGATAATAGCTCCAACAACAGCAGCATCATCAAACAGTCCAAAATATGGTATAAAAAAATCAGGTATTATATCAATTGGGCTTATAAGATAGGCGGCTGCAACCAATCCAAGCAATATTTTATGGTAGGTAGTCATTTTTTACCCATCTAATCCTTTTGCTAAATAACGCCAAATTAAACGGCGGTGCTTTTTGCCGTCCGTTTGAATGATTTGTTAGGCATTTCTTTGCCCTTGCTTTATAGCCTCTTCAATTATTTTGTTAATTGCTTGTTGTTTTTCTTCTATTTGTCTGTCAATTACTTTTTGCTCGTCAAGTTGCATTTTAATTTTTGCAACTATTTCGGCTTGTTTGATATCGTCCCAATCTGGAATTGGAAACTCTTTTATTTGACTTGGGAAGATGTTTGTATTGTTTCCAAGCCCTTTTTTGTGAGTGTAAACCAAGTACTGAAAAAAGTCGCTACGCATATAATAATATGCACACAAAAGGTCAAAGCCTGTTAATCTTATTCTTTGCGTAAAGTCTGCAAAAATTCCGTTTATTTCTTCGTCTTCAATAATGGCAACTTTTCCGATTGTTCCTTCTCCTGAACGTGCTAAAAGTATGTCCCCTTTTTTAACTGTCTTGTTTAGGTTACTGGCTGCATAGCTTTCAGAAACCTTTTTACAGTCTTCGGGATCAAATGCCCAAGACTTGATATTTGACATTCCGATATAAAAATATTCTCCGTCTTCGTCATAGTCGCTTGGTGAAACACTCTTGCCCAAAACGATAGGTTCGGAAATAAAATCTTTAATTCGCTTGTTTGTTTTGCTTCCCAAAAAAGATTGAATGTAAGCACCTGCTTTGTTATGAAAGCGAACACCCATACGGCAATCAATGTTGTTTGCAAACTTTGAAATGCTTGAAGTATGGACTTTTTCTTTTTTTATAGTTTCAAACTCTTCCCAATCAAACCCAAATGCTTCACCGAACACTTGATTGATTATGTTTAATATTTGTTTTTGGGTCGCCTTTAAATTTGCAATTTCTTGTTTTAAAGGACTAATTTTTTCAATTAGTTCTGATTGTGAATTGATAAGAGCGTCAACTATTGATTTCGGAAAACGAATAGATTTTAAATCTTCTTCTTTTAAAGTAGGATAACCTTTGCCCTGCCTTGATACAGCATTTATTTGGCTGATAAATTTCGTTCTAAGTGCTAAAAAGAAAAGTTCAGAATTTATTTTAGGTCTGATGTGAATAAACGCTTTGGTGAAATACGTTTCTTCATTCTCAATTAGAACATTTTTATTTAGGTATGGCCTGATTTTAGAAATTAAAACATCACCTGACAAGGGTTTGATAATATCGCCTTTCTCTATCTTTTTAAACAAACTTTCGTTATCTTTTTGTCTATCATCAAATGACAATTCAACTGGCTCAACTTCACCCAATTTATTCACATTTCTTATTTCAGCATATTTAAATTGTTTAAGTATTGAAATATCAATACTTTGATATGGAACAAAATTAAACAACTGTCTGTAAGAGTAAAAGTCTTCACTGTTCGTTTCAAAAGATGAAATATACTTGTAATCGTATCGCAAACTTTCTTCTGAACGGAAATCAGAAAGTTTCTTTTTTTGAATATTTACTCCCATACTACGTCTTTCCTAATGTTGTCTAATATGGTTAGTAACTCAGATGTGCGAAGCACAATGTCATCACTTTTGTAGCGTGATAACACTCCGTTTTTAAAGTGGCTAATCAGTTCAGTATCGGTTCTTTCAGCAAATTCTATTTTCAGTTTGTCGCTTTCGTAGTATTTTATGAAAATCTCAATTACCTGTGCTTTCTCGGTTTCTGCCTGTTCAATTTTTGTGTTTTGTGTTTCAATGTCTGCATTGAGCTTTTCAGCTTTCTTTTTCAATGCTTCGGTTTCTTTGCCATCAATTTTTTTATTAACTGCTTCTAATTCCGTTTTTAGTTCTGCCAATTGATCTTTCAAAATCTTGATGTCTTTTTCATAGGTTTCAATAATTCCTTTGGTGTCAATTGAGTTAGGTGAATACTCAATATCGTAAAGGTCATTTGGCATAGGGTTTTCGCCCCGCTTGGTGCGTTTGTAACCCACATTTTCAGCCTCTGCCATAAAAATATCATAGTCCATTTCTTTGGCTACTTCACCAAACACCCACCAAGAGTTGTAAAAGCCAAATACATGAGTTTCCTTTTCAAATTTTGAAAGGCTGTCAATTTCTTCACTGTATTTGGTTAAAAGCTCTTTTGGGTTTAATGCTTCGTCTTCAGGTGTAATGTAGTCTTTCAGGAAGCGTTTAATGTTTTCTTTGATATGCTTTAAATCTTCTTTGTTGATTACTTCAACAGCTTCTTTGTCTTCTTTCTCTAAAAGTGTGTTTAGGTCGGTAGTAAGTTCCTTAACCCAAACAAATTTTTTGCTGGGTTTGGCTTCATTCACAAAGTAGTCGTAATAGCGAACTACACGGGTTTTGAGTTTTGCCCATTCCTTACCGTATTTGTCCCAAAGCTCGTTCCATTGCTCAACTTGTTTTTTGGTTTTCTTTTGAGCAAACAAGAGGCTTGTTTTGGTGGAAGTGTAAGGCTCAAAAGTTACCTGCGGTAAACTTACGATTGCCTTTACATTGAAATACTTGAAAAGAAATAGGCGAATATATTTGTTTTCTGTTGTGTCAAAAACGCTTTCAGGAAGGACAACACCCAAACGACCGCCTTCTTTCAAAAGCTGGTAATATCGTTCAATAAACAAGTTTTCAGAGTTCTTTTTCTCGCCAAATACAAAAGCGTTTTTTACTTCTCTTTGGGTTTGAGTGTCCAAATCAACACTAAAAGGAGGATTACTTACAGCAACATCAAATTTTGCGTTTACTTCTTTGTCACTGTATAGCGATTCTATGGTAGCTGTTTCTAAATAGTTGGGTGATGTTTCTTTTACATAATTTCTGAATGGAAGAAGCCCATCTTTTATAAAAATATTTGTTGAACCATCACCATGTAAAATCATATTTACCTTTGCAGAAATACCTAAATCTGTGTTAATTTCACAAGCATAGAGGTAATCTTTTGCCCATCTATGTTCCTTATTTTTTTCATCAGGCTTACCGAACAAATCTTCAAACTTATCTTTGATTTGTCTGCTTGACTTTACTCGATGCACTTGTTTATACTTTAATTCTTTCGTTATTATTTTCATAGCCTGAACTATATATGTTACACTTCCTGCCGAGGGGTCAATGACGAACGGCAATTCTCTATCATTGTTCAGTCGATCAATTGCCAAATTGTCAAGTTGCAAAGCATAAAGCAAAAAGTTTACAATTGGAGTAGGGGTAAAAAATTGCCCTTTGTTTTGCTTGAAACCGTCTCTTGTAATGCTTTCAAAGAAATCACCCAAAATATCTTTACCGTCCAATGAACTACGACCTTCCAAAAAAGAAAAGTTCTCTAAGGATTGAACTGTGTAAATGAGTTTGTTAAGTGGAAATTTGTTCCTGTTGATTACATTGTCATCATCAATTTTTTGTTGTTCCGATACGTTGAGTTGTTCCTTTAAAGCTCTTTTGTAAAGCTGATTTATTCTGTCGTAAACTTTTTCAGATGCTTCAATATGGCTTCCATATTGGTAAACCTGAAAATCGTATTCTTGTCCGTCTTCTTTTTCGTATTCGTCCTGAATTTTAGCAAGAATGATGTTTACAAGAGAATAGAAAATTTCACTGTCATTTGTTCCGCCACCGCCCCAAAGCACATTATGCAGGTTTCTGCCCAAACCTTCAATTTCTTCACGATTGATTTTTGTTCTTAAATCGTATTTTTCGTGTCCTTTGATTAAAGGTTGTTTCTTGGGTTCTCCGTAACCTGCGGTTATTTCTGTTCCAATGGAAATAAAGCCGTCATTTTCCCAATCCGTGTAATTTCGGTATTTCTCAAAATCAATGATGATTGCCTTGTCTAAAATACCTTCGTCTTGCAGGTCGGCAGTGTAGTAAACCAAATATTTTACTTTGGTCTTAAAGTCTTTTTCTTCAGTTTGTGCTAATGAAAAAAGTTGCCCTTCGATTTTTTCTTTGTCTTTCTCAAACTTGTCGGGTGCTTTAGCTTCAATAAAAAAGAAAGGATTCCCCTTGTCGTCTTTTACAATGATGTCAATTCTTGGTAAAAGTTTTCCGTGTCCTGCTTTTACGGAATATTCTTTTTCAATTTCAATGTTCTCAGGCTTGTAGTCAAGTTCGTTGATTAATCGGTCAATAAGAAATGCTCTTACAATTTCTTCCTCGCCTGTCAGCGATTTTAAAACTCTATTTTGTTTAATTTTTTCGGAATACTGAACAGTTGCTTTATCAAGGTTGATTTTTGCAACACTATTTTTCTCTATTGTCAGTTTTTGCTCAACGACTTTCTTCAATTCATTCATTTATATTCAAAATCCCTAAAAATAAAAATTATCGAGTGCTTTTCTTTTCCAATGCTTGATCTGATTCCTAACCCCTAAATAACACCAAGATCAATAGCCTTTATAACCTGTTTTGCCTCTTTAAAGCTGCTATCTATCTCAACAGCCTTTTGAAAAAGCTCTCTTGCCTTGTCTGTATTTTTCATATCCAAATAGATTCTTCCCATATTGTAATAGATATTTGGCTCGTCAGGGTGAATTTTTAATGCCTTGTTGTAGTGAATTAAAGCTGTATTGTGATCACCTCGTTTTCGATAGATAACACCAAGTGAGTTAAAAACATTAAGAGATTCAGAGCCAAGTGCCAATATCTCATTTAAAATCTCCTCAGCATGTCCATCATTATCCCTCTCAAGATGTATCTGGGCTGCATAGCTTAAACACTCGTCAGCTTTATCATTTTGCCCCAATGCACGATACGCTTTGCCCATCTCTTCGTACGCTTTGGCAAATAACCTATCAAGCTGAGTTGCCTTTCTAAATGCAACAATAGCTTCAGAATGTTTTCCCTGAATACTCTTTATATATCCAATGTTGTAGTAATATTCAGGATTCTCCTTCTGGTTGACCATTGATTTGAACTCATTTATCGCCTCATCATATTTTCCTTTGCTAATAAGATCAGAGCCTTTGCTAATCTGCTTTTCAGCATTACCCACAACTATGGCTTTGGGTTTTCCAAGTGTAGATGTGATTTTATCTTTAAGGGTCTGTATGGTGCAGGGCATAACAATAAGACCGCTTACACCTGAATGACCAGCTTTTAGCACTTTAAGGGTTGTAAATGCTGGGTCTGTTAGAAAAAATGGGGTATCAGCATATTTATCTTTTTTTCTCATCACCCTTAAAAAACTAAGCCCTTTAACCTTTTGTGTATCATAAGCACATATTACACAATTAATCTCTTTTTTTCCTGTAATAAGAATAGCTTGCTCATCTGTTTGGGTCGCTATTGTGTCTAAAAATCCAAGTTTTTGGATAGCTTTTGTCAACCCTGCTAACATTCTTGGATCATCATTAACAATAAGTATGCTGTTTTGTTGATTTGAGTTCTCAACAGAAGATGTCATAGAGTTTGATTCAGATGGCATCAAGATATGGTCTCCTTAAAGTGGTATTTATATCCAAATTTTCATTCAAGCTACTTCTAATAACTTTAGTATCCTCAACAATGGTTTTAATATTTTGGATAAGTTTAGATGATGGCTTTAAAGCTATCTCAAAAATTGAGTAAATAGAGCCTTTTTCATGGTATTGTAAAATTTTCATAGCTATTTGATAGCACTGTTTTTCGATATTCTCAACATTTTCAAGGTTGAGCACTTCAAAGAGTATCTCTCCCCATGAGTTTCTGATAAGAAATTCACACCTCTGAATCTGACTATTCTGCTCATTAATCACAACAAGCACAACAATCCTCTCCCAAACTGGCTCAGATAAAAACGGCTCATCAGATAGCGGCATCCATGGTTGCAGCGATAGGCATATTTCATCACAATCAGTATCTTTTTCAAGGCTCTTGTATAGCTTTAATGGTGATTTTATCTCAAGATTGGTTGTCCCTCTAATGTAGAGATGGTTATACATGCACCAGCCAATAACCTCCATAAAATATTGAGATGAGTTCAAAAATTTGTAACTCTTTTTTTGAGGGTTAAAAGAGAATAGTAGCCACTCTTGGTAGCTGACTAACCCATCTTGCTTTTGCTTTGGAAGTAAGCTCATAAAAGTTTGGGGCTTTAAACTTAGATATGTTGAACATTTGGGCAAAATCCCCTTTTTCTTTACAGTGATTTTGTTTACTCTATTTTTTAATATTTTTAAATCTCTCTCTTTTTTGCTAAGAGATGCTGATTTTTTAAATCCAACCAAATTGCTATTTTCAGCCTCTCCATTTTCTCCATCTTTACCAAGCGATGCTCTGTATAGTTGAGATAATCTATCAATCATGGTCTTATCAAATAGCGTCTTTTCAGATTCAGACCAATTTTGGTAATCAAGGAGCTTTTTTAACCTTGTGCTGCTTAACTTCCACAATCTTACATACCTATCTAAAATTTTGCGTTTAGGAGAATCTTTAGGGGGAAGAGTTACAACTGGAAATCCGCACAACCTAAAAAAAATAGCAGCCTTAATTTGAGATAAAGCCCTTTGATCTCCAAGCTCTGTGTAAAATTTAAGGATTCTTTCAAAGGCTATAATATAAGGGTCTGCTGCGTAATCATCAATTATTGAGTCTGCAAACCGCTGTTTTACCATATCGCATAAAAGTATTGGATTTGGCTTTTTAGGGTCATAATCTTCATCATAAACAACAACAGGCTCACTATTTTTAATACTACTATTTACATTATAGCTTGCTGTAATTGAAGCCTTAATAACAGATTTTACAGGATCATAAGGGGCTTTGCATATCTGCCACAAGAGTCCTCGTTGAATCTCCTCAATTGGCATGGAATCAAAAGTGCCAAGATCAATAAACTCCTCATGTTTAAGAGCCTCTTGTTTCCACTCATCAATCCCTGTTGGTTTTAAATCTAACGGCTGAACAGCCCAAAGTGGAATCTTTCCAGCAACCATTATAAATGTTCGATAAAACTCCTCTTTTAACAAAAGCTCTGGAACAGCAACAGAATCATCATCACAGTTATCAAAAATATTATCTCTTAATTTATCTGCATAGTGAATAAAGAAGGTAACCTCTTGAGCAAATGCCTTTCTGCTGTAAGTTGTTATTAAATTTAGCTTTTCATTCAAAATAGCTATAAAATTGCTATCATTTTTGTCGTGATTGGGTCTGTCAATAACAACCCAAAAATCAAAATCAGACTTTACAGATTGGGTAAATGTGCCAAGACTTCCAATATGATAGATTGCCTGAACAGCGGGATTTTGGCACTTTATAGAGAGAAGCTGCATTGCTGCGGGGTTGCTATTTGAAATATCTTTTGCAAATCCAGAGTTTTCAAAGTTCCACACACCAAAAATTTTACTATCAAGCATCTTTACATATCCCGGAAAATCAGGGGAGTTGATATGAACTAAAAATGGTATCTCTTTAAAAAGGGTGAGCTTTTCAGGGGGCAGATAGCGAATCATCTCCCTTATCCTCACAATATTGTGAAGAAGAAAATCTTTTTTGCTATTTTCAATTTCTAAGTCAATATCCACGATTGATTTTGCCAAATTTACCCCTTTTTATCAAAAAGGTATTGTTATAGATAGTAGAGGAATTTTATCTACTCTGCCCCTCTTATCTGTTGGATCGATATTAAAGTTAAGCTCTTGATTTATATTAAAATTCCGCCCCTTTTTAATATTATCAATACCGCTATTTATGATAGCTCTATTGTGTTTGTGGGCACTTGAGATTGCCCCATAAATGTTGCCCCCATAAAATCCAAATCCAATAAATCCAATCAAGCTACCTAATGCACTGTTTCCATCGTTAAATGATTCAGATGATGCTAAAATAAAAGCACTGTTAAGCAAAAAAGCGATAAGTGCATCTTGATACCTGTTGCAGTAAGCAAAACCTCCTCCAGGCACAATTGAAGCAACTCCAGCAACTACGGGGTTTTTCCCATGCTGATCCAAGACTTTAATTGTATCTTCAATATCTTTTTTTATTCTATCTGCTTTATAAAGTTTTATGCTAAAAGATGTCATTTTATCTATATATTCAAGGGCTTTTTCAATTGCTGCCATAGCATCTTTATTTGAAATATTGCCCTTTTGTGCCCTTGAAAGATATATCAAAATAAGGGCATAAATCGCTCTATCTTCGTTAGATGGCTCGCTATTAAAGAGAAGGAAATCTTGCAAAACTATCTCTGCAGCACCATCTTTTTTCATTTCAAACAATGAGCTACTCAACATAAATATAGCTTCAATAGTTATAGAATCTACACTATTAGAGTTGCTAAAAAATGGGGCTGACAGCTCCTTAAAAATTGATATTGCAGCTTCATACTGCTCTGTTTGAAGTAGAGAGACCCCTTTTTTAAATTTTGCATCATCTATCCTATTATCGTCAGGGAAAAAATAGATAAAACGGCTAAATTCAACAATAGCACTATTAAACTCATGCTGTTCAAATAGCTTTACAGCATAATTATACTGCACCTCAGAGTTTATTACTATTGTGCTTTGACTATCAGAACGGCTATCAGAAGATGCAGCGATGGCAATTTGCGTAAAAACAACAGAGATAAAGAGATTTAAAAACAGAATAGATAAAAATAGGCAGAAATAATTGGATAAATAGTAGCCAAAAGATGATTTAACGTGAGGGTTCATAACTGTACCACCAAAAATCATTGGACTCAAGAGGATCAAGCGTTAATAGTCTGGCGTTAGGCTCTTTGATGCTTTTAGATATTTTAACCTCATCTCGTCCGCACCTTATAAGACGATCACAAACCATAATCCAGCCTATAAAAAATCCATGCTTTTTAACAGCCTGCTTACCATAGTTAGAGCATGATGGATACATTACACATCTATCCCCATCAACTGGAGAGATATAATCTTTATAAATGGTAAAAAAGCTATTTGCCAAATCAGATTTTATAGGCTCATCTTTTATAGAATTTGATTTGGCGTAAATTGGCAGAGCTAAAGAGCAAAGAGTATAAATAGCTATAAAGTAGGCAGCTCTTAGTATCACGATCTATTTAGTATCCTTTTTTATATCTTTTAACCTAAATACCAACTCATCTTTTGCCACCATACCAAGCTCGTGTCGTGCAATGTGCTCAATATAGCTAATATCACCCTTAAGGCGAGCCACCCTTCTCTCAAGAACTTTATTAGCCTCATCTATCGCCTCATTTTCGCTGATAATAGCCTGCTCTTGTAACCTTAAACGGTTGAGATCAATAAACCCATTTTTACCATAAAATATTAAAAATATGAGTATTATAATTGTCGATAATAATGCAAAATAGAGGCTCTTTTCCATAAATATAAAAAAATCCCAAAGTTTTTATCTATTGTTTTGATGAGTGGGCTATCATTGCCCTGTAGGTACGATTGCCTCTGTCTGCTCTTACCTCTCTTGTTCCTTTAACCAACATTACAAGATCACCAACATAATCTCTAAGCTGCTCTGCCTGTGCACTTAGCTCTTCTGAAGCAGAGGCAGACTCCTCAGCAGTTGCAGCATTTTTTTGAACAACTTTATCCATCTCTGTTATTGCAATATTTACCTGCTCAATTCCATTATATTGCTCATTAGATGCCCCTGAAATTTCAGCAACAATATCACCTATCTTTGCTGAACTCCCAGCAACTTTACCAAAAGCCTCATTGGTTGTAGATACCAATTTAGAGCCACTATTAATCTTTTGGACTGTCCCCTCAATCAGAGCAGCAGTATTTTTTGCAGCAGCCGCCGCTCTCATGGCAAGATTTCGCACCTCGTCAGCCACAACAGCAAATCCAGCACCAGCTTCGCCAGCACGGGCAGCCTCAACAGCAGCATTAAGTGCAAGTAAATTTGTCTGAAAAGCTATTTCATCAATAGTTTTGATAATCTTTGAGGTCTCATCACTTGCCTTTGCTATATCAGACATGGAGCGGGTAAGCTCCTCCATTGATTGATTCGCAACTTTTACAACGCTGTTTGTCTCTTTCATTAAAGTATTTGCATAGCTTGCATTTTCTGCATTCTTTTTAGTCATAGATGCCATCTCCTCCATAGAAGATGAGGTCTCCTCAATTGATGCTGCCTGATCAGCCGCACCAACTGCAAGCGTTTGACTTGATGTCGATACCTGTCCAGCAGCAGAGGCAACCTGATCAGAACCATTGTTTAGACCATCTATGATTTTAGTTAAAGCACGATTAATAGAACGGCTTAAAAATATGCCAAAACATAAAGCAGCTAAAAATCCTATTATAGTTCCAGTTATAGCAATAAATTTGGAGCGGTTAGAATCAAGGGCAGCCTCTTTAACTGCAATATCAGAAGTATCTTCATTAATTTTGACCAACTTTGTGAGCATATCTATTACTACAAGCTGTTTTTGACGGCTTGTTACCATAGCATACTGACTTGCACTACTAAAAAGATCAACAGCTTGCTGTGTCAGCTCACTCATAGTCTCCAACCCTGAAAATACATTTTTTGCTGCTGGCTGCATAGTATCTACAAAAATCTCTTGAGCATTATCAATCTTGCCATCTTTAACAGCCTTTTTTATGGCTACAACAGATTGATGAAAAATGCGATGGTGCTCTGTTATCTTTGCAATCTCTCTGTTGAGGTGTTCATTATTTGTCTTAAATGATTTTACCCAATTTCCATATTTACAGCTTAGATGATCCTCGCCCCCTTCAAAATTTACCCCTTTATAAATTAGTTGAGATGTGTCAAATATTACCTTATAGTGTCCCGTTCGTATCACCTCAACAGTTGCGTTTAAAACAGCAGGGTTACCTAAATCTAATCTATTTAACTCCTCAATTAATTTAAAAAATTCGTTGTTTTCATACATCCACTCTTTCCATGCTGGAACAAATTTATCCCACAACACCTTCTCTTCTGCTGTTTGAGGTAGAACTTCATATTTTTTCCATGCTGCTTCATATCTGTTACGAACATTTTGAATATTTTTAAACTGTCTTATTCTATCTTCGCTGGTTAAATCTGGATTTAGCAGAGTTCTTTGTACCACACGGATAGATTCAGCCTCTTTTTCAATAACTAAAAGGGCAGCCACACTTGGAAGTCTCACATTTCCAATTTCAACTATATGGTGTGAAACTTGGTTTACCCCAATCCAACCAAAAACTCCAACTATCAGAGTTATCAGGGCAACAAGTATGAAGCAGCTTATTAACTTACTGCTTAACTTAACATTTTTAAACATCTCTTCTCCTGTTCATAAATATTTTTTTAGGTTAAAATTGCTCATATTATCCAAATTGGTGAATCAAGGATTTTTCCTTGACAAAATAGATTAATATGCAGTAAATTCATATACTTTAAATACAAGGAAAATTTAACAAAACATTAACTCCAAATAAAAGGCTAAAATTTTATAACTTTTAAATAACAATACTAATTAAAAAAAAATAAAACAATAAGGAGTGAAACAAAAATTGGCTAATCACAAATCTGCTATTAAACGTGCTAAACAAAACGAGAAAAGAAGATTAAGAAACAGAGCAGCTCGCTCTGCTATGAGGACTGAAATAAAAAAGGTGTATGCTGCAAAAGATGAAGGTGCTCAAAATACTTCAGATGTTTTAAGAAGTGCTCAGTCCATTATTGCAAAGTCAGCAAAAAAGGGTCTTATCCATAAAAATACTGCTGCTCGTAAGACTTCAAGGCTTGCAAAGTATGTGAACAAAGAGGCACAGGCAGCTTAAAAATTTTCATTGGTGTAATTTTATCAACTACGTAAACGTAAAAACATTGGTGTTTAACTAAAAATAAGGTTTCAAATAGAGAATCAACTATTTGAAACCTTATTCTGTTTTTTAAAAAAGAGCCTGAAAATTAAAAAATCAGCTTTAAATTTAAGATGATTAGAAACTATCACCCATCTGACTTACCACTCTTTTTGCAATCCGTTTAGCAACTCTTTTTAAAGCTGAATCTATAATAGCTTGATCCATAAAATTCTCCCTATAAACTGTGTAGGACTCTCTATCTGTTAAATCTTTAACTTCAAATAGCACATCTCCTTTTTTGCTCTTCATCTCAAGATTTATAACAGCATTTATCCCCCTTTTATAGACTAAATCATAAGATGTTCGAGCTAAAGCATCAAAAGAGATAGAGACAATACTGCCTCGAATGACTGCATCAGCATCAATACTATTAATTGTATTAGTTATCTGGTTATGGTTTATAACTTTAACTGTGGTGCTACCCATAAGCTCTTCAATCAAGGCATTTGTGAAGATTATCTCAGCACCAGTTTGCGAGCTACTATTTTTAAACACCATAACAGAGAGAGTCTTAATATCGTTTGGCAACTTGTATCCCTCCTGCAGCGTATAACCGCAAGATGATATAAAAAAAGTAGCTGCAACAAAAATGGCAAAAAAAGGGTTCAGTCTCATAATTGTTTAAATCAGACCACAATGTTGACAAGTTTTTTTCTGACCACAATCACCTTTTTAATAGCTTTTCCATCTATATATTTTTGCACAACCTCATCAGCAAGGGCAGTTTTCTGGATCAACTCATCACTGCTCTCTGCATCAATAGAAAATTTTGATCTAAGTTTGCCATTAACCTGCACAACAACCAAAATCTCATCACTCAACAGAGCATCTTCACGATAAGTGGACCATTTTTGCTCTGTTATACCCTCAGATTTTCCCATTAGCATCCAGACCTCTTCTGCAAAATGGGGAACAATTGGAGATAGAAGCAAAATAATATGTTCAATGCAAAATAGGGCAACAGATTTGACCTCATCAGATGAGTTACTTGTCAACTCAACGCTATACATAGCATTTACAAGCTCCATCACAGCACTGATTGCAGTGTTAAAGTGAAAACTCCCATCAATGTCATCTGTAACTTTTTTGATTGTCTGGTGAGCTTTGGTATAGAGCTTTTTTGCATCACTATCAGATAGTTGAGATAACGATCCACTGTAAGGTTTTGCCCCTTTTGTTATTTCGATACAGGTTGCAGCAAGTCTCCAGACACGATTGATAAATCTATAACACCCCTCAACTCCATCGTCATTCCACTCCAGCCCCTTTTCAGGAGGTGATGCAAAAAGGCAAAATAGACGGGTTATATCTGCACCATATCTGTTTAAAAGATCATTTGGATCAATAACATTTTTCTTAGATTTGG
Organism: Desulfamplus sp.; assembly: GCA_015232465.1. GTDB lineage: Bacteria > Desulfobacterota > Desulfobacteria > Desulfobacterales > Desulfobacteraceae > Desulfamplus. The sequence goes on from JADFZO010000007.1 coordinate 60,688, forward strand.
ACATCTTGATAACACGCCCAATCTCAACATCATTTCCACACTTTTTGCATGTAGCTTTACCATCAGCAATTTGAGCCTCTTCAGGAAATATATAATTATGCTCTGGACATTTTAATGTCTCTTTTAGAACCATTCCTTGAGTTAAAAGATTTGTAAATGGCTCTTTAAAGTCAATCAGCCCTAAAGTGTTTAAGACACGCATAAAATATCTTGAGTAGAGAAGATGCAAAATCGCATGTTCAACACCTCCAATATATTGATCAACAGGCATCCAATATTTAACCGCCTCTTTATCAAACATTGCAGTATCGCAATGGGGGCTACAATATCTGATAAAATACCACGAAGATTCAACAAAGGTATCCATTGTGTCAGTATCACGCTTTGCATCAGCTCTACCACACTTTGGGCAGGTTGCTTTTTTGAAAAAATCGAGTGTTGGAAGAGGTGATCCCCCATTTTCCAAAAGATGGGCATCTTCTGGCAGAACTATCGGTAGATCAGACTCTGGAGTAGGCACAACACCGCAAGTTTGGCAGTGGATTACAGGAATTGGAGTGCCCCAATAACGCTGGCGTGAAATCCCCCAATCTCGAAGTCTAAAACTTATTGTCTTTTTTCCAAGCCCCTCTTTTTCAAGCCAATCTGTTATCTTATCCATTGCCTCAGAGTTATCCATGCCATCATATTTTCCAGAGTTTGCAAGCAGACCAGGATCAGGACAAGCCTCAGTCATGGTTGCAGAATCAAGCGGGGTACCCTCTTTTGGCTGAATAACAACAACAATATCAAGGTTATATTTTTTTGCAAAATCAAAGTCTCTCTGATCGTGTGCTGGAACAGACATTACAGCCCCAGTTCCATACTCCATCAATGCAAAATTTGCAGTGTAGATTGGCATACGTCTGCCATTGGCAGGGTTAATGCACCACGCGCCAACAAAAACCCCCTCTTTTTCATACTTCTCAATTGAAGATGATGATCTCTCCTGTTTTGAGATTTTATCAACAAATGCAGCAACTTGAGCCTCTTGAGGTCTCCCTTTTGAGAGAGATTCAACTAACGGGTGTTCAGGGGCTAAACACATAAAAGTTGCACCAAACAGGGTATCAGGTCTTGTTGTAAATACTTTTATGTAATCTTCCTGCCCCTCAATCTTGAACGAGATTTCAGAGCCTGTGCTTTTGCCGATCCAGTTTTTTTGCATCAATGTAACTTTTTCGGGCCACCCTGGAAGGTTATCACAGTAAACAAGCAGATCATCAGCATAATCTGTAATTCTAAAGAACCACTGCCACAACTTCTTTTGCTGCACCATCTCACCGCACCGCCAGCACAAATCTGACTCTACCTGCTCGTTTGCAAGAACAGTTTGGCAATGTTCGCACCAATTTACATAGGACTCTTTTCTATAGACCATATCTTTTTCAAGCATCTTTAAAAAGAGCCACTGCTCCCATCTGTAGTATTCTGGTTTGCAGGTTGCAACTTCACGCTCCCAATCATAAGAAAAGCCCATTCTTTTGAGCTGACTCTGCATTGTGCTGATATTTTGGTATGTCCATGTTGCGGGGTGAGTTTTATTGTCAATTGCAGCATTTTCTGCTGGCATACCAAATGCGTCCCACCCCATTGGATGTAATACATTGTATCCATTCATTCTTTTATATCTTGCCACCACATCGCCAATGGTGTAGTTTCTTACATGACCCATGTGGATTTTGCCAGAGGGGTAGGGAAACATCTCCAGCAGGTAATACTTACTCTTTGACTTATCTTCAGATGCACGGAAAATGTGATTCTTTTCCCAGTATTCCTGCCATCTGGACTCTACTTTTTCAGGATTGTAACGGTCATCCATATAAAAACGCCTCCGCAAAAAACATATATTTTATTTAAATTACTAAAATTGTAGGTTGAAAATTGGTTCAACTTATTTAAAAGCAGTTAGTTGTCCTAATTTTTATGTTTTTAAAGAACCTCCAACTTTTTAAGAAGTGTTACAACTGGAGTGCCATTTGAATCATAACCCCTTAACTTATAATACTTTTGCAGCATCTCTTTTAGTGGCACAACCCGCTTTTTTTCATCTCCTAATATTGTCTGATTTACCATTCTATCTGGTAGGGTGTCATCTTTAACAGTTATACCCTCTTTAGTGTTCATATACCTTTCAAGAACATGGATACGCTCCCCAGCTTTTAAAAATTGCCTTGAAGATGTTTTGATTCCAGTTATTGATGAAAAAAGGTCAGGATAGATAGAAAAATCAAACAGAGCCAATGCAACCTCTGGCAGCCAAAGCATTAAGTTTTTTAGTATAAATTTTGGCGTATATTTTGTGAGAGCTGGCTCAAGGGTGTAGGCATACATTGTAAAGTGACAGGTCTGCAAAGCATTTACGCTGCATGTCAAATCTTCGACAAACTTAACAAATTGAGGCTTTGCACGGGCTGTATCTGGTTTTAAAAGTGATAAAAAGACCTCAAACGCCATAAGAGATGCAGATAGATGACAAGCCCCTCTGTTTGCAACTGAATATGCAAGACCCAAACCATAAGAGCCTCTTGGGTCATAGCCAGCCATCTCAAGCCCTTTGACTTGAATGGCAAAATCTTTTCCACCATATTTTTGAGAGAGTGCCCGTGATCCAAGCCCCATCTCTTTGCCAAAACCTTTGAATTTTGCAATGCTCTCTAAAGCCTCTGCAACCCCTTTTGGTGAGCCAAACATCAGTTGGTATCTGTTTGCATTTCCATCTTTATCTTGATTTAAAGTATCATAAGAGATTAACCCCTTTTCAAGAGCCTCCATAACCCACGCAAGAGTGCCACCTGCTGAGATTGTATCCATTCCAGCCCTGTTGCAAATATCGTTAAATCGTGAGATTGCATCTCTATCAAAAATACCAAGATTTGAGCCAAGCAGAGCGATTGTCTCATATTCTGGCACTGATGACTCTTTTGCGTTAAATTTGCCTTTATGCCCACACATAATTGAGCATGGTTTGCAGGTGGAGAGCTTTGTATTGTGCTTTTCTTTAATCATCTCACCAGATATTCTAAACGCCTGATCATGATTGCCAAATGAGTAGTTCCAGACAGGCAGCATATTTGCCTTGTTCACAAATTTAACATTGGTTGCTGTTCCAAATTTACCCATTGAGACTGTTACAGATTCACGTTTTATAAACTTATTTGCCTTTTTCTTTACCTTTTCAAATTTTGCAGAATCTGCTGGTACAATCTTGTAATATCCACCTTTTGCAACCACAGCCTTTAAGTTCTTTGAACCCATAACAGCACCAAGCCCGCCTCTGCCAAGAAACCTGTGCCCTGATGAGATATTTGCAAACCTAACAAGATTCTCTCCAGCAGATTCTGCAAAATTTGAAAAGGTAAAGAAAAAGGCAAATAAGTTTATA
>JADFZO010000080.1 GCA_015232465.1 Desulfamplus sp.
GATAAAGTGCTTGAGGTTGCCATGCAGCTTGCTGACTCTGAAGAAGAGAGGGCAGAAAATAGCAATATTGTAATGTTTGCTACAAAGCATATTTATAGCAAATTATCCTCTGACAAGGCATTTGAAGAGATTAAAAAGATTGGTAAGTTGATGCCAAACAGATATGAGGTAGAGTTCTATTTAGGAGTTTGCCTCATTGATATGGAGCAACCTGATAAGGCTTTATCTCATCTTGAGGCTGCAATGGATTTAAATCCAGCGGATCAAGATGTGCCAAGTATCTGCTCATATACTGGTGTCTGTCTAAAAGAGTTAGGACTCTACGATAGAGCAATTCAGATTCTTAAAAAGGGGATTGCTTTTGATAGTGATCGCGAAGATATTTATAATTTAATGGGTTTTTGCCACTTTATGCTCAAAGATCACAGAGCCTCTATTGCCTGTTTTGAAAATGTGCTTAAACTAAATCCAGCATCAGCAATAGATCACGCAAGCATAGGCTCAAATTACAGAGAGCTTGGAGAGTTTAAAAAGGCAATAGCCTATTATGAGTTGGCACTTGAACTTGATCCAACTCTTGATTTTGCACAGGAAAATATCAAGCGTTTAAAGGCTAAATTATAAAAAGTTTAGTGAGGTGATAAGATGGCTATTTCAATTAAACCATATCAAAGTAGTAGTTACTGGTTTGCTAACGATAGCTCTAAAGATAACTTTAGAGTAGTTAGATCACCTCAATCTAAAGGGGAGGCTCAAGAGGGGCAATCTGCTGCTGATACTCAAAACAGTAATCAAAACAGTAAAAATATTGCTGGGTTATATAACCAGAAACTCTCTGAAGATCAACTAAGACTTCTTACAGAGCTACAAAATTCAGATAGAGAGGTGCGTGCCCATGAGATGGCTCATGTTGCAGCAGGAGGGCAGTATATAACATCAGGGGCACAGCTTGAGTATCGCAAGGGACCTGACGGTAAACGGTATGCTGTGGCTGGCGAAGTTTCGATTGACACCTCGCCAGTTGCAGGTGATCCATCAGCAACAGTAGAAAAGATGCGTCAAGTCCAACGTGCAGCCTTAGCCCCAGCATCACCTTCAAGTCAAGATAGAAAGGTCGCCTCCAGTGCTGGTGCTCTTGCAGCAAAGGCTATGTCTGAATTGATTGTCTCTCAAGCAGAGGATCGAATAGATAAAAACAGTGATGTAGCTTTTGGAGCAGTTGAAAATAGGGATAAAAAGAGTGTTACAGAGTCAAATAGCCAGCAAAATCAAGATCAATCGCCAGAGATGATCAGACAAAAAAAAGAGCCATTTGATAGATCAACTCGTATGGCTGCTGATAGTTATGCACGTATAAGTATGATGCCAGAAAATCCCCAAATGAGCAGATTTCAGATTGCTGTTTAATCTGCTCTATCAGTGGAAACTTAAGTAAAGCCTCTATTTAGACAGTTGCTCTTTATCTTCAGAATCCATATCATCGCATCAAGCCATTCCGCGAGCTATCCCGCTTAAACATAAAAACGATTAACGCTAATAGGACTTATATATCTAAGTTACTTCAATACCTTAAAAGGAGTTATACCTTATGGACTCATTTAATTTTACAGTAATGGTCGTTGACGACACAGAGGCTAATATTGATGTTTTAGTAAACACTTTAGAGGATATGTATGATGTCAGGGTGGCTATGGACGGTGAAACTGCTTTAGACGATATTATGGAAGAGCCGCCTGATCTTATACTTCTTGATATTATGATGCCCGGAATGGACGGTTATGAGGTTTGCAGACGACTCAAAGCAGATGAGGCTACAAAGAATATTCCAGTCATTTTTTTAACAGCAATGACAGATGAAAAAGATGAAGCTAAAGGGTTATCGCTTGGTGCAGTTGATTATGTTACCAAACCTTTTAGCCCAGATTTAGTCAAAGCAAGGGTTAAAAATCAATTAGATTTAAAAAAATATCGAGATAATTTGGAGGCAATGGTCCAAGAGAGGACAAAAGAGCTTATGCTCACCCAAGAAGTTACTATTTATAGTTTGGCATGTTTAGCTGAAACACGAGACCCTGAAACTGGGGGACACATTTTAAGAACCCAACAGTATGTCAAAATACTTGCCGAAGAGCTTAAGAATCACCCAAAATACAGCGATTTTTTAGATGATCACACGATTGATCTTCTCTTTAAATCTGCCCCATTGCACGACATTGGCAAGGTTGGAGTGCCAGATAGCATACTTATGAAAACAGGCAAACTAACTGACGAGGAGTTTGCTGAGATGAAAAACCACACTATACGGGGGCGTGATGCTTTAAAATTTGCTGAGATTAAGTTAGGAAGCAACTCATTTATGCGATATGCAAGAGAAATATCCTACACTCACCAAGAAAAATGGGACGGATCAGGCTATCCTGAAGGAATTAAAGGCGAGGAGATTCCAATTTCAGGCAGATTGATGGCTATTGCTGATGTTTATGATGCTTTGGTCAGCAAACGCTTTTATAAACCTGCTTTTTCTCATAAAAAAGCTATTGAGATAATCAAAGAGGGTAAGGGGACGCATTTTGATCCTGATATGGTAGATGCGTTTGTGGCTGTTGGTGATAAAGTGCTTGAGGTTGCCATGCAGCTTGCTGACTCTGAAGAAGAGAGGGCAGCACTCCAATCTTGAATTATTTTAGAAGGCTGAGAAACTTATGTTGGCACTATTTTGATATTTTGAAAAAGTTTAAAAAAGAGTCTCTATGAATAAAAAAAATATTCTGATTGTTGATGATACAGAGGCAAATATAGATATTTTAGTTGATACGCTTGGCGATGATTATGAGGTTAGCGTTGCTATGGACGGAGAGAGTGCAATTGAAGATGTCCGTACAAATCCACCAGATTTGATTCTGCTTGATATAATGATGCCGGGTATTGATGGATATGAGGTTTGCAGACGACTCAAATCAGATAAAAAGACCAAAAATATTCCAATTATTTTTATAACAGCGTTGAGCCAAGTTGAAGATGAGACAAAAGGTTTAAAACTTGGAGCAGTCGATTATGTTACAAAACCAATCAGCCCATCAATTGTAAAAGCACGGGTTGAAAACCATTTGGAGTTAAAGCAGGCTCGTGAAGAGTTAGAGCGTCAGAATCATATTTTGCAAGAGAATATCCATTTAAGAGAGGAGATAGATCGCATAAGCCGCCATGACCTTAAGACTCCGCTTAACAGCATTATCTCCATACCTCGAATTTTGCTCCAAGATAGCTGCCGTCTTGCACCAGATCAGGTTGAACTCCTTGAGATGATTGAACAGTCAGGGCACATAATGCTAAACATGATCAACCTCTCTCTTGATATGTTTAAGATGGAGAAAGGCAGCTATAAATTAAATCCAGTTCCTTTAAATATTTTGAGTGTCATAAAAAAGATCATTTTTGATCTGCGTAGTCTAACTGATGCAAAGGCAATAAAATTTAATCTCTTGATTAATGATTTAGCTAACAATATTCGGGTTGCCTCTGATTGTGATATTTTTGGCGTATTAGGTGAGGAGCTACTCTGCTACTCCATGTTTGCCAATTTGATAAAAAATGCTGTTGAAGCATCGCCAAACAGTGAGACAGTTACGATTAAGCTATTAAACAAAATTTTTGAAACCGAACAAGTAGAGATAGCAATTCACAATAAAGGGGTCGTTCCATTATCTATCAGAGATAATTTTTTTGAAAAATATGCAACTGCTGAAAAAAAAGGGGGGACGGGTCTTGGCACCTATTCAGCTAAACTTATGGCTCAAACACTTGGCGGAGAGATTTTGATGTCAACCAGTGAAGCTGATGGAACAACCATTACATTAACTCTTAAATATGCAAAAATAGATCGCACAGCAATTTCAGAGTCAGCAGCTTCAAATCAAGCAATTTCAACTTTACCCCAACTTCCTCCTCAACTTAGAGTTATGGTTGTTGATGATGATGAGTATAATTTGCTTATTTTAAAAAAATATCTAAATTATCCTGAACTTGATATAGAGCTTGCTGATAATGGGCAATCTGCTCTTAATAAATTTAAAGCAAGAGACTTTGATCTGATATTTATGGATATGGAGATGCCTGTAATGGACGGCATAGAGGCGGTTAGCTTAATGCGAAGATGGGAGAGTGAGCAATCAAATAGAGAGAGAAATGCCATTGTCATTGCCCTGTCAGGGCATGATGATTCAAATACCTGTCAAAACTGCCTTGATATAGGTTTTGATGCCTATCTCTCAAAGCCAGTAAACAGCAGACAATTACGCGAATCAATTTTACAATTTTTTAAAAATCAAAATGATAATCAGGATACAAATAGCAAGCAGCACCATAAAAACCAAGTTGAGATTGATTCTGATCTTGAAGATTTAATTCCATCTTTTATGATCGATAAAAAATCTGAAATTGAACAGATAGAGGAGATTATTATAAAATCTGAATCCCCCTTTTTAACAGAGAATAGCTATAAAATAATTCAGAAATTGGGGCACAAACTTAAAGGTGGATTTAATATGTATGGTTTTAAAGAGCAAGGCTCAATTGGCTCTTTAATTGAAGAGGCAGCAAGAGAGCACGATTTTCAAACTATTAAAAATAATGTAGATCTGCTGAAAAACTCTTTAAACAATATAGAGATACGATACATTACTATAGATTAAAATTTTATACTTTTATGAAAAGGAGAGATTTAAATTATGGAAAACTTAAAGAAGATAATGGTTGTTGATGATGATCCAGCAGTTACTACTTTGCTTAAAACAAAACTTGAGAAGACTGGAAAATTTATTGTTGTTTTTACCAACAAAGGAAAATTAGCCTTAGAGCTTGCCAAGACAGAAAAGCCAGACTTGATTGTGTGCGATATTGAGATGCCCGGTATGGACGGTGGTGATGTTGCTCGTTCATTAATGGACAATCAGGAGACTAAAGATATTCCAATTTTGTTTTGCTCTTCGCTTGTAATGCCCTCTGATACAAAAAATGGAATGGTTGGCAAACAGCACATGATGTCAAAAGCTGCAAAATTTAGTGATATACTGGCAAAAATAGAGTCTATGTTGTTGTAAAACAACTAAGCGGGGCGTTTAGATAAAGTAGGTTATGAGTAAATTAAAAGAAATTTGGGAAAGAGATTTGAACTTAAAATTTAGCCAAAGCACCATATTAAACAAGATATTAACTATTTTCATAATAGTTATTCTATCTTTTTTATCTGTTTGTGCAAACCTTAAAGCATCTATTCCACAAGAGTTTAACTCCGAGCTTACAGATCGGGAAAGATATTTTATAACAAACTCTGGAGTTATCAGGGTTCATAATGAAACTGATTGGGCTCCGTTTAACTTTAATGAAAAGGGTGTTCCAAAGGGTTTTTCAATTGATTATATGACCCTTCTTGCACAAAAAACAGGTCTTGAGATCAAATTTATAAACGGACCATCATGGGATCAGTTTCTTGATATGATAAAACAAGGGGAGCTTGATGTAATGCTCAATATCGCCAAATCCCCTGAACGTGAAGAGTTTCTTCAATATACCCCCTCCTATGTCTCAATGATCCAGATGCTATACACAAGAGCTGACTTTCCAACCGTCTCTTCAATAAAAGAGTTATATGGCAAAAAATTTGCTGTTCCAAAAGGTTTTTTTCTTCAAGAGGTTCTTCAAAAAAATCACCCGCAGATAGAGATAGTTGAAGTTCCTGATACTTCTGCCTCTATTCGAGCTGTCTCTGTTGGCAGGGCTGATGCCCTTTTTGATCTTATGCCAGTTGTTGACTACATAACAAATCAGCTTCAGATAACAAACCTTAAAGTTGGAGGTGATCTTGGGCTTGAGGAGAGCAAACCGATTCCATTGCACATTGGAGTCAGAAAGGAGATGAAAACCTTAGCCACTATTATTGATAAGGGAATGGCAGCTATATCAGAAGATGAGATACGAAAATTGCACGAAAAGTGGCTAACAGGCGAAAATAGCAACGATGGAGAGAAAAAAATATTTAAATCTACAACATCAACCAAACTTGTTCAGGTTGTTTTAACTAAAGAGGAGCAAGATTTTATTGATAATATTCCTGACAGAAAGATACGTTTAGGAGTTGACAACCTATCCCCTCCTTTTGAGTATATTGATGAGAATGGACTCTATTCTGGTATTAGTGCTGATTTTATAATTGAGGCTGCAAAGAGACTTGGGCTTAATATTGTTCCAGAAAAGCATATTAAATGGACAGAGGCTGTTGAAAAGCTAAAGAGTGGTAAGATTGATGTTATTTCTAAAGCAACTCCATCATTAGTTCAAACAAAGTTTATGAATTTTACCAAGCCATACATAACATTTCCATCAGTTATAGTTTCACGAAAAGATAAGATTGTAAGTGGATTAAAAGAGCTTCATGGCTTAAAAATTGGCGTGATTAAAGGGCAGATGATTGAGGCAAATCTAAGGCGAGATTATCCAGAATTTCTTTTGCTAACTGCCCCTGATATTGAAACTGCACTTATTAAGCTCTCTGAGGGTAAGTTTGATGTCTTTATTGATAATTTAGGGGCTGTTGCTTACACGATTGAGCATCTTAGGATTGTAAATTTAAGGATTGCAGCTTCAACCCCCTATAACTACGATCTATCATTTGGTATCAGAAAAGATTGGTCGCTTCTTGCCTCAGCTTTGGATAAAGCATTGTCAAGCATGAGTGAGCAGGATAAGAGTGCAATAAAAAATCGCTGGTTAGCTATCAAATATGAGAAAGGTATTGATTGGTGGTTTTTTGGACCAATTGCTGCTCTTCTTTTAGGGACAACTATCTTTGTTCTGCTTTGGAATCGCCGACTTGGCAAAGCAATAAAAGAGCGTGAAAATATGGAGCGTAAAATAAAGGCTATGGGTCAGGCTATGGCTGACGCTCTTGTGATGCTTGACTCTCAAGGCTCTGTCAAGTTCTGGAATCAGGCAGCGGAGAAGCTCTTTGGTTATACAGAAGAAGAGGCAATGAACAGAGATTTTCACGATATGGCAGCCCCCTCTGAATTTATAGAGCGTATTAGAGCAGGGCTTAAAAAATTTGCTGAGACTGGAGAAGGGGCTGTTTTGGGGGTAACAACTCAAATAACAGCAGTGAACCGTGCTGGGAAAAGTTTTCCTGTTGAAGTATCTCTCTCCCCTTTTCAGATTCAAGGAGAGTGGTTTGCAGTAGGATCTGTGCGAGATATAACAGAGCGGAAGAAAGCTGAAGAGGCTATAAAAGAGAGTGAAAAGCGTTTTCGTGGATATTTTGAGTATGGACAGATTGGAATGGCTGTTACTCACCCGCAAAAAGGTTGGATTGAGGCAAATAGACGGCTTCAAGATATGTTTGGTTATACGCTTGAAGAGCTGCGTCAAACAACATGGGCAGACATCACGCACCCTGACGACCTTCAAGAAGATATAAAAAATTTTGATCGTATGCTTGCAGGAGAGATAGATAATTATAGCATGGATAAACGGTTTATCCGCAAAGATGGCACTATTGTCTATACAAATATCTCAATCTCATGTTTGAGAAATCAAGATAATTCAGTTAATCTTGTTCTCTCTTCATATTTAGACATAACAGAGCGAAAAAAGACTCAAGATGAGATATTGGAGATTGCAAAACAGCACCAAAAGATTTTTGAAAGTTCGCCTCTGGGCATGATTCGTATAAATGCTGAAGGGACAATTATCAATTGCAATGAAAAATTTGTCTATTTGATGGGTTCAACTCGCGAACGGTTAATTGGTTTTAACTCTTTAAAGCAGGGACGAGATGAAGGAATGCAAGAGGCTCTTAGAATGGCAATTACAGGTGAAACCTCAGAATATGAGGCTAATTATACCTCTGCCACAGGAGGAAAAACTGTGCCTCTTCACATGAAATTCAACCCTGTAAATGCTGGACAGAATCCAACTGAAGTTATTGTAGCCTTAGAAGATATAACAGAGCGTAAAAATGCAGAACAGAAGCTAAAAGCACAGATGGAAGATTTAGAAAAATTTAGTCGTCTAACCATAAATCGAGAAGAGCGTATGATTAATCTAAAAGAGGAGATTAATCAGTTGAGAGAAGAGTTGGGCAAAGGGAAAAAATATAAGATCGTTGAATAATAAAGCAACAGTTTTGCATTGAATATGAAAAATTTAGAAAAATCAACAACACAAATAGAAAAGGCAATAACATGAATGCAGAAAAACAAAAAAATTCAAGCAGTAATCAGATTGATGGCAATTTAGCTTTGCAGATTCTACAGCAGATTCCAACCCCTGTTATGGCAGTTGACCCAAACTTGCAAATTATTTTTATGAATCAGGCTGGCTGTCGTTTTATTGGTAAAAACTTTGAGGAGATAAAGGGCAGTTACTGCTACTCAATCTTTAACTCTACCCATTGCCAAACATCTGATTGCAGAATGAAAAAGGTTATTGATGGGGGGGAAAGATTCACAGCTCGTAATCAGGTCAACATAGATGAGAGGGTGATTTATATAGAATATACAACAGCACCACTTAAAGATGATAACGGCAACATAATAGGAGGGATAGAGTATATACTCGATAATACTGAACGGGTGAGACAAGAGCAGAAATTACGAGAACAAAATAAAATCATCATGGAGATATCAACCCCAGCCATAAAACTGTGGGACAGGATTGTGGTTATCCCTGTTGTTGGGGTAATTGATTCAATGCGTGCCCAGCAGATGATGGATACCATGCTAAAAGAGATTACACAGACCTCAGCCAAAGTTATTATTCTTGATATTCACGGAGTGGCTGCTGTTGATACTGCTGTTGCTAACCATCTGATTAAAATTGCAAAGGCGACAAAATTGATGGGGTGCCGCTGCATAATTTCAGGCATATCGCCAGCAGTGGCTCAAGCTATTGTCCAGTTGGGTATTGATCTTGGTGAGATAAATACCAACTCCACACTTGAAGATGCTCTTTCTGACGCATTTGCACTGCTAAAATTTGAGGTAATCAGTAAAAAATAAGATAAAAATGGTCTGGAGCTGATAAACATGGGTGATCGTTCGGTTCTATCAATAGTGAACATTCAGAGTATAAATGGCTGTATTATTGCCCCTTTAAATAGCGAAGTGCATGATGATTATATAGAGCTATTTCAAAGAGCTGTTTTAGAGAAGGTAAAATTGACCTGTGCAAAAGATGTCATTATTGATGTCTCTGCTGTAAAGTTTCTTGATTCATTTACCTTTGAGATGCTTAAAGAGTCTGCAAATATGATCTCCATGCTTGGGGCGTATGTTGTTTTTGTTGGTTTTCAACCCGGTGTTGCCTCTGCCCTTATCGATCTTGATGTACAATTTGACAACATATTTACCGCAGTAACAATAGAAGATGGATTTGAACTGTTGGAGTATCAGAAATCTATTAAAATTGATGATATTTCTGATGACAATATTGGCTATGAATAAAATTATTGAAGAGACAACTATTGATGTTTGCGAATCAGTTGACAATGCAGTTGTTATTTACACAACCAGACAGATGGCAGCTCAAATAGGATTTAATGAGGCTCAACAATTTTTGATAGCAACTGCAGCTTCAGAGCTATCAACCAATATTATCCGTTATGCTAAAAAAGGTTTTGTAATACTTAGGACTATTAGTAAAAACCATGATAGCAGAGGCATTGAGATTATTGCTAAAGACAATGGCTCTGGTATTGAAGATATAGACAGGGCAATGCAGGAGCATTTTAGCACTGGCAACAGTCTTGGTCTTGGGCTGCCGAGCGTAAAAAGAATAATGGACGAGTTCTTTATTGAATCCTCTCCTGAAAATGGGACTCTTGTTATTGCAAAGAAATGGAGATAATAACAGTTGGCTAAAATTGACTTTCATATTGCAAAACGCTCTCTTACTGGCTGGGAAGATGAGTGTGGAGATACTGGCGTTGCTGTCGTATCTGATGATCAATGTTTTGTGGCTCTTGTTGATGTTCTTGGGCATGGCAAAGAGGCTTATGATGTTGCTCTTATTGCAGAAAAATATCTATTAGAAAACTACCATTTAAATTTGATTGAAATAATCAAAGGTCTGCACGAGCATCTTAAAGGGACAAGGGGTGCAGTTGCAGCTTTGTGCCGAATCAACCTTAATGATGGAGTTCTGCTTTATTCAGGTATTGGCAACATCAACACGCGGGTTTTAAGTAGCCGAAATCTTATTTTAATGCCAAGAGATGGAATCATAGGCTATATGAGCAGCTCTCCAAAAGAGAGGCAGTTAAAACTCTACTCTGGCGATACCCTTATTTTGACATCTGATGGTGTGAAAGAGCATATAAATTTTGGAGATTACCCTGAACTTTTAAAGGGATCAGCTAACGAGATTGCAAACAATATGCTCGATCTTTTTAGTAAAGGCAATGATGACTCTTCGTGTATTGTTTTGAGGTATGGAATATGATTGAACTTGGCAGATTGACGATAGATAACACTAATACTCTACGTAAAACATTACGAAAGATTTACACATTATCTGAAGCATTGGGATATAACGATATTTATTCAGCAAGATTGACCACTGTATTTTCAGAACTTGCACGTGTTGGGTGCACTATTGCATCTGGTGTTGATATTACTATCAGCATAAAAAATCGTAGCCATATAAAAGGTTATTCACGTATTGACGGCAATGGTCTTGGATTTACATTCATCTATCGTAATAAAGTTAGACTGAATCCAGCAGCCCCTCGTTTTTTCGATACCTACAACATTGAAGAGGATCAAGATAACTTATCGACAAAAGCCTATGGGTTTATCTCTTTTTCAGACCCAAACCTATCAATATCTGATGATACTATCGAACGTCAGCGGCAGATACTTTTCAAACCTTCAAGAGAGGAGCTTTTAAGCGATCTTCTTAAAAAAAATGAAGAGCTGGAACAATTTGCTAAAGAGACGCGGGCAGCAAAAGAGAAGGCTGAAAAGGCAACTTATGCTCTTACAAATCAGGTTGAAGAGTTATCAAAAGCACGGCGTGCCATGTTAAATATTATGGACGATCTTGAAGAGTCCAAAAAAGATGCAGAAGCAGCAACTCGTGCAAAAAGCGATTTTCTTGCCAACATGAGCCACGAGATTCGTACCCCTATGAACGCTATTATTGGACTTAGCCATTTAGCCCTAAAAACCGACCTTAATCCAAAACAGAAAGACTACATAAACAAGGTCTATCTCTCTTCTCAAAATCTTTTAGGAATAATCAACGATATTCTCGATTTTTCTAAAATTGAGGCTGGCAAGCTGAACATGGAGTCAGTTGAGTTTGATTTAGGTGATGTTTTAAGCAATCTTGGCAGTTTGGTGATTTTAAAAGCACAGGAGAAGGGGCTTGAGCTGCTCTTTGCAATAGATTCTGATGTGCCAACAGCGTTAAGAGGTGATCCTCTCAGACTTGGACAAATTCTACTCAATCTTGCCAACAATGCTGTTAAATTTACTGAAAAGGGAGAAATTACAGTATCTATCAAACTTATTGAGTGTGATAAAGATTCGGCATTTATCCGTTTTGAGGTTCAAGATACAGGAATTGGTTTGACCCAAGAGCAGCGAGGAAAACTCTTTCAGTCGTTCCAGCAGGCTGACGCATCAACCACCCGTAAATATGGTGGAACAGGTTTAGGGCTTACAATCAGCAAGAAGTTATCTGAGATGATGGGCGGAGAGATTGGAGTTGACAGTATAGCGGGTCAGGGCAGCACATTCTGGTTTACTGCCAAATTTGGACGGCATGATAAGATTGAAAAGCCTCGTCTTGTTCTGCCAGAAGATATTAAAGAGATGAGAATGCTTGTGGTTGACGATAACGAAGCCTCCCGTCAGATTTTAAAGAGCTATCTTGAGCAGTTGGGTTTTAGTGCAGATAGAGCATCGTCAGGTAAAGAGGCTCTTGAGATTATAAAGAGAGAAGCCATTGTAAATAAGCAGCCCTATAGTCTTGTCTTTATGGATTGGGAGATGCCGTTAATGGACGGCATTGAGACAGCAAGACAGATACAGCAGGACTCAGACCTTACTAAGATTCCTAAGATTGTTATGGTTACAGGTCATGGCAGCGAAGATTTGATGGGTAAGGCAAAACAGATAGGTCTTGATGGTTTTATAATTAAGCCAGTAACGCAATCTATTTTATTTAAAGCTGTAATGGGTGCGTTTGGAAA
>JADFZO010000081.1 GCA_015232465.1 Desulfamplus sp.
GGTGGCGTTTGCCTGCCCTGCAATTTCTGCAAGTTCCGCATGTAAGGTGTCCTTCTCCTGATACCCGTTGACCCACTTTAAAGTTATGCACATTTCAGAGGTAAAACAGAAGTTTTTAATGAAGAGTATCGAATCCAATGCAAAGATGGCACATGGAGATGGATAATTGATCGTGGCAAAGCTTTGAGAGATAGAGATGGAAGGGTTCTTAGAATGGCTGGCTCTGAGATAGATATAACTGAGCGAAAAGAGATGGAAGACGCACTCTCATTTTTGCTAACATGTGGTCTGCCTGCAACTGGTGAGGATTTTTTTGAATCTTTAGCACGCTATCTATCTCAAACTCTTGCAATGGAGTATGTATGTATTGATAGCGTAGATAAAGATGGGCTGATGGCTCAAACTGTTGCTGTCTATAACTGCGGCAAATTTGAGACCAATGTTAAATACTCCTTAAAAGATACCCCATGTGGCGAGGTTATAAACTCTAATGCGATTTGTTGTTATCCAAAAGAGGTGCGAAAGCTATTTCCAAATGATTTGGCTCTTCAAGATTTGATGGCTGAGAGCTATTTTGGCACAACTTTGTTAGACTCAAAAGGCGAGATAATTGGTCTTATTGCCATTATCGGCTATTGTGAATTAAAAGAGTCAAAAAAGGTGGAGTCTCTTTTAAAGATAGTTGCCCCGCGTGCTGCTGGAGAGCTTGAGAGGCGAAAAATTGAAGAGGAGCACGAGAGGCTACAATCCCAATTAAACCATGCCCAAAAATTGGAGGCAGTGGGTAGATTGGCTGGCGGCGTTGCTCATGATTTTAATAACATGCTTGGCGTAATACTTGGCTATACAGAGATTGCTATTGATAGCATGACTCGGCATGACCAATTTTACGATGAGTTTAAAGAGATTCAAAATGCTGCACAGCGATCTGTTGATATTGTCCGCCACCTTTTGGCATTTGCAAGAAAACAGACCATCTCCCCAAAGCTTATAAATCTTAACGACTCTATTGAGGGTATGATTAAAATCCTTAAACGTCTTATTGGCGAAGATATAACATTAAATTGGCTACCTGCAGATGATCTCTGGAATGTCTGTATGGATCCATCGCAAGTTGATCAGATTCTTGCAAATCTTTGTGTTAATGCAAGAGATGCTATTGAAGGGGTTGGAAATATCTCAATATCAACTGATATGATAACCTTAAATAAAGAGTGGTGCGATTCCCATCAAAACAGCTTTATTCCCGGTGATTATGTTCAATTAACAGTAAGCGATGATGGCTCTGGGATTGATAAAGAGGATATGTCAAACATATTTGAGCCATTTTACACAACCAAAGAGATAGGAAAAGGGACTGGACTTGGGCTTTCTACGGTTTATGGCATCTTAAATCAGAACCACTGCTTTATAGATGTTGATAGCCAAAAGGGCAGAGGCACAACATTTACTATATACATTCCACGCTATAAAGAAGATGAAGAGAGCTTACAAAACTCCTGCAACTCCTGCATTGGCATACCTGCAAAAGAGGGCTTTGAAACCATTTTAGTTGTTGAAGATGAACCAGCAATTTTAAATATGGTAAAGCTCTTGCTTGAAAAGTTGGGGTACAATGTTTTAGCATCTACCCTACCCTCTGAAGCTATTGAAATTGTAGGAAAATATGATGGGACTATCGATCTTCTTTTAACTGATGTGATTATGCCTGAAATGACAGGACGATTGCTATTAGATAGAATCAATATAATCTGTCCAAATATCAAGACCCTTTTTATGTCTGGTTACACTGCTGATATTATTGCTAAACAGGGGGTTCTTGATGATGGAGTGCACTTTATACATAAACCATTCTCAATTAATGATCTGTCTGCTAAAGTTAGAGAGGCTCTTAAATCACCATAAATAATTATCTTAAAAAAACACAAAAAGAGGTATTAAAGTTATGAAAATAAAATCTATATTAGTGTTGGGGCTTGGAAGAGTTGGAACTCTTGTTGGGACACTTCTTAATAAAACAGGATTTGAAGTTACTGGAGCTGATCTTTATCCTAAAGATAATTTGCCTTTTGCCTCAATCACATCTGATATGACAAACACCGAAGGTTTAGAGGAGAAATTAAAAGATTTTGATGCTGTAATCTCTTGTCTGCCCTATAACTATAATGTTGATGTTGCAACCTCTGCCCATAAACTTGGGATTCACTACTTTGATCTTACAGAAGATGTGCCAACCACAAAGGCTATTATAAAGATGAGCGAGACTGCAAATTGTGTGATGGCTCCTCAATGCGGACTTGCACCTGGGTTTATCGGAATTGTTGGGGCAGCGTTAGCTTCAAACTTTACAAAAATACGAAGTATTAAACTTAGAGTTGGAGCACTTCCCCAAAATCCTACTGGTCTTTTGGGCTACTCATTTAACTGGTCTCCTGAAGGGGTCGTAAATGAGTATCTAAATGATTGCGAAGTTATTGAAAATGGTCAACAAAAATTGGTCTCACCAATGGAGTGGATAGAGCAGCTATTTATCCACGGCATTCAGCTTGAGGCTTTTACAACATCAGGCGGACTTGGAACAATGTGCCAAACCTATTTAGGAAAGGTCGATAATTTAGATTACAAGAGCATTCGCTATCCTGGACACGTAAAACTTATGAACTTCTTTTTTCACGAGCTTTTAATGCGTGAAAATCGCAAACTTGCAGGAGAGATTTTAACCAATGCAAAGCCCTCTGTAAGTGATGATGTGGTCTATATTCACGCATCTGCGGAAGGTTGGAAAGATGGACGGCTATTTCGCGATGAGTTTGTGCGATCATACTATCCAGTAACGATTGATGGTAAAGAGTGGCGTGCCATTTCGTGGACAACTGCTGCCTCAGCCTGTGCAGTTATTGAGATGGTGAGTAGTGGCTCTTTGCCAGATAAGGGTTTTATAAAGCAAGAAGATATATCGTTAAGCGATTTTCTGAAAACAAAAAATGGCAGGCTCTATAATGGAGAGGAACAGGGCGGGGCGTAAGCATTTATAAATATGAGATGGGTGCGGCACGCTGCACCCCTACAAAAATTATTGATTATATATTATGTAGGGGCGTAGCGTGCTACGCCCCTATTTTTTATTAACACCTCATTATTAAAAATATAGATAAGTGTATAGTTCAATCTTTTGTGCATTATCAAAGCCAAACTCAGATTTTGCAACAGCATCAGGAGATGCCCACGCATAACAGCCACCAATAGAGACCCAATCATTTATAACATAATCAGCATAGATATTTAGCTCATCACCAATCTTTTTATTACCCTCATCACTATCCATTGAGTAGTAGATAATACCTGCGGAAAGAGACTCAGAAGGGTGCACTTCAAGCTGAATCTGATTTTGGCTGTTGTTATTAAATCCGTAGTAGTCTCCAAGTATCTCTGTGTACCATGTACCCCAACCTGTGCCACCTTCAAAATAGTATTGATAACTCTCATCAGTTGTAACTGTAGCTGGATCATCTCCGCTAAAATAGGCATAACGATAAAATAGTTTTGGTGTCCATAGAACTTTAGAGAAGTTATAACCAATCTCTGCAAAATAGGCATCAGCATCAACATCATGGCTGCCACTGTTTTCCTGTTTAACATACTCTGCTGATATATAGAGGTCGCTCATACCCATTGTTGCAAGAGGTGCAAAATTGGCACGAATATTATAAACATCAAGCCCATCCCAGCCAGATTTGTCAGATTCTGCTGTATTAAAATATGCAACAGCAAGAGTTGCCTGATCTAATGCTGCAAATTGTTCGTTAAAATATTCGATATTCACACCATAAGATTGAGTATCAGATGACGCCTCATTTGTCTGAACCCATGCAAAATCAGCACGAACAGGTTTCCAGTTTATTCGAGCAATTGCAGTGTTATTAAAGTGAGAATTTGGTGCAAGCCAATATGCACTGGGATCGTCTCCGCCCTGTTTATACATAAAAAAACCGCGACCAACTAAGAAATTTTGGCGACCAACTGATAGATCAAATAGGTCTTCAGTCTCAAAGAGCTTACCAGATTTCCAGCCAATGTATGCCTTGTCAATAGCCATGTCATCGCCATTATCAGAAGAGTTGATATTTCCATCTCCACGCGTTGCCTGACCAATTGCTGCAAGATTTGCGTAAATAGTGGTTGAGTTTCCAAGCGTATAGGTTGAGCTAAGAGAGGGCTTGATGTAATACTCGGTCCAGTAAATATCTTTTTTAGAAGTTATGTTCTGCCCTGCCCCAAAATATGTGTTATCGCTTTTTATGTAGATAGCAGCAGCCTCAAAACTAAAATCTAATTTAAATCCATCTTTATCATAGATGTTTCCAGCCTGTGCGGTTTGAGTAGCAAACAGTAAGCTCATCAGGCAGATAGCACAAATAGCAACAGCTAAACAGGTTGCGGTTACAACACTTTTAAAACAGCTTCTCATCTTTTTCTAATTGCTCCTTAAAAATTTGGTTAATGATTTAAATATTTTTATTTTATCCATAGTGGACTCGACTCCTTATGGATTGAAAAGTGTACAATATTCTCTTATCATAGCAAGACCCAAAAATACAATAAGAGCTAAGAGATTTTAGATTGGGTAGAATAAAGATGGAGAAAATGCTCTTCACCAATCTTGCACATGCAAGATTGGATATGATAAGATGGCTGTTATTGATCCTATATTGTTCCTAAACCCATGAGAGTTCATGGTTTAGAGGGTCTGCGGGTAATCAATTTAAATTTTAGGAAAACTTAAAAGATGAACAGCGAAGATAACTATAAACCACGCTCATCTCGTGCAAAGATTCTTTATTTTATATGGCGTTCAATTCCAAGGGTTATTCTTCTTGGAATGATTGTTCTAATAATGGTGCTGTTTGGTACTATAAAAGATAAAATGAAAAGTATTGAGACAGAAAAAGCCTCTGCACTTATAAAAGATAAGCCCCTGATAAATACGGTTATAATGCCTCTTAAATTAAGAACTATAACAGAGAGCATGAATCTGCCAGGAAGTATTGAGCCTTGGACAGACCTTACTCTCAAATCAGAGATACATGGCTCAATTGTTGAGATTCTTGTAAAAGAGGGAGATGAGGTTAAAAGTGGTGAAGTTATTGCACGCGTTCAGACAGATGATTACAAGATTGCCCTGAGTCGTGCAGAGGCAAACTATAAGTTAGCAGTTGCAGAGTTAAATCGTGATAAGGTGGTTTACAGCAAAGGGATAGTCTCTCAAGCACAGATCGAAGCTAAACAGACCAATGTTGCCCTTGCTTCAACTGAGGTTGCAAATGCCCGCCTTATGCTCAACCGCTGTGTTATCAACTCCCCAATCTCTGGGGTTATCACAAAATTAGATGCAAAAAAGGGGCTGCTTCTATCTGTTGGCGATCCTGTGTGCCAAATTGTTCAGATGGATAGGGTAAAAGCTGTTGTTGGTATTCCTGAATCTGATATGCCAGCAGTCGCAACCATTAATCATGTTGAGCTAAATATCAAGGCACTCAATGATCTTAAGGTTACTGGTGAAAAATATTTTCTCTCTCCTATTTCTGATACATTATCACGTATCTACAGATTAGAGCTTGCACTTGAGAATCAAGATAGAAAAATTTTACCAGGCATGTTTATTCGTGCCAATATTATAAAACAAGAGGTAAAAAAGAGTGTAGCAATTCCATTTTACAGCGTAATCTCACGAGGTGATGAGCAGTTTGTATTTATTGAAGAGAATGGGGTTGCTATAAAAAAAGAGGTATCACTTGGTATAATGCAGGGGTGGCTTGTTGAGATTAAAGAGGGGCTTGAAGCTGGTCAAAACCTTATAGTTGAGGGGCATCGGGATATAGAAGATGGGCAGGCAATCAAAGTTGTTCATACTGTAACCGAACTTGAGGAGTATGGATTGTGATTATTCCAAATATAGCAGTTAAAAATAGCATAAGCGTTGTTGTTCTTTCAATTCTTATCACCATTTTTGGTGTCTATTGCTACAACACACTTCCAAGGGAGAGCGATCCTGACATCACAATTCCAAATGTCTTTGTCTCAACAAGTTATCGCGGAGTCTCACCATCAGATATAGAGACATCTATAACTATTGAGATAGAGAAAAAACTCAAAGGTCTTGATGGGCTAAAAAAACTTCAATCTGTAAGCTCTGAAGGGCTATCATCTATAAATATTGAGTTTGTTACTGGAACAGACATTGACAAGGCTCTGCAAGATGTAAAAGACAAGGTTGATGAGGCAATGGGCGATCTGCCGCACGATCTTGAAGATGATCCTTATGTGTTTGAGGTCAACTTCTCTGAGATGCCGATTGTGGTTTTCTCTATCTCTGGAACTTGTGGGCTGCCCGCCCTTAAAAAGATTGCCGATGATCTTGAAGATGAGATTGAGGCTGTAACTGGAGTTTTAGGGGTTGATGTTACAGGAGGCTTAGAGCGAGAGATACGGGTTGAGGTCTCACCTGAAAAGTTAGCCTATTATGGCTTAACCATTATGAATTTTCAAAGTGCTGTACAGAGTGAAAATCAGAACAACTCAGGCGGTGCAATCAGACTTGGAAACGGCAGATTTCAGTTAAGGGTGCCAGGAGAGTTTAAGACTCCAGAGGAGATATATGGACTTGTGCTTGGAATTCACAATGGCAAACCAATCTATCTTAAAGATGTGGCAAAGGTGGTTGATGGTTTTAAAGAGGAGATGAGCCGTTCACGCCTTGATGGTCGTGAGGCTGTTAATATCGCTGTAAAAAAGCGATCTGGGGAAAATATCATTGCAATAAGCCAGCAGGTTGACAAAATTATTGCAGACAAGATGCACTCGTGGCCCCCTGGCACTGAGATCACCAAAGTAATGGATAAAACCAAAGATATACAAAATATGGTAGCAGACCTTGAAAATAACATCTATTCAGGGCTTTTGCTTGTTATGGTTGTTATTTTTTTAACAATGGGATTTAGAAACGCAATTTTAGTGAGCATTGCAATTCCATTTTCAATGTTTCTATCGTTCATAGTACTTTATATTATGGGCATTACGCTCAATATGGTGGTTCTATTTAGCTTAACTTTGGCTTTGGGAATGCTTGTTGATAATGCAATTGTAATTATCGAAAATATTGACAGATTTATGGAGCAAGGGGCAGGCAGGATAGATGCAGCAATAAAGGCAACCTCAGAGGTTGCGTGGCCTGTTATTGGCTCTACCTTAACAACTCTTGGTGCATTTTTGCCTATGCTATTTTGGCCCGGAATAATGGGCGAGTTTATGAGCTATCTGCCAACTACCCTAATAATTACACTAACTGCAAGTCTCTTTGTTGCTTTGGTGATTAACCCTGCATTGGCATCTCTTTTAATGAAAGAGAAAAACAGAACATATTTAAAAGATAAAGAGTTTAGCACTCAAAGTGCTAAAACTATGGAGGAGATTTCAAAGGCAGTTGATCAGCCAGCAGCAATAAAGGGTTTTTTTATTAAATTCTATGCCTCACTGCTCTCTTTTGCTCTTGAGATTCCTTTGACTGTTGTTGGAATCTCTTTTGGTCTGCTGGTTATGATGATTGAGGTGTGGTTTTTAGTTGTGGGCATTGAAAAACCGATTGAGTTTTTCCCTGAAATTGAACCCAAAGGAATCTACATAAATCTTGATACCCCAGAGGGTGCTGATCTTGATTATGTTGATAAAATTATAAAGAGGGTAGAGTTTGCAATATCAGGAGGGGGCTTAGAGCCAAAACTCCATACAAAAGCAGATAACCAAGAGTTTTTTGGTCCAAGTGATATAGAGAACATAAAAACTATCTACGCAAACGGTACAATTGCTCCAGAGGGAGGTTCAGCCTTTTCTGCCAACACCCCAAACCACATAGGAGTTAGATTTTTAGAGCTTCAAGAGAGAGGCGAGACAACCTACAAGACAGTTGAAGAGATAAGAGAGCGTGTAAAAGATATTCCGGGCGGTAAAATAACAATTGCAATGGAAGAGGAGGGTCCCCCAACAGGTGCTCCTATAAATATCGAAATATCAGGAGATGATTTTCAAGTCTTGGGAGATATTGCAAAAAAGATAAAAAATGTTCTTGTTGAGATTCCTTATGTTGAGGATATTCGAGATGACTTTGTTGAGGGGATTCCATCTGTTCAAGTTAAGGTTGATAGACAAAAAGCTGCCCTTTTTGGTCTGACAACTGATAGCATTGGATTTGCTCTTAAAAGTGCATACAATGGTCTTCAAGTCTCAACATTTAGGCAAGGTGATGATGATTATGACATCACAGTTCAGCTAAAAGAGGGGGATAGAAAGGTTGTTGATGTTCTGCATGAGTTGATGCTTCCAACACCCACTGGCACAATGATACCGTTATCAACTCTTGCTGAGGTAACATTTACTGGCTCAATTGGCGATATTGTCCGAATCAACAACGAGCGGGTAGTAACAGTTAAGGCAAATGTTGATGAGGATAAAATTCCGGGTGCTGTTGTTCGAGAGCAGGCAGCAAAGATTTTGGAAAAATTTAATATTCCCCCTGGTTATAAAATTAAATTTACTGGTGAATTTGAGTTCCAACAAGAGTCTGAAGATTTTTTAAGCAAAGCCTTCATGGTTGCACTGCTGCTCATATTTCTAATTTTAGTTACAATGTTTAACTCAATCGTTCAGCCATTTATAATTATGACCTCAGTTATTCTATCGCTTGGCGGGGCTTTTTTAGGTCTTGCACTCTATAAATCATCGTTTGGAATTATTATGACTGGCGTTGGGGTTATCTCTTTGGCTGGAGTTGTTGTAAATAACGCCATTGTTCTTATTGATTATATAAATAAACTACGAGAGCGGGGATTTGAACTAAAAGAGGCAGTGGTCTCTGCTGGAGCAACTCGCCTGCGTCCAGTTATGTTGACCGCTGTAACCACAATTTTGGGTCTGATTCCAATGGTTACTGGCATCTCTTACGATTTTCACACATGGAGCATATCATGGGTGAGCGAATCGAGCCAATGGTGGCGTTCAATGGCTGTGGTTGTGATATTTGGGCTTGTTGTTGCAACGTTTCTGACGCTTGTAGTTGTGCCAACCATCTACTATCTGCTTGAAAGGGCAGGAGAGCTAAGAATAAGAGTTTCACAAAAGATAAGCCAAATTTACTGGAGACCTTACCACTGGCTGGTTAGGCAATAAAAACTATCTTACATTTTAAAACAAAAAACTGATACTTATTTATATAAAAGGATTTTATTTTAACATGAGACCAGAAGAGAAGATAAGACATCAAGAGACCATAGAAAATATTGGGAAAGTTATTAAAAGTGGGGCTGAAAAGATTAGCGTGATTATGCGTCATTCAGATCGATTTTTTCATACAGATAGCTCAATGGAGCCATTTATGGGGCTTACTGAAAAGGGCAAAGAGTTTGCAATGTTACTTGGAACTCGACTGCCAAAAAATCCTAAACCACGCCTCTTTTCAAGCCCATTTGGCAGATGTATTGAGACTGCCTACCTTATTGATAAAGGCTATATCAAAGCTCACGCAACTTTTTTTGACAGCCACAACATTCAAGCTGTTGAACTCTCTCCATTTTACATAACAGATATTCATAAAGCGATAGCTTTGGTAAATGAGCTTGGAAGTGTAAAGTTTTTAAGAAGATGGTTTGACCATGAAATTTCAGATTCAATCATGCAAAATCCTAAAATCGCAGCAGATACAATAGCTGATTTTATGGTTAAACAGATGAATAGTTGCCAAAAAGGCGAGATTGCCCTTTGCGTCTCTCACGACTGGAATCTATTTCCATTAAAAGAGTATAAACTTGGATTGGCTCACGAAGAGTATGGCACTGTTGGCTATCTTGAGAGTGTAATTATTTTTGAGAAAGAGGGTAAAAACTACATTGTCAATTATCAAAAAGAGCCTTGTCTGTTAAAGGCATAAGGCTATTTTTTTACAAACCCTTACTCTTAAAAAATGGGGAGTATTTCATGTCGCACTTCATTATGTGATTTTTAAGCCAATCTGTTAGAAAATTCATAAGATCAACAGATAGCGATGCCTTGCCAGCCTTAAAATCTTTTTGGAATGCCACAACAGTTGCTACAAGATTTTCGTGAATCTTTTTATGTTCGTTATATTCAGGGTAGTTATACTGCTTAAATAGTTTCTCCTCATGTCCAAAATGATAAAGTGTGTATTTGGCAAGGCTATCGAGAATATCGCCAGACTCTTGTATTCCAACTTTAAGTTTCATAGCCTTATGAAGAGCATTTACCATTCTAACAAGCTCTTTGTGCTGAAGATCAATCTCTTCTATTCCTGTTGCCAATTTTGGTCCCCAAGTTATAAGATCAAATATCTTTTGCTCATCTTTTTTAGAGGATTTACTGCTGCTTACACCAGCATTAACATCAGCTTTAGAAATCGTTTTGTCATAAGCAATATCAAGATGTTCTGTTGAGACCTTAAATACGCTTATCATATCTCTTAGCTTAATGGATATTGTCAGAGACTTCGGTAGCTGCTGCTGACTGCTCCTCAATTGCTGCTGCAATGGTTGAGACAATATCATTTACCTCAACAATAACTTCAGAGATGTTGCCAACCTCAAAGACAGTCTCATCAGTTGATCTTTGGATTCCCCCAACCCTATTTATGATGTCGTGAGTTGCGTTTGTGGTCTCAGTTGCTAAGTGCTTGATCTCACTTGCTACAACTGCAAACCCTTTTCCAGCCTCACCAGCTCTTGCAGCCTCAATTATTGCATTCAGTGCAAGAAGATTGGTCTGTTCTGCAATCTCTGTGATGACCTCTGTGATTTTAGATATCTCTTTTGCAGCTTCCCCAAGTAGTTTTACCTTATCTGATGCTTTTCCAACGCTTGATGTTGCCTTTTCTGATATAATTCTTGCCCTTGAGCAGCTTTGAGCAACCTCGTTAAGAGTCTGTTTCATCTGACTTGCAGATTCAGCCACAATGCTAAGATTTGTAGATGACTCTTCAGACGCAGCAGCAACTGACCCCATATTTGCACTCATCTCTTCAGATGCTGCTGCTACTGTGTTTGCCCGCATTGATAAATCTTCTGAATCTTCTGACATCTGCTCTGCAACAGATAAACCCTCAGCAGATGCTGCAGTAACTGTCTGGGCGTTCTGACTTATATCTACAATTATATTGTTCATTCTTTTGATAAATGAGTTAAAAGAGGCACAAAGCTCACCTATCTCGTCAGGGCGATCAACATGAAGTCTTTTTGTTAGATCCCCCTCCCCTTCTGAAATATCTTTTAAGACTTTAGCAATTTCATTCATTGGATTTAGTATTATGAGCTTGAACATAAGGGCTAAAGATAAAATTATCAAAACAGAGAATATAAGCCAAAAAGTTATAAGCGATGTTGTAGCCTCTATGTTAAAAATATAGAGGGCTACAAAACAAACTAGTGTTCCTTCAAGGTTCAATAGTCGCATATAACTACTCTAAAAATAGTTGCCAAACCCTATGCTTTTGAAGGATAATTGCTAATGCTAATTTTAGTATAAACAACTATCAAAAACAGATGGAGTAAAGTGGCTATGAAAAAGAAATATAGAGTAAATTTGACAGATGAAGAGAGAGCAGAGTTGGAGGTATTGATAAGCAAGCGAGGTTCTAAATCTATTGTGGTAAAACGAGCCTATATTCTTCTTGCAGCAGATGAGGAAGGTGATAAAAGATGGCAGGATAAACAAATCCATAAGACCTACAATGTTGCTACACGGACTGTTGAAAGAGTTAGGCAGCATTTTGTTGAAGATGG